>JABGWD010000138.1 GCA_018645725.1 Opitutia bacterium
CGAACCCGAGTGTCCACTTTCCGGGGTACCCTCGAGAAGATAACTGGAAGCATCCAACCGGGTACCCTTGATCCAGGAGGGAAGGGTTTCCGGAAAAACGAGAACGTCTTGTGGGCGGGAACCGGTTATGCGGACGGTGGTCGAGAAGGGCTCGAATTGGCTAATGGAACTACTCGTGCTGTCGGATACAAGGCGAAAGGTTTCTCCAGACGAAAGGATGGGGGTCGCGAAGGTCAGGTCCACTTTGCCGTACAGCTTGGAGTCTACCGACAAATCGACAAAGAGAGAATCCGTGCCTCCGGCGAGACTCTCTGGAACCATTCCCCAAACCACACCACTTCCATCAAGGGACAAACTCGCCCGCAGGAAGCTCGGCAAAGCCCTTACGGCAAGATCCAAATTCGCTCCGGCAGGCCAAGGCCCCGAATCGAACCGATACTCGAAATAACTCGCCTCCGCCACTGAAGCGGGTGGTTCGGGCCACGCCTTGGGTGAAAACTCTCCCGGACCGTATACCGAAAGGAAAGCCCGGAGGCTTCCACCGTCACCCGAAAGATCGTACCCCAGGTTTTGCCCTAGCCTTCCTTTTGACAATCCGGCGAGGAGATAGTTGTCGTCAAAGACACTTGCTCCGCCTAGCAGGACGTCGTCTCCTGCGTCTCCAAACCGGATACCGGGACTGAGCGATTTCAGATCATGGTCATAAAATGCGACGAAGGAGTCCATGCCCCCGCGGGACAGGAAAGGATTCTCCTTCCCAAGGTCCATGCTTCCATTAAAGGATCCGAGAACCAGAATCGTATCGAAAGTGACCACGAGCTCCCTCATTTGTTCGGTGCCACTTCCCCCCAACCCGACAAGGCTAAGACAATTGCCCGAGGCCGAGAGCGTGCCCAGAAAAACGTCCTTGGCTCCTTGGGAACTCAGTTTTTGACTGTCCCATTGGAATTGCTCGGAGAAGGTACCCCCTATGATCAAGTTGCCATTTCGGGCCGTGCCTAGAAAACTGACTTCGTCTTTTCCAGCCCCGCCGCCCGAACGGAGGAATTCGACCTGCCCGGTCGTCGTCAATTTCCCGACAAAGGCATCGGACAACCCTTTGGAAACGATCTCTACGCCACCCATCGTTGCCGAACCGGAAAAACTGCCCCCAAGGTAAAGAGAACCATCGGGCGAAACCTCCAAATCATTGGCAAGACCGTCGGATGAGCCAACCAAGGGCAAAAACCAATTGACCTGTTGAAAATCAAAAGTGTCGACTGACATGACGAAACCGTCCGTCCCGCCGGACGACTCCTGGGAGATTTGTCCGTAGTGGAAGGAATCACTGAAATACCCACCGATAACGAGTGCTCCGTCGAGAAATATCGCGGAGGTAGATCGTTCGTCTCCGGAACCTCCGAAGCTTTGCAAATTGAGCAAATTCCCCTCTTTGCTCCAGCTCACCACGAAGACGTCGTTTTGACCCGCGCTTTCGATTTCCAGATAGCCAACCGAAAGCTTGCCCGCAAAGTAGCCAGTCAGGTGAATGGTTCCATCATCGTCCCTAGCTGACGCAACCGGGGTAACCTCCCCATCGGAAGCCAAATGCAGAAGGTCCTCGACCTGTCCTTGCGAATCGACTTTCAGGGCAAACCCATCGTAACCGGACGCAGAAATGGCACTGTGAGACCCAACCGCAAGGGTAGCGGCAAACTTGCCGCAGACAAGATACTTGCCCGACCCGCAATCGCCGACATCCGACAAGATGACGTTTGACCCAAGATCGACAGATGCCGAAAAGCTTGGAAATTGATTCGAGGCTCCCGCAGACTGATTGTTATCCGAAATGGAGCAACTGACGTTCAAGTCCGCATACCCTCCGTCCGCATCAAAGGCCCGGATGATGAAATCAATCGATTCGTTTGTCTCGGGATGAACGATTCCTCCGATAATCCCACTGCCATTCCGGTCATCCTTGAGGTAGACCCAGGGCGGAGCCCCCAGCAGTTGCATTTGGGCAAACCCCAAAGGAGCGGTGGCATTAATTTCCCTGTAAAAACTTCTTCCTTTGGTCAAGTTCAGGTCGACACCCCCGGTAAAGAATGGTTTCTGCACGGATTCGACGGTTGCCAGGAAAAGGCTTCCCTCACCGGAATCAAGTCCATCTGCGGTGAAAGGCCGGTCGGTATTCACGAGAGTAAGAATCTTGCCATGAAGATCGGTTTTCAAGTCCGATGCATTTTCATCCCCCACCCCACCCAGTTGCTTGTGCCACAGAAAGGATCCGTCATCCTTGTTCAATTTTGCCAGAAGCAAATCACCCTGTCCTGCGGAGATCAAGTTCAGGGCAGTTTCTCCGATGATCGAATTGTCCTTGAACCGGGCAAGGAAAACGGGGAAACCAAAAGCATCCGTTTCTACCCCAAGGGGCTCTCCTTGACTGGCCAATACGGATGGCCATTCCTGAGTCAAGCCGGTCTTCAGGGACAAGACGAATGCCGAACTGCCTGACGAACTCAAGGTTTTGCCAGCCAGCTCGATGCTGGTCTCAAAACTTCCCAAGAGATAAATTCGGCCACCCCCCACGTCCAAGTCGACAATTTGATTTCCATACAGTCCCTTGAATGAGGAGGAGTTCAAGGCCACCCCGTTCCGATCAAGCTCGAAAACGAATGAATATTCTTCTGCCCCCGTTTTCCTTACGCCCCCGGCCAGGTAAATCAAATCCCCTTCCGATTTCAGGGCGCGTATCGAATCGTCCCCGGCCCCGCCAAATCTTTTGAGCCATGAAATCGTGCCGTCGGAATGGTTCATGCGGGCGACGAAAAGATCCTTTTCGGCAACGGAAGAAAATACGCCTGCTTCGGTGGAAAGAGACCCCGAGAACGCCCCCCCCAGAAGAATATCACTACCGGTGAAATCGGTAATTTTCAAATTTTGCAAATTCCCCGTGCAGGAGAAGGTCTTGCTCCAAATCAGGCCAAGGTTTTGGTCAAGTTTGACAATGAAAACGTTATGCTCCCCCTTCCCGGCAAGTCGATAACTCCCGTAGCTCAGGTTCCCCTTGTAGACCCCTGCAATCAAAAAGGAACCGTCAGTCGATGCAGCGCAGTCCTCGATCGTGACTTCCTGCCCGGAAAGAGACTGGAAAAACTCCACTGCAAGAGAACTTCCGTTCGAATCGATCGTGGAAAGGAAGGCATAGGCATTTGAATTCCCGGAAACGGTCTCCCCGTTTTTACCTTCTCCCCAAACCAAGGTGTTGCCACTCGTGGGCAAAACGCCCTTTGCCACCCTCGGGTCCAGGCGGGTCAGGGAAGACACGGCAACGGTTGAATTCCCCTCGCTTACCTGCAAAAACCTTATTGATGAGACTTCACTGCCTGCTTGAGGATCGCTCACTTGGTACCGGAGTCTATGGACGCCAACGGTGGTTGCCCCGGTTTCCCCTTGAAAGACAACGGTACCGGACAAGTCCTCGCCACTCGACGATTTCGCCTGATATCCGGGGTCGGTGAAGATGCCCCCTTTCCTCAGCCTGACAAAATCGTCACCTTGCAAGGAAAGACTTGGCACTGACGAAGAAGTGACCTTTAAAACGAGACTTTCTCTGGACAACTCGGTCCCTCCCTCGGCAAAGACAAGCTGGATTTCAAAATCACCCGATACGCCCGATGGAACAAACCCATGCAACCGAAAAAGACCTTGAGAAATCTTGCTGACCTGCAACCAGGACGGACCTGCTCCCAAGGTTGCATCGATAATCGTGTAATCGCTCAACCCGGACAAGGAAAAGTAGTTCGAGTACGCGGTCCCTGCCTCCGCCGTATCGTGATCCGTGGGAAAATCGACTTGAACGGAAGAATGAGACGTCACGATGAGCGGGATGACCTTGAGTTCATCGTAGCTCTCTGCATCGGAAACCCGTATGGTAAAGGAATCTGCAGTTTGAGAACCATAGGCCGCATAACTGAGGACGGTTGGCCTCGGCCCCGTTCCGCTGACTTCGGGCACACCATATTTGTGTCCCGACAAGGGTGACAGGGACCAAGTCATGGTATCTCCGTCCAAATCGGTCGCCAGGATGGAAGCCAAGTCCGATGCCTTCGAGTTGCCGGATTGATCAAACGCCAATTTGACGGTTTGGGATCCGCGAATGACCGGGGAACGGTTCTCGCCATCAATGATCAGCTTTGAATTGACGGTGGCATACCTGCCCGTACTGTCGGTAACGATCAATGCGATCGGGTAAACCTTCCCCTGAATCCCGCGGGGAGGAACCCCTTGCAGTGAAGCCGTCCCGCTTGACTCGTTCAGGTCGGAGATCCCAAGCCAAAAGCCCTCTTCCCCGCCAGGTAGTCCGACAACTTCGATCTTGCGACTGTCGCCGTCCGGGTCCCGTGTGGTCAACGGCAATGACAAGAGAGCTCCGACTTTTCCATAGAGCTCGCTCGGGATCGATGAGGCAAAGGAGGGATAGTCCGGAACGGGACGTACTTGCACCCGAACGGGCAGTTGGGCATACCTGTGTCCATCGAAAGCCTTCAGGTGAAAAAGATCGCTACCAAAATAATCGGCAAAGACCTTGTAATCGAAGACTTGTGGGCGCAAACCGGTCCCGTTTACCTCCACCTGTGCAAAGCTAACGGGGAGACTCCCCAGGGACCATTCCAAGTCCCGGGCGGGGACCTGGAGTTCGGGATCAGGATCCTCGGCGAGAAAATCCTGAGGCGTAACCCAGCCCCGAACCCCTCCCGCCTGCGAATCCTCATCCAGATAAACAATCAATTCTGGAATTTCCTCGTTCGTCGTCAGGCTTTTGAAAACGGGTGGATAGTTGTCGATGCGCAAAACCAGATCGAAAACCTGCTTGACCGAGGTACCGTTTGAATCGGTCGCCGTGAACTCAATCCGGTAGGTCCCCTTGTCCTTGACGGCCCCGGTACCCCAAAGCAAACCCGTCCCATTGGAATCCTGCCGAAAAGTCAGCCAGTCGGGAAGAACCGAGGTCACGTTCAACTCGAGGGTTTGCCAATCCCAATCGGAATCGTAAGCCCTTACCCTGTAGAGGTATTCCGACTCATCGTTCCATGAGTAAGTGCCGTCCGACGTATCGGTCGTAGGGGTCGAGGTAAAGACGGGAAGATCGTTCACTGCCGCAACTTCCACCGAGAAGTTCGCGCTGTCGGACTTGGGTGGCGACGAATGGATGCCCCCCCCATCGGTTACGGTCACGACGAAAACGTCTGCTCCGGAAAAGTTTCCATCCGGCACGTAGGTAAGCGACAAAGGGTCGGTTTCCGTAACAAACCAAGCGGTGCCTCGAACCGGATCTTGCGAAACGCTCCACTTGAGGAACGCCGCATTGGTTTCCTGATCACTCGCGGAGAGTACGGGGGCAAACCAAGTGTCGAGACGATCCTCGATCATTTGAACGCTGAAATCAGAGGCGTTGATACTCGGCGGATAATTATGAACCTCGACCGTCACGACCAAGCTCACGCTTATCGACAAGCCCGTGGAATCGGTAACGGTGACGCTTACCGAGTGTTGACCCTCGTCGGCCACTGCGGGCGTACCATGAACAAGGATACTGCCATTCGAAGTCAGGTTGGAGGAATCCGCAGACAGCCAAGCCGGAAGGACGGAAGTCAGTGTCATTCCGCTCAATCCGTCTGCATCGTAGACAACGAAAGACAAGTTGAGCAAGTTGCCGTCCACAATGCTTTGGCTGGCGGGGGAAACCGAGAAAACCGGGGCATCGTCAACGTTCTGGACATCGAGATCAACCACGATCTTGCTCGATCCAACGCCATCACTGACGCTAATCTCGAAGGAGTCAGGCCCCGAATAGTTCGCGTCGGGGACGTATTCCAAGCGGACGATACTCCCTCCTTCTCCTTCGGCTACGACCGATCCGTGAGCAGGATTGCTCGCGACGTTCCAATACAGATCTTGCCAGTCGGAATCGGTAGCGGTCAACAAACCGTCTCCCACCCACGTCGTGTCCTCGGTAGCCGAAAAGCTGATGCTGCTTCCTTGCGTGATGACGGGATTGGTGTTCTCCTTGATCACTTTGAGAAAAAACACTTGCTGAGAAAAAAGATTCGTCGAGTCACGACATTCCACGACGATCAGATTCTGCCCTACGTCAAACTCACCGGGCGTACCTGAAAAACGGGCGCTGCCGTTACCCTCGTCGACAAAGGAAACCCAGGACGGAAGGGGGCTCAGCACAGTAAAGACGATGGATTCCTGTCCGTCGGCGTCAAAAGCAGTGGCATTGTACTCGAAGAGAAAATCCTTGACCGCAATCCCCGAGGTCGTGCTCGTGAAGACAGGTGCGTCGTCGACCGGCAAAATGGACACCTGCACCAAAATGGAATCCGCGGCATTGGGATCACCCGATTCATAGACCTTGATCACGAAAGAATCGGTACCCGTATAGTTTCCATCCGGTCTGTATTGAAAAACGTCCGGCTGGGTGCCGTTTCCGGAAACGATTGCCTCGCCATGAAGGGGCGCGGTCGCGAGGATCCAGGTCAACTGACCGAGAGTTTCATCTTGATCGTTGGCGGAAATATCCGGATTGGGCCAATCCGAAAAGTTCGAATCCTCGTTGATCTGAACCGTAATGGAATCTCCTTGGTTGATTCTGGGAGGATAATTCGATGGGACTACTTCAAGCAGGAAAGCCTGACTCCCCTTTGCCCCTGACTGATCGATTGCATCGATGACGATCAAGCGCGGGCCGGACTCCTCGTAATCCGACCAAGTCGGCGTACCCGAAAGGACCAAAGTGCCAGGATTGAAAGTAAGCCAGCTAGGGAGATTCGAGTAACCGATCGAGAACGAGTCTCCAATATCCGGATCAATGACCGTGAGCTGGTAGGAAAAAAGATTGCCCTCGGCAGCCTGATTCCCGGGAGGAACGGAAGTGATCACGGGCGGATCGTTAACGGGAAGAACCGTTACGTGAAAAGTGAGGTCGACGGATTTGTTCATCATCCCGGTAGTGTCCGTCAAACGAATGGTAAAAGAATCCGTCCCATGAAAATTCTCGCTTGGTTCGTAAATCACGCTTTTGACCAAGAGCGCGTTCTCATCAACCACACCGTTTGCTGGCGGAACGAAAAGGGTCAAACTGGTATTATGACCGGGATCAGGATCGCCATAAGCCAAGGTGGGAAGAAAGGAAGACCAAGAAGGCGAAGTCGATCTGTTGCAATCTTCTGGTATGGTGACGTTTAGGTCCGTCACGAACCGACTGCCGTTGACCTCGATGTAGGGGGGTTCGTTTCTTGCCAGCACGGTAAGTTCAAAGGACTGCACGGACGAATTTGAATCATCGGAAACCCGCAAGTCGAAAGAATAATTCCCCTCCGACTTGGGGTCTTGCAGAGGCGTGAAGGTAATGTTGTGGACGTCAATGGCGAAGTTCGTCGGTGGCGTCCCGCCAACCAAGGTAAGGTTCAAGGCATCCCCATCCGCATCGAAAACGGAAATCGTTTCGTTGTACTCGTCTCCCTCCATCGCATTAGTCAAAACGATAGGGGTCGTTCCTCCGCCGATAAAGATGGGACGGTCAGGCGTTCCGTCTACGACAACGGACAATTGAACGGTATCCGTGAGATTCCCTTCATGAAGGGAGACGGAAAAGGTATGGGTTCCACTGAAATTCCCATCAGGTCTGTACGAAAGAAGACCACTGCTTGCATTGAGTTCGAACAGGGCCTTACCCGAGCTGACGTTATGATCGTCGATCGACCAGACCAGGGCACTCGAGAACGGATGGGAACCGTTGAGGTCATAGCTATAAAGAACGCTGTAGTTTAGATCCTCAACCTCAGTAAAATGAACCACGGGAGTTGAGTTTCCGTCTATGATCGGTCGCAATTCGGGCAAAGAAATCCTTTTCCAGGCATCGTTGTAAAAGACCACGACACCCCCTCCGTACGATTCGATCGAACTGTCCCCCGGGCTCCCCATTACGGCCATGCCGTTCGTAAGTGAAATGGACGTCACGTCTTGGTTGTTCGAATCAGCGGCCTTGCCATCAAGCGAAGATCGAAGTTTCCATTGACTCGAATTTCCATCCATCCGGTAAAGGTAACTGAAACCGTCTTCTCCAGCTTGTGGAGCTGCGACCATGAGCAAGTCGTCGAAAACCTCCAGATTCGAAGAAAACAATTGGTCGGCGACAAGATCGGGCGGAACGATTTTCGCCATCTCCGTCCATATGCCTGAGATCTTTTCGAAAACGTATACGCATCCCGTATTCGGCACGCTGGCGTCCCCGTTCACCGCACCGACAAAAGCGACGTTCCCGGACAAGGCCACGGAATAACCGAATTTGTCGTCGACCGAAAGACTTGACGGGGCAAGTTTTTGAGCCTGCGTCCATGCGGACCCGTTGAATTCGAAAACGTAGGCAGCTCCCGAGTTATTCCCGTCTCCGTCCGACAAGGGAGATCCGACAATCAAATGGTCCCCATCCAAATCCAAATCGTGACCGAATTCATCCTCGCTTTGATTGTCGTCGGAAGAAAAAGAGGAGTGGAAGGACCAAGTGTCATTCGTATTCTTTTGGTAATAACTTACCTTTCCGCTTCCTGTGTTTTCGCGCTGGAGCGACGCGATCAGCATCCGGGACCCGTCAATGGCCAAGCCCCAACCGAAACTGTCACCTAAAGTTGGCACTGGCGCAGCATGGCTTTCCCAAAAGACGTAACTGCCGTTCGACTCCCTCCTGTACAGGTAGGCTTTCCCCTGAAACCCGGTCTCGTCAGGAGCTCCCGCCACGAGAAATTCAGCGTCCGTATCCAGGGCCGCTCCGAGCTGACCGTCAGCGAGAGCAGGCAAAAGCAACTGACGCTGGGTCAAACTGCCGTTTGCTTCCCGGTCAAAGACGTAAAGAGCGCCGTCCAAAGTTTCCTGACCGGGGGCTCCCACTATGGTTTGGTTCCAATCGTTTACCTTCACGGCATGACCAAACCGAGAGTCGTCCAGGCTGAGGTCGGGGTGAACGAGTCCGGAATCATAGGGAAGGACAATCAACTGACCGGTGCTCGCGTTCAGGTCGGGGTTGAAATAGTGGAGAGTGCCCGAGGTGTTCGAGTCCGCAACCACAAGGGCATATTCATCCATCAGGGCCAGGTTGTTCCAAACGTCCGGTTTGCCGTAGGAAGACTGGTTGTTTTCCCCAATGGCAAGGACAGCCCCATTCGTGGAATTGTTATCGAAGACGTAGTACTGATTCTCGTATAAGGTCAGGCTGGGAAAAGGCTGCCCGGGAGAACCGACGACTTGAAAAGACGTTCCGTCCCACTCAAGTGAAAAGCCATGGGTAACCTGTCCATCGAAGGCTTGGGCGCTCCCGATTGACGAAAAATCAGCCAACAGAAAGACGGTCAGCAGAAAAAGCTGACGAAACCAAGTCCTTGGAGGAAAAAGAGCATGTGGATTGGGCTGCTCCGACATATAGTCAATGTCCTAGAAAAATAATGAAAAAGCAACTTTTAACAAACTCTGCGGGAGCGGGTGAACAAACCGCAAAAATGGAGAAGAGAAAACTACCTGCGCTTGGGGACAGCCCGAACGAATGGAACCCGTTTGGCGGTGGGCGCTCGCGTGACCCGAGGAGCCATCCGTACGGGCTTGGCGCGTTTCACTCGGGGAGGTCTCTTTACCAGGGTAACACTTTTCGGGAGGGGAGCTCTAGGGGCAAAGCGCGCCTTGGTCGAGATCGGGACCCTGGGCGCGCGGGGCGCCCTCTTGAAATTCGAAAAACTTGGGACGGGACGGACTTGCCTGACGGATGGAGCGCGGGGGGCGCGAGGCACGGACCGAAAAGCCCATGCCATGGAGGAGAAGACGAAACAAGTCGCCAGGATCAAGGTAATTGTCCTATGAAACGCCACTGGCAAACCTTTCCACGGGGTATTCGGGTTCAAGCCTTTCCAAAAGAAACGGAGTAGGTTCGAAATTTTCCAAAATGGGAAAAACTTCTCCGTTCTTGTGCATTCTCACTTGAGAAACGATTATTTCCGGGGTTTTCGTGGGAGCGTAAAGGATATCGTCATGAGAGGCATTTTCTCGGGAATTGAAAAGGTCGGGAGTAAGCGAACCGCCCAAGTGATCGCTCCGCCCGGTCGCCACGTGACAAGTGGCAAGAATTTTCTCGTCTTGGATGTCCTTGCCGGAAAACGGAAGCAATTGGGTACCGAAACCCAATTCGCCGATGATACCGGTCGCCGGATCTTGCTTGAGTTGCAGGTTTCTTTCTCTCACCAGCTCCTCTTCTCCGTGCAGCAAACTGGCTTCGACAATTGCTCCGTCGGAAACCTTCATGCAGGCCAAGGTTCCGTCCGGAAAGCGGAAAGGAAAAGATCCTGACGCGCCTTTGGGGACGAAATAAACCTCTCCCGCAGGCAGGTTCGCCACGTCCGGCTTGCCAGGAGGGCAAAGGCCATGACTTTTTTGCGCATTCTGAGCATCGCATTCGATTCTGAGGGTAAATTCGGATCCAAGGCTTTCGAAATCCAACTCAAAGGCATCCGCCTTGTCCAAAACCGAGCGGAACAACTCGGCTTGTCTGCTGACCATCTCGTAATCAACCGAAAGGCCTGACTTGAGAATGACGTCGTTGACGCCGTGGAGGGTTGCTCCACGAAAACCGTACTCCTTGGCCATGGCGGTCAAGGGGGCGGTCAGCGAGAAGTCGGTGATGGCCAATATCAGGTCGTACTTCGGACAGACGTCCTCCGTGAAGGTAAGCGAGTTACCGTCGCAATCGATCAATTCGTCCTCCGGGTCAAGGTTGCTTCCCCCGGTTGTCTTGAAAGCAAAAAAGTCATTGGACGAATAGCCCATTTTCTCGGAGACACCTTCCCTCAGCAACTTGAGGAAAACGTCGTGGGCGCATTTTTGCACGGCGAAACCATTTTCTCCGAGAAACCGGTGCTCGACCATGAGGGACAGGTCCGGAAGGTCGATCAGGATACAAGTCCTCAATCTTGCAGAAGGGGTATGGCCAAAGCAAGTGACCAAAAGGCGTTCAAGGGAAAATTCGGGGAATTCGGACAGATGTGGTGTGTACATATCGTTAAACTTATTCATAGCACTGAAATCCTCAACCTAACGAGGGGAAAATTCACGCTACCGGAAAAAGTCACTTGGGCTTTCTTCCTCCGCAAATCCTGCAATCCGTCCCATTCGGTTGGGAGGAAAGAACCCCTCGCCCTCTTTCGTAGAACGAGCAACCGGGCCTGTGGATTTTGCCGAAACTGGTAACCCAATAGCTCAAACCCGGCACAAAGGTATCCCGCCGGTTCAACAAACCGGGAAGGTTGGGGCTGGGACGGGCAAGCGGATCGACGATTTGGGAGTAGTTGAAATTATTGGCCCAAACTCCCGCATTCGAGCGCTTTGCCTTCAATTGGGCGAGCAAGAACGGACCGTACCGGTTTGTTTCCTTTTCCAAGTGCCACCCGACTCCCAAACCGATTGCATCGCGGCTAAAATTCAAACTTCCATCCAAAAGCAAAATTTCCGCGACCTTGAGATTCTTCTCATCGAACTCCCTTTTGATCCTGAACTCGGGGCGTGTCGAAACAAGTTTGCTTTCGGTAAAAGAAAGAGCCTGATCGTACCCCGGTTGTCCCCGTTGAGGAAAACCAACTCCCCACGCCCTCATTCGCACGATGAATTCGCTTGCTTGAACGTCGAAGACACCGGGTTGAATCACGCGGATGATTTGCGAAGGGGCCGAAGTCCGGTTTTCGTCGTCGACGGACGACTTGCCCGATGCCCTGGCACCCGCAAGGCAGACGACCAAGACCGCAACCCGGATCAAAAAAGTTCCACCTGCCGCCAATGCCTTCAACATGGCTTGACAATACGGAATCACCAAGCAATGGCAAGGTCGTAGCGATAAACCGTTAAAAGATTGCATTATGGTCAACACCGACTAATGATGCCTTCAAATTTGCCCCTTTAAAAGTGGAAGATTCACCTAGTTTCAAACGACCGAAAGCCTCGACCATAGGCACTCCTGTTTACCACAGGAGGCGAAGGGATTGGAAAGACGACAGGGATCTTCTCGAGGAGTTGTCCGTGCAGGTCAACCGCGTTGACGGACCTTACGACTTCTACGATGGCGGCACGACGGCCTATCGTGAAAAAATCAAAAGTTTCCGGGAAAAAGGATATGAGGCAAACAACGAGGCTTTGTTCATGGCCATGTGGGTACGAGAACAGCTCAGCGAATTATCCCGTAATCAGGGAACTTACCACTTGAGCGTTCACCCATTGTCTTTCCCCGAAGATTTGGACAATACCATTCATGGGGTTGAAAAACGGGCCACCCAAAGCGGGTTCGCTCCCCCCAAGCATGACATTTCCCTTAGCGCTCTGTTCCCCGACCCGGAGCTCAGAAACTACGCCCGGGAACGAATGCAAATGCTCCATCGCGGAGATCTCAATTCTTACCTCTCCTCGTTAGTCTCGAAGGAAAGAGAGTCATTGGTCACCAACTCGGCCAGCATCATGGACCTCATCCATATCTGCGAGCACAAACTGAACCTCAGGAGCATAGAATTCGACAAGAGATACGTGGTGGGCGAAACGGATTTGTGGATTCCTTCGTGGGCCTTGGGCATAGAAGTCAAAAACACATGGGACGAGAAAGAAGAACTCGCTCTGACGAACACCCTGAGCAATACCAATTTCAGGCTACGGGCCCGGCATTTGGTGGTGGTAGTCCCGGATAGCCTTTCCGATGACTCCTTTGAAATGATCAGGGCAATCGAAAGAAGGGAAGTTTTTGACAACTTGTCAATCCTCCGGATCGGGGACTTGGGCAAATACCTTGACCGGATCAAGGAAATCGAAAGTGGTGGAGGCGGTTAAGACTCGGGAACCATTTCCTCCCTCGTCAATCTTCCTTCGGAATCCCAAAGCCTGCGGCCCTTGAACTGGCCATCACTCCAATACTCCTCTTCCCTGATTTGCCCGTTCCTCCACCTTTTGGTCTTGGTTCCGGAAAGGACTCCCTTGTCAAAAAAAACTTCCAAGGCCAAGATTCCGTTCGGGAAGTTCCTCTTTTGAAAACCATGTGGTTTGCCTTGATAAAAAGTCGTACTCAGGGACAGACTGCCATCGGGGAAAGTCTCGACAACGGTTCCGTTGAAAGGCTCGTCCTCCAACCCTCGCCTGTAAGTCCTCCCGTTTTGCCTGACAACCGTTTCATCTTGATCGATCACGGGATAGGTGTCGATGGAACCGGCAAAATCCTCCATGATCTCAGCAAGACCCCGGTCGGAAGAAACAAATGAATTATCCGGACGAACAAAAGGGTTTGGGTCCACTGATCCGCCCAACGGTTCGACGGATGGCTTAGGCCGAGAAATTTCAGTCGCACCATCGTCCGAACACCCTGAGGAAAGCAAAATTGCAAAAAGCAAAATCGGGGGATAAGCTTTCATTTCTTTATAATTGCGATTGACCACTTGCAGGCAAACAGAAAAAACCAAAGTTTTTTTACCATAAAAGAATGAAAACGCTATTCCTCATCCGTCATGCCAAGTCGTCTTGGAGCGCACCCGATCTCAAAGACGAGGAACGCCCGCTTAACGACAGAGGGAACAGGGATGCCCCCATGGTCGCTCGAAGAATGGCCCAAAGCTGGCCTGCTCCCGACAAGATCATTTGCTCCCAAGCCCTGCGGGCCCGAGAGACGGCTGCAATCATGAGCGCATTCTGGTGGAACGAACGATCCATCGAAATTGACGGAGGGCTCTATGACGGTTCTGCCTCATCTTCATTGGAAATCATCGCTCGAATTCCGGCCGAAGTCAATTCGCTCGCCCTCGTTTTCCACAACCCGACCATCACCTACCTCTCAAACGTCCTTGCTCAACTGAGCATTCCCAACGTCCCTACGTGTGGAATCGTAATTCTAAGACCGAAAGTAGAGAGCTGGGGCGATTTGGAACCGGGCACCTGCGAACTCCTTGATTTCGAATATCCGAAAAAGGAACGTCCGCCTAGCTAAGTTCCTCGTTCAAAATTTTGGCCGCCACGGCAAGAAAAGGGTCTTCCGCCGATCTCGAAGGTCGGTGAAGGGCGCCTGCTTCATCCGGCATGGCCATAAGTTTGTCCACCCATTTCCCGATTTCCTCTCTCGAACACTCTTGCGAAGCGTCTTGAGCCGGAAAATCGACAATTGCATCGGAATCGGAATTTACGAATGCCGAATCAGGGGAAGATGTTGGAGAAGGTTTTGTTTCTTCTCGTAAGTAGTCTTTGAAAAAAATCACAACGAATTTGGATTAGTGTCCGGGGACACTGTTTGACGGCTGTGATTCTAGTCGACCTCCTGTGGACTGAACCTCGATGAACTAGGGCTGCATCCATGCAACTATGAAGCATAATCGACCCGGACCTTCCGGACTTTAGTGAAAAGGGCGTTTTTTTTCCACACCGTGCGTTTGCTCTTTTCATTTCCCCGTCGACAAACAAGGATAAGCGAATGAACAAACCCTCCAAGGCATACGACAATTCGAGTTTCCTCAAAAGCGCCCACGCCCGTCCCATCCGAGTTCAATGCGAACTAATCGAACCAGACGTTCGTCTGACCGAGAATGGTGTCGAAAACACGATCGTCTTGTTTGGATCCGCCCGGTCCAAAGATTCGACCCAAGCGCAGAATGACCTGGACGCTCTTGTGGAAAAACTTCCCGAAGACCCTGCGGACAGATCCGCGGAACAAACCGAAGAAGTTCTCAAGAAGGAAAGAGTCCTCCTTCTTTCCAAATATTACGACCAAGCCGTCGAGCTTTCCGAACGGTTGACGAAATGGTCCCTCGACACGGAGGACCCAAAAAAGCGACACCTGATATGCTCCGGCGGCGGCCCGGGAATGATGGAAGCTGCAAACAAGGGAGCCCATCAAGCCGGCGGTCCATCCGTCGCCCTGGGAATCAGCCTGCCCTTCGAGCAAGGGGTCAACCAGTATGCAACACCGGAACTCTCCTTCGAATTCCACTACTTTTTCATTCGTAAATTCTATTTTCTCTATCATGCAAAGGCCATTGTGGTCTTCCCGGGAGGCTTCGGTACGATGGATGAATTGTTTGAGACGCTCACGCTCGCGCAAACGGGAAAACTGGATAAGAAACTGCCCGTTTTCCTATATGGCCGGGAATTCTGGGAAGGATTGATCAACTTCGACCATTTCGTGAAATGGGGAGTGATCTCGCCCGGAGACGTTGATTTGTTCAAGATAGTGGATGACACTGAGGAAGCTTTTTCGGCAATAACCGAATGCCTGAACCACTAGCGTAACCTGCCGCCACCGGAAGGATCTTTGCTCAAAGAACAGTGAGCATGGAAAGAGCCGATTCGAAATCCCTTGGAACCGGAGCGGAAAAAGAAAGCTCGTCTCCGGATTGGGGATGAAGAAAGCTCAAACGTTGGGCATGCAGCATAACTCGGGAAAAATGATATCCTTGGTTTTTGGATGCTTTGTACCCATAAACGGAATCCCCCACAATCGGATGATTCAACGAGGAAAGATGAACCCGAATTTGATGCGTTCTGCCAGTACTGATCCGGCACTCGATCAACGCGAATTTCTCCCTGTATGACGAAAGGGTCTTCCATTGCGTATGAGCCGGCTTGCCTCCTTTTTCCACAACCGCCATCTTGACCCGAACCTTCGGATGCCGTCCGATAGGCAGAGAAACCTCCCCTTTGCCCGGAAAAGGATGACCGGCGACGAGAGCATGGTAAACTTTTCCGGTCGTTCTTTGGGAAAATTGAGCGACCAGCGAATGGTAGGCTTTCTCCGTCTTGGCCACCACCATGACTCCGCTCGTTGCCTTGTCCAGACGATGAACGATCCCCGGACGATCGGGCTCCCCGACCGGACAGAGGGACCCCGGACAGTGATGCAAGAGGGCATGAACCAGGGTATCCTCACCAGTGCCGTCTCCGGGGTGAACGACCATACCCGAAGCCTTGTCGATCACGATCAGCTCGTCATCCTCAAAGACAACCGAAAGGGGGATGGCTACAGGGGAATGAATTTGCTTTTGAGCAGGCGCAAGGTCCACCAGCAAAAACTCACCGGGCGCCAGTTTGCTTTTCGGATCGAGCGGACTCCCGTCTTCACGCCGGATTTTCCCCTCCTCGATTGCCCGTTTGATCCGGGACCGGCTGGTTTCGGGGAAAGCCAGGGCCAAAACCTTGTCCGCGCGTTCCACGGGACCCTCGGGACAAAGAAAGCGTTCCTCACTCATCTGCTGGGCATGCCTCGTCGACCAACTCGTCAATTTGGCTTTGAAAGGAAGCTGCTCTGTCCGCGTCCAAGTCCGCCACCTCGAACCCGTTCCAGGCCAACCGCCCGATTTCACGGGTAGAAAAACCCATTTTGTCGACCAATACCTCATATTCCTGATTCAGGCTATTGTTGAAGGAAAGAGGGTCATCGGTACTGACCGTACACCGAATCCCCCTCTTCACAAAACCGCCAATCGGGTGATCCTCGAATTCATCCACGACCCTCAGCTTGTAATTGCTGATTGGGCAAAGGTCCAGGGTCACCCCCTCGTCGAGCAAAAGTTTCATTGTCTTCTCGGATTCCGATGACCGAACGCCATGCTGTATTCGCCGGACTCCTAACTCGACAACCGCCTGCTCGACGTTCGCAGCCGGGCCGAATTCGCCGGCATGAGCCTTGAGCGTCTTTCCGCAAGCGGAGGCTCGTTTCCAAAAGGGTTGGGTCCAGGCTTCCATGGGCAAGGATTCGAGACCGTGCAAGTCGATCCCTGCCAAAGAATCCCACTTCTCGATTGCTTCCTCCAGTAACGGCCCGAGATAAGGCGTGTATGCATTCCTGCTGATTCCGAGAAAAACACGCGCTTCCAATTGCGAAGGCACCGCGGAAAGAATGGCTTTCAGAATCTCCTCTCCGGGAATCTTGAGGAACTCCATCATTCCGGCATGAAAGCTTGTCTCGACGTACTTGACGTTCTGTTCGACCTGCTTTGAGAAGATCAATTTGGCGGCCTCGTGATAACTGTCGGGAGAATCGAACCAATCCAAGGCATGATCAATCAGGATTGACTCGAATTGCTCGAAAGAGTCATAGCGGAAACCCTCCCCTCGAAAAGCGGGTTGATCCGAATACTTCGCCGGATCCTTTTTTTCCAGCAACTCCCAAGGAAGGGCTCCTTCGACGTGCAAGTGGGTTTCAGTCTTCGGCAACGACTGGATGAACTCTCGAGTTGCCGAAAGATCCGTCATAAGGCTTTCAGGAATCCCCGAGCAAATATTCGGTGTTCAGCTTGGCCAGGTCTTCGTGTTGAAACTCCCCGTCCTTGCGGATCAACTCGCCGTCAAACCAGATCTCCCCTCCCCCGTACTCAGGTCTTTGGATATTCACCATATCCCAATGCACTTGCGACTGGTTCCCGTTGTTCGCCTCCTCATAAGCCTGCCCCGGAGTAAAGTGAAAGGAACCGGCGATTTTCTCGTCAAACAATATATCGAGCATCGGCTCGCGGATGATGGGGTTGAATCCGATCGCAAACTCCCCGATAAAACGGGCCCCTTCGTCGGAATCGAGAATTTCGGTCAATTTTTCCTCGTTTGAAGAAGCGGTAGCCTCCACGATCTTTCCCGCGCTGAACTTCAGGCATATGTCGGAAAACGAAGTCCCTTGGTAAATGGTGTCAGCATTATAGGTGATCGTTCCCTCCACGCTATCTCGCACGGGACAGGAAAAGACCTCGCCGTCGGGAATGTTATGGGTGCCACCGCAGGCAACCGCATTGATTCCCTTCAGAGAAAAAGTCAAGTCCGTCCCCGGTCCCGTTATCCTGACATCCTCGGCTTCACGCATTCTGCTTTCGAGCGCGGTCATGCCCTCCGTCATCCTGGAGTAGTCCATGCAGCATGCATCGAAGAAGAAATTCTCAAAGGCCTCCGTACTCATCTTGGCCTGCTGAGCCATGGAGGAAGTAGGCCAACGCAAGACGCACCACTTGGTCTTCTTTACCCTCCAGTCAAGAACCGGCTTGAGGATTTTGATGGCCTTTTTCATGTCTTCTTGCGGAAGGTCCGAATTTTCAAATACGTTCGCCGACCCGCGCAGAGCAAGATAGGCATCCATTGATTTCATTCTTTCCATCTCCCAGGAAAGGGCCGTCTCAAACTGAACGTCCGTGCCTCCCAGAACGCACTCCCTGCCGATGCGGCTGTTTTCCAACAGGACAAAGGGGATGGCTCCCCTGCCCCTGACCGCGCGAATCAAAGCGAGGGTAATTTGCTCCGGCACGTCGAAAGCGTGAATGAGCGCCTTTTCATCCTTTTGAAGATTGGTGGAATGGCTGACGATGTTGTCGGCCAACGATACGTATCTGGGATCCATGGGGAAAGTTCTTAGTAAACAAATGCGGGGCTTACAATCCCCGTCTGATCTTCGAGCCGGGAAAGTTGATTCGGACGCGATAAACCTTCTTCACCTTGTTGATGATCTCGTAGGACTTCGGATCGATTCGCTCCGGAACCTCCATTTTCCTGATGTCCACGACGGCGGTAAAGCCCCGTTCGGTGAAAACGTCGATCAAGATGGCAATGGCAAGAGGATCGGCGAAAACGGAATCTTCGGAATTGATGTACGCCAAACCGGAAATGGAATGCTTTTCAACGATTGGAATGAAACTCGACTTGATCAAATCGACGACTTGGCCGAAAAGTTCCGAATGGAACTTCTCGTAGGAGTCCAAGCGGTGAACAAGTAACTGCCGGGCGTGCAAGGAAAGTTTTTGAGCCAAGGGAATGGAGGAGATCCGATCGTAAGTAGCCTGATCCAACTCCAACGAACTCTGGTACTTGAGCTCCTGAATAATTCGTTGCTGAATTTCGATGACGGTCCCATGGGCATTGATGAAATGGTAGTGAAAGACTTCCCTCAAGGTAGTCAGCGAATGGTAGGTTGATTCCTTGAAGGTCTTGTAACGCCTATGAGCGGCATCCTCCTCCAGGTCCGTTTTCCTGACCTCTCTTTTTTCGCCCACCCCCGATGCATCCACTTCCGCATTGTGCTCCAATGTACGCTGCCCGCGCAAAAGTTGCCTTCGGACGCTCTCTTCCTCGTCAATGAAAAGCATGATGATATGAAACCTCGGCTTGGGAAACTGCTCTTCTTGAAACGTCCCCACGTATTTGCTTCTCAATTCACTCAGTCTGCCATGAAAAAGCTTGAGGCACTCAACCTGGGTTTTGGTCCGCGGATAACCGTCGACAATGGCGCCGCTCTCGTAAGATGGATTCAAAAGGCTTCGCAAAACGAGCTTGGTCACCTCGCGATCCCCCGCCAGCATCCCGGCGTCCATTTTTTTTCGGGCTTCCGGAGACTTGAGCAACTCGCTCACGATGATGGGCTTCTCGGTCAGATCGCGAAATTCCATAATGAACGCGGTTTGCGTCCCTTTCCCCGCTCCGGGCGAACCATTGAGCCAAAAGATTTCAGCGGGGAAACGGAGGTTTTCAACTCCGACGTCCTCCTCCAGTTCATGCCAAACCCCCTGAAAGATCAATTGGGCATCCTTGACCTCCAGATCCTCTACCTGTTTTTCTGTCTTGGGCTTGAGGGGCGCATTTTCTGCATCTTCATTCTCAGACTCCTCGCCCTTGACCATTTTTGGCGAGGAAGGTTCACTCGATTCGGTATGCATGAGGATTTCCTAGTCAAAAAAAAATGCTTCGTCAACTGCAGGGAGACAAAAGTGACCAAAGGAATCAAATACCTCCACCCGATTCGTACTCCCTCAAGTTCTGAAGGGAATGATCCATGGCCAAAGAAGGAGAATCCTCCATCACCTTGCCAATGACCTTGGAAGGAACCCCCGCAACGGAAACGTGAGGGGGAACGTCGGCCAGAACAACACTGCTCGCCCCTACCCTGGCGCCTTCGCCGACTTCGACGTTTCCAAGAATCTTGGCCCCTGCCCCGATGAGCACACCCGAACGGATCTTGGGATGCCTGTCTCCGCGGTCCTTGCCCGTACCGCCCAGAGTGACTTCGTGCAAAATGGAAACATCATCCTCGATAACGGTCGTTTCACCGGCCACGAAACCAGTCGCATGATCAAGCAAAATCCCCTTTCCAATGACGGCGGCCGGATGAATGTCAACCGAGTAGACGACGGCAATCAGGCTTTGCAGGTAAAGGGCAAGATCCCTTCGATCGTTCTTCCACAAGTAATGTCCGGCTCGATAAGCGCACAAGGCCTGAAATCCCTTGAAGTAAAGAAAAGGACTGAGAAAACCATCACAAGCCGGATCTCTTTCGCGGACGGCCTCCAAATCGCGCTCCACGCATTCCAACAGCTCGTCGGAACCAAGGTGGCACTCCTTGAAAAGTTCCCGCAAATCGGTCTCGGGCACGGAGCCCTTGGCCAAGCGTGACGACAACCGCCAACTCAGAGCATCCCCGAGCGAATCGCGTTCAAGAACATACTCGGTCAATACCTTTGACAAGATTCGTTCTCTCGAAGCAACCGACCGGGCTTCCTCCAGCAAGGATTTCCATACGAAAGATTCAGACATGGCAGACTTTATTGGGAATAATTCGGGGCATGGCAAGGAATAGGAAAATTTTTCAATCTCCGGAGGGACCGTAAAAGGTTTCGCCAATGGCTATCTCCTTCCTGCCTTTCGCCTTCCGCCACTTGTTGGTATCCCTCAGGGAAAAAACGCATCCGCAATATTCCTGTTGATAAAACTTTTCCCGTTTTGAGATTTCGATCATCCGTTGGGAACCTCCGGCCTTGCGCCAATTATAGGTCCAGTAAACGAGATTCCCGTATCGGGCGGCGGCCCGTTCGCCACAACCATTGATCTGAATCATGTTCTTCCATCGGGAAATCCCCAAGCTACTGGAAAAAACGGAGAATCCGTTTTCATGCGCATACAAGGCCGCGCGTTCGAACCGCATGTCGAAGCATTCGGTGCAACGGGCTCCCCGCTCCGGCTCCCATTCCAATCCCTTTACCCGCTCAAACCAATTTCGGACGTCGTAATCCGCATCGACGTGCTCAACCCCCACCTTGTCGCAGAATTTCTTGTCCTCCGACTTCCTCAGTTCGTATTCGCGCTTGGGGTGTATGTTCGGATTGTAAAAGAAGACGGTCGGTTGGACGGAAGATTCCAACAAGGTCTCCAATACCTCGCCCTCGCATGGGGCGCAGCAAGAATGAAGCAAAACCCGGGATGCACCCCCCGGCGCTTCCAACTTTGGTCTGGTTGCCGTGTTCACGGCTTAGGATAGTGGCAGGCGAGGAATGAGATGGCAATCGGTTATTCGATTTACGATTCCGCCTTGAGATCCCGGCCCATCAAGTCCGAAATCGCTATCGAGGGAGCTTTGGCCTCGTGCAGGATCGAATGTATTTCCGTCAGAATCGGCATATCCACGCCGGAATCACGGCATTTCTCGAAAAAACAGGCGGTGGCCGAATACCCTTCGACCACGGTCTTTTGCGACCGGATCACCTCCTCGGGCTTCGCGCCCTTGGCCAAAGCCAACCCGAACATTCGGTTGCGGCTCCACTCTCCCATGCATGTTCCGATCAAATCACCGAATCCGCCAAGACCGAAAAAAGTTTCGCTTTCCCCGCCCAGAGAAACGCCAAGGGCCATCATTTCGTTCATGCTGCGCGTAAGCAGGGCAGCCCGGGCATTGTCCCCAAGACCGAGACCATCCGAAAGTCCCGTCGCGATGGCGTACACGTTCTTGAGACAACTCCCCAGTCCGACCCCGATCCGGTCTTCGGATCGATAAATCCTCAACGAGGGGGAACTCAAGCTGGCCTGAAGCTCAATTACTTCGCTTGCCTCGCAATTCAGAGCAAGAACCATGGCCGCGGGTTTGCCTACGGCAACGTCATGGGCATGACTTGGCCCCGTCAAGTAACCCGAACCGATTCCATCGCCCAGCACCTCCTGCATTACCTCGTGAGCGAAGAGATTGGACTTGGGTTCAAGTCCCTTGCACAGGGCGATTGCTCCCCGGAAATTCCAGGAGTCTTCCTTGTGCTCGGCAACCCTCAGGCAAGTCTCCCTGAGGGCATGGGATGGACAGGCCAAAAAGACGTAATCGCATTCCATCAAGACCGGGCGCAAAGAGCACCCAATCTGCAAGTCGGGATCAAAGGCAATACCCGGGAGATAATCCTTGTTTTCCCGCTCCGAAGAAAGTGCGAGTGCGTGATCCATGCGCCTTGGAACCAAGGAAACGGCATGACCGATTTTCGAAAGATAGACCGCCATCGCCGTACCCCAGGCTCCCGCCCCCAAAACGCAAAAATTCATGATCGTTTACTTTCTTTTTTTCCGAACGTCCCCAACGTATCTGCTCAAGGCAACGGAAGCGTCCCGGGCGAGATTAGCATAAGGGGAAACGAAGGAAGGCACTCCCTTGACCGTTAACCCAAGCAAGTCCTGAGTAACCAAAATCTGCCCATCGCAATCCGGTCCGCTCCCGATACCGACAAGGGGTGGACTGATCTGACTGGCCAACACCGTGGCCACTTTGCTCTCGATCATTTCCGCGACAATGGCAAAACATCCCGCCTCTTCCAAACTGATTGCATCGGTGTAAAGGCTTTCCGCCTCCTCTCTGTTTGCCCCGAACTTCCTGTAACCGCCGATGGCCTTGACTGTCTGCGGAAGAAGACCGATGTGCCCGAGAACCGGGATGCCCGTCGCCACAAGCTTCTCGACGTCATCAGCCAAGTCTCTGCCCCCCTCCAGTTTGACTGCATCGGCTCCACCCTCTTGCATCAGCCTCCTGCAAGATTCAAGCAAACGGTCGAAAGACATGCTGGCCTCACCAAAGGGGAGATCGGCAACCACAAGACAACCGGGATCCGAACGCCTGACGGCGGAAGTATGGCGAACCATGTCGTCAATGGTAACGGGAATCGTCGTGTCATAGCCCAAAAGGGTCGTCCCAACCGAGTCCCCGACCAAAATGAAGTCGACTCCGGCATCCGAAATCAACTTTCCCATGATCGCATCATAGGCAGTCAGGCCAACGATCGGCCTCTTTCCCTTTAGCTCCGCAAGGTAACGGACGGTTGGCTTGACTTCATGCCGCTTGGTCTCCCTTTCCCTAGGCGAAGGCTTGGCCATCGGACTCCGTCCTTGCCTCGCGGTCCCGGCCGCTTCCGCCGGAGCGTCGCCGGTATTTTCGCGCCTGACTGGTTTTCGCCTGCGGCGGGCCGGTTTCGGGGAGGGTGGAGTCTTTGGTTCTTCGGTTGCTCCTGCTTCCTCTTTTGGTTTCGTATCTTCAGACACTTGTCATCCTTTCTTCAAATTGATTCAGGCACTTGGCTACCGCCGCGGCCTCTTCCTCCGTCAGTTCCTTTTCAGCCGCCCGAACGGTCTCCATAATCTGACCGGGTCGACGGGCGCCCACGATTGCCGAAGTCACCTCTTCCCGACGCAAGGCCCAAGCCACCGCCAGTTGGCCGATTGTCCTTCCGCTGGCTAG
>JABGWD010000139.1 GCA_018645725.1 Opitutia bacterium
CTTGTTCGGTTCGACATTCTTTACCGCATCCAAAAAGGGTCTCGAGATCAAGAAACGTTTTTTGTGGTTTTCCACAAAAAAGTTCATTGAGCACCACGAAATGAAGTGTTTCCTGACCCATGTAAAGAGGGTTAGTAGCTCGGGTGGCGGAGGTAGTTCCAAATGGTACACCCTTTGGGTAGTTGCTAAAAAGAAGTATAAACTGGATTCCAAGACACCCAGTCGTGAATCCGTAGTTTGGCTGAGCGAGACCCTTTCGGAGTGGTTCGGAGTTCCTATCGAATCAAGCCGTTAGTCCAAGTTTACCATGCCAATCATTCTACCGCCAGTCGCTCGTCGCCAATTCATAAAGGGTTCGCTCGCTCTTGGTGGCACTACGTTTACAGCGTCTTCTTCTTTAGCCAAAGCGGCCGGCGAACCCGTTCGATTGGATCAAAACCGGGTGGCTTTGCTTGCCGACACCCATATCAGTGCCGACCTCAACCTATCTTACCCGGGGACGAAGTGGCCTGGGTCGCCCGTCAAAGAGAGCGAGCATGAAAGAGTAAATATGGCAAAGTCCCTTGCCGTAGCGGCCAAGAGCGTAACCGACCTCAACCCCCTACCCGCTCACTTGATCATCAACGGGGACTGCGCCATGAGCAGAGGAACGGAAGCCGAGTACAAGGAACTGCTCAGGCTTCTTGAGCCGGTTCGTTTAGCCGGTATTACCATTCACGTGACGATTGGCAATCACGACAATCGGGAAATTTTGTGGAAGTTGCTCCCTTTCCTGAAGAAGGAGCAGATGGGCATTCAAGCAGGCGTGATTGAACTCTCTCATGCGAATCTCCTCCTGTTGGATTCCGGAAGAAAGGGCATCCTGGGAGACAAACAGTTGAGCTGGCTTGCCCAGGAACTCGATGAACGCTCGGGCAAACCGGCACTTGTTTTCGGGCACTTCAACCCCTATCCCAATCGAGGCGTGCGTCCCATCAAGGGCATGCATGACGGAGCCTCTCTCTTGAAACTACTCGCCCAACGAAAGCATGCCAGGGCCTATCTTTACGGCCACACGCACGAATGGCAGCATGATCAACGGGACCATCTCCATCTCATTAACCAACCGGCTGTCAGCTACTATTTTGGCAAAGGCCATGCCCACGGATGGGTCGACATGAAGCTGACTAAACAGTCAGCCGATCTTGAGTTGCTTTGCATCGACCCCAAACATAAGCAGCACGGTGACCGCAGGAAAATCAGCTTGATTGGCTAAAAACCTCGAAGATCATGAAGACAAAGAACCCCATCCTCCTTGCCGTATTATTTCTATCGTTCTGGATGTCTTCCGGAGCATTTGGAGAAAAGCCCTCAACGGTCATTCCCGTACCATCGCCTCTGAAAAAGTTCATGCCGAGGCTACACCAAGAGAAGCTCAAGGAGGCAAAAAACAAAAGAGTCGACTTGGTGATGATCGGTGACTCCATCACTCATTCGTGGAGCAAATATCCGGGCGCTTTTGAAGGGAGTAATCTGCTCAACCTTGGTTTTCCTGGGGATCGCACTCAAAATGTTCTATGGCGCATTCGCAATGGTGCCCTTGATGGGATTTCACCCAAGCTTGTCACCCTGATGATCGGAACCAACAACCTGCATGAGGACAAAAAAGCCTATCCTCCCGACAAACCGGAGGATATTTTTGCAGGTATCACAGCCATCGCAAGTGAAGTGAGAAAACGCCTGCCGAAGTCGAAAATCGTGATCTTCTCAATCTTTCCAAGAAAAGCGGGGCCAGCGTATGAGCGAGTCAAAGCAGTCAATGCCCTGTTACCACAACTTACAGATGGCAAAGCGGTGTCTCATTTTGATCTAAATCACTTTTTCACAACTGAAAAAGGCCAGCAGGATAAAACATTTTATAACAGGGACTTGTTACACCTCAATGAGCAGGGATATTTTGTTTGGGCCAAGGCCTTAAAGCCTTTGTTGGAAAAGCATGGCTTGAGGGTGAATTTGAATGCTCTTTCCACGAGTACCCATATTCCTCTTCCAACCGCCAAAGATAATAAACCAAATATCATTTACTTCATGCTGGATGAATGGGGGTATTTCGAATCATCGGTCATGGGGCACCCTATATTGGATACGCCAAATATCGATAAGGTGGCATCCGAAGGGATCCGTTTCACTCAGTTTCTTGCTGGTGCCAGTGTCTGCGCACCCACGCGTAGTACGCTGATAACCGGGCAGCATACTGGTCATACGACCGTTCGCGGACCCGGTTGTCTGCGTGCGGATGAGGTGACCATCGCCAGCATGCTCAAGGACGCCGGCTATGCCACTGGTGGTTTCGGCAAGTGGGGGCTTGGCGACGCAGGTACGACAGGCGTACCCGAGAAGCATGGTTTTGATATCTTCTTTGGTTATTACAATCAGACTCACGCCCATACCTTTTATCCAAGATATCTCATCCGCAACAGTAAGAAGGTACCACTCTCAGGCAACACTGGAGACTTTCTTAAGGGCAAAACCTTTTCACATTCCCTTATCTTTAAGGACAGTCTGGACTTTATCCGAGAGAACAAGGATCGCCCCTTCTTTGCTTATCTTCCATGGACGCCCCCTCATGGTTTTTGGACAATGCCTGACAATGAACCTGCATGGAAGAAGTACAAAGACAAGAAATGGGATGCCTCAAATCAAAAAGGGACTCATGATGCCCAAATGTATGCGGCCATGGTGGAAATGGTGGACCGGCAAATTGGAGAGATCATGGACTTGCTGAAAAAATTGAGGATCGATGATGATACCATTGTTTTCATTTCCGGGGATAACGGAGGGAAGACCTATTTTAAAAGTAATGAACATCCACATGGCTTTCTGGCTCCAAACCTAAATCCTAAGACTGGTGAACGTTTCCGAGGAGGAAAGGGCGATTTCTATGAAGGCGGAATCAGGGTCCCCTTTATTGCTCGGTGGCCAGGCAAAATAAAAGCTGGCGCTGTTTCCGACCACTTGGGCTACTTCCCGGATATCATGCCAACGCTGGCGGAAATCGCTAATGCAAGACCACGAAAGGATACCGATGGTATTTCAATCTTGCCAACGTTGCTCGGAGCGAAAAATGCTGGACGCCGGCAAAACCAGCACAACTATCTATATTGGGAGAACAAGAAGAGCACTGCCCTGCGCATGAATGAATGGAAAGCCATCAGACCAAACAAAAGCGTGCCATTCGAGCTTTATGATTTGAGTAAGGATATTGAAGAGCTCCACGATGTAGCCGAGCAATTTCCCGATATCATTGAGAAGATGAAAACCTATGCGAAGAAAGCTCACACGCCTGTTCAGCTGGGCAAAGTTCTCGATGCATCCTTGGGATTCAAAGGACACAAGGAGGAC
Organism: Opitutia bacterium; assembly: GCA_018645725.1. GTDB lineage: Bacteria > Verrucomicrobiota > Verrucomicrobiia > Opitutales > Seribacteraceae > Seribacter. Next base: position 3,382 of record JABGWD010000139.1, read on the forward strand.
TAAGCTATAATCGTTCGATGAAAAAAATATGGTTCTTTTCTTTTTCGTGGGTGCGGTTTTTGTCCAGGCTGATTATAGTTAAAAGAGAATGAAACATAATTTTGAGCATTTGATCGAACATGTTGACCCAGACGAATTTTCCCGATGGGAGGAAGTGGACCTCGAAATCTATGCTTTTAGTGATTTGGGAATACAAGTGGCGATCAACGATGAGTATACGGGGTTGGTTTACGGCAATCAGGTGTACGACAAATACCATGAGGGCCAAAAGCTCAAAGGGTATATCACCGGCATTCGGGACGATGGAAGGATTGACGTTTCGTTACAGCCGGACAAAGGCAGGCACGTTCATTCGACTTTCGACAAAATTCTGGATCACCTTAAGGAAGTGGGAGGAAAATCAGAATTTGGAGACAAAAGCTCTCCGGAAGATATAAAAAGGGAATTCAAAGTGAGTAAAAAAGTCTTCAAGCAAGCAATCGGAGGCCTTTACAAACAAGGAAAGATCAAGATAACCGATGAAGGGATCGAACTTGTTCAATAAATAGGTCTTGTCTGGGCACTCCCAAATCCGGCTTCGCCTTATCGTAGGGCTTACGGTTTTCAAAACCTTCGCAAATAAGGAATCCGTAAGATAAACGGATTTTCCGACATTGTTTTATTGTGTTCAATTTTATTCCTTCGTCAGAAAAATCCGTTTAACTTCAAGCAAGCCCTTCAATCATGAGCCCAAGACTTGGTGCCTGAATCCGTATAGAAACAACCAACCATTTATCCATGAAAAAATATCTCAACCTACTTTGCCTTTCGGTCGTGCTCGCAACCACTTCCTGGGCCAAGCAACCCAACGTCGTCCTCATCCTCTCTGACGATCAAAGCTATACCGATTACGGATTCATGGGGCATCCCCACATCGAGACGCCCCACCTAGACAAACTGGCCTTGGAAAGCGCCTTGTTCCGGCGTGGGTACGTACCGACTGCTCTGTGCCGCCCTTCCCTCGCGACCCTTTTTACAGGCCTGTATTCCCACCAGAACAAGATCACCGGCAATAACCCTGCCAACACAGATCAAAACAAGGCGCATGCCCAGAGAACAGGAAAAGATCCCAGGGAGTTGATCATTTCCAATATAGACGAGCATGGCGGCCTTCCTCATTGGCTCGCCAAGAAGGGGTATGTCAGCCACCAGAGCGGAAAATGGTGGGAAGGCTCCTACCAGCGCGGAGGCTTCACCGAAGGCATGACACGCGGGTTCCCCAACCCCGGGGGCAGACACGGCGACGACGGGCTCAAGATTGGGCGGGCGGGGATGGAGCCGGTCCTCGACTTCATCGACCGGTCGGTCAAGCAGGAGAAACCCTTCTTCATTTGGTACGCTCCTTTCCTTCCCCATACCCCGCACAACCCACCCGAGCGCCTCCACAAGAAGTACCTCGCCAAGGGAGTGCAGGACCGGGTGGCCAAATACTACGCCATGTGCGAATGGTTCGACGAGACTTGTGGAGCCTTGATGAACCATATCGACGAGTCAGGCATCGCGGAAGACACTTTGGTCATTTACGTTACGGACAATGGTTGGATCCAGACCGAGACCGGGAGCTATGCAATCCGGTCCAAGCGCAGCCCTTACGAAGGCGGAACCCGCAACCCCATCATGTTCCGTTGGAAAGGAACAATCCCCCCCGCGGACCGGCCTGAGCTATGTTCATCCATCGACTTCGTACCGACCGTAGTGGCTGCCGCCAGAGCCAAAGGCCCACATGACTTTCCGGGTCTCAACCTTCTCCCCCAACTCAAGAGCGGAAAGAAGATCAAGCGCGACGTCCTCTTCGGTGAATCCTTCGCCCACGACATCGCCGACATAGAAAACCCACAGGCATCCCTTCTTTATCGCTGGGTAATCAAGGGGCACGACAAGCTCCTCCTGACCTACGACGGGGCGACCGGGAAAATGAAGTATCCCCCACAGGGCGGAGAACCCCAACTTTTCGATCTTAAAAAAGATCCGGCCGAAAAAATGAACCTGGCTGCAAAGAACCCCAAACTGGTCAAGGAACTGAGTGCCCTGCTCGACGGGTGGTACGTACCCGAAGAAAGAACCGTCGGCAAGGTGTCTCCGGTGACTACCGGACCAAAGTCCGGTCGGAAACCCCCAAAGAGGCAAAAAGGAAAAGAAGCGCCCGAAAAAAAAACTCCGGCGACCCCAATTGATTTAAGACAACGACCCAATTTTCTTGTTCTCTATGCGGACGATCAGCGCGACCATACTTTAGGATGCGCCGGACATCCGATTGTCAAAACCCCAAACATAGACCGGTTGGCTGGCCAAGGGGTCCGCTTCAAGAATGCATTCGTCTCGACCTCCACCTGTTGGGTGGGACGGTCCAGCCTCTTCACCAGTACCTACGAACGCAAGCATCTGTATCGGGTCACCCCTGGTCCGTTGAATCCTGCCCTCTGCAAGAGCTCTTATTTTGCCGTTCTCAAAGCGGCCGGGTATCGCACCGGACACCTTGGCAAGGAGCACGTCAACATAGCAGCCGATTC
>JABGWD010000140.1 GCA_018645725.1 Opitutia bacterium
CCACCGTGCCAATGGGCTGGTTCTCGGCGAAGGCGAGGGGAGCGGTGGAGTTGAGGTCGGTGGGGGTGTCGTTTTGATTCGTTATCTCGATCCTCAAGGTTTTTTCCGTATGCAACTGAATTCTCTTCTGAAGATATTCTTCCCAGTTGCTAACCCCGTCCCCATCATTGTCGTCCGCAAGTTCGCCTGCAATCACGGCAATTTCGTCAAGGGTCGATTGGGTGTTGTTGTGTCTGTAGAGTTCAATTTGTTCGAGATTGGTTTTTCCCGGCATGACTTTCGAGGCAAAGGATTTCATATCGTCCGGGTTGAAGGTTTGCATTTGGTTCATGGTATTATCACCAATCGCATACAATTTCATGGAGGTGTTTCCATCGTAGTCATACCTTAAGTTGAGAGCGAATTGCTTGGGTCCTGAAATGGCGGATATGCCACTGACGGGATTGTTATAACTGAGCGAAATGTTTCCATTGGATTTTTTGCCTATCACTATCCAAGATTCTTGGAGGGATCCCTTGAGTCGAAAATCTATGGAATGCCCGACCAACATCTGCTTGAAGTGAATGGCAACCATGATCCAAACGTTGGGGTATTCGCCGACTTGGTCGCCGATCGTTATGGGTTTTTGGAAATCCCTCGCGGTCTTGACATGCTGATTTCCCATGAGGAGTTGCCCACCGGTGGCGAAGACCCCATTAACGATGACGTTTCCATCAATGACATTCCAAGACTGGCTTCCTTGCCAGGGCCCATTCCAGCCTATCCCTCCGTTTCTACCCAAGACGTCACCAAGTGGATAGTCGAAGTTCTCGAAGGCGAGAAACGTGCTCTCTGCTGAATAGTTCGATTCCTTGATCAGGACCCCAAGCTCATAGGAATTGTTGAAGTCGTGGTCGGAAGGATTCTCGAAGTCCGGGGGAGTGACAAAAGAAAGGTTTCCACTGGTCTGGTTGACTTCGAAAAGATGAGCATCGGGTCCGGTAAGGACGAATTCCGTAAACTGACCCTCGGGGTCAGTTCCCGTGAGCGTGGTCACGCTCGTTAGGTTTTCCTGAACCTGGACGACGGGGGAGGCAGATGCCATCAGATTGGTGAACGCAGGCGGTTCGTTTTGCTCGATCAAAGTCACCGTAAAGTTGCCTTCGACGGAGGCGTTGAACTCGTCCTTAACCTGGACGCGGATGGAATAGCTCGAGGCGTTGCTCTCGTAATCGAAAGTCGTCGCGGTTTTGAGAGTACCGTTCGTCTCCAAGGTGAAGAGTGAATTGTGGGTGTCTCCAGCACCACTCACCAAGTGGTAGGTCAAACTCGCCCCGACATCCGGATCGGTTGCATTGAATTCGCCCACAAAGGAACCGACCGGTTGGTTTTCAGCGATTGTCAGAGGTGCAGTGGAGTTTAGGTCAGTGGGTGCTTGGTTGTAAATTACGGCTAGAGAATTTATGTATTTCGAATCGAGACCATTGTACAAATGAACTCCATTGGTTCCGTTTCTCAAAGTGTAAGTTACTGGATTGTACCCGGTTCCTCGATTACCTAGAAACAAGTAAGATTCATATGCAAACATACTGTCCACAAAGGAAGACAGATTGATCATGGAAGCAGATGATCCATCATGCTTCGCTCGATATACATCACCACTCCATTTTGACCAATATACCCAATCCTCGTCCGCACTAATTGCTCCGCTGGCAACAGGATAACCTTCTGGGTGTATATTGATACCATTTCCTCCATCCCGATCAAACCTCTTAATTGACTGGTTATCGTTGTTTACAAACCAGTACTGGGAGTTGCCCCAAAATTCGGTACCTCCAGCCAACTCACTCAGATAAAGCTCAACTCCTGAGCCATCCAAATTTGCTCGGTACAAACCAGTACCACCAGATTTATCAAGCCAGTAAAGATAGTTGTCTTCAACCTTCAGCAATCCGTGGTAACCAGAAATTAAAACTTCTGGACTCGAACCATCGTGCCGGGCTCTGTAAATACTACCAAGCTCTCCGGATGTGTAATACAAATAGTTGCTATCTGCAGCAATGTAGGCCCAAAAATCAAACAATGTCACCTTGCCAGTGCCATCAAAATTAACGCGATGAATACCTGCAGCAGAGGTTGAGCCACCAACCTGGCTCGACCAAAATACCAAGCTTTGTTCGCCCTTAGCGTCCTCAAAAAGATCCTCCAACAATATGGTAAAAGTAGACTCCGTACTGGCATTAAATTCGTCTCTTACTTGCACCCTGATGCTATAGCTTGATGCATTGTTTTCGTAATCGAAAATAACGGCACTACGCAGAGAACCGCTATTATCCAGAGTGAACAAATGATTATCATTCGATTCATTACCATCCACTAACGAATACTGTAGTGTAGCATTTGCATCCGGATCGGTCGCATTGAATTCCCCAACGACGGTTCCGATCGGTTGGTTCTCGGAGAAGGCGAGGGGAGCGGTGGAGTTGAGGTCGGTGGGAAAGTGACGGAAGTCATCGGTCACCTCGGAGAGGCGGGTGACGCCGGAAGGAAAGACCATTGTGGGCGCGGATCGGTTCACCGTGTCGTCGACTCCAAGTTGCCCATTGGAATTCCAACCAAACGTCCAAAGGCTCCCGTCGGCTTTGAGGAACAGCGTATGACTGGCTCCCGCTGCGATCTGCACCACGCCTGAAGAAAGGATTTGAACCGATGAATTTCTGTCCAGGTTGTCTCCCGTTCCGAGCTGCCCATTTACGTTCGAGCCCATCACGTGAAGACTGCCGTCGGACTTGAGGAAAACACTGTGTTCCGAGCCGCTTGCGACTTGAATCACGCCGGAAGAAACGATTTGGGTCGATGAATTTCTGTCCACCGTATCTCCCGTTCCGAGTTGTCCACGTTGGTTTCGGCCGGTAGCCCAAAGGCTCCCGTCGGTTTTGAGGAAGAGCGAGTGGTTGGCCCCGCTCGCGACTTGAATCACGCCGGAAGAAAAGATTTGGGTGGGAGAAATAAAGTTGTTGGTGCCGCCCGTCCCAAGTTGGCCATAATTGTTTTGTCCCGTAGCGAAGACGCTCCCGTCGGATTTCAGGAGGAGCGAGTGGTTGGTTCCTCCCGCGATGCCGGTCACTCCGGAAGAGATGATCTGAAAAGGGGAGTTTCGGTTGCTTGTATCTCCCGTCCCCAATTGCCCGTTTCCGTTGCTTCCCGTGACGTGAAGGCTTCCGTCGTTTTTAAGCAAAAGGGTAAAGAAGGCACCCGCGGCAACCGATTTGACTCCCGAAGGGAAGATTTGAGCGGGAGACGTTTGGTCGACGTTGTTGGCATTACCAAGTGCGCCTGAAGTATTTTGCCCCATGGCGTAGGCGGAACCATCCGATTTGACGATAACCACGTGCCGATGACCGGAGGCGAACTGGGTGACGCCTGAAGGTTGAATTTGAACCGGTGAAGTTTGAGCGGAGGAGCTGGTGCTCCCATTTCCGAATTCGCCCCAAGCATTGCTGCCCATGGCATGCAAACTTCCATTGTTTTTCAAAAACAGGGAGTGGTAACCGGAGTTGCCTATCGTTATGTGGGGCGACAAAAGAGCTCCCAGCAGGGGCACTGCCCTGAGTAAGTAAGAGGACCAATTTAAAACTTTTCTCACTGCCCGGGTTGCTTAGTGATCCAGCCCTTGGCCACGTAGTCGTAAAAGAGCAGGGTGCCTTGATGCTGCCCGTAGAAATACAACCATCCGCCTTTCGAATTATCGTACATGAATGGATAGATTCCCTTGTTCGTCCAGAGCCAACCGAAGTCTTGTTTCCAAAGCCACAGACCGGCCGTCGGGCTTTCCATGGGGAAAACCCAACCGAGGTTTTCATGGCGGGCCCAGCCGTTGGCATTGAGGTAGAAATTCCCGAACCA
>JABGWD010000141.1 GCA_018645725.1 Opitutia bacterium
GACGAGACGGGCGGAAAATTCGGTCCCTTTGCAAACCAGCTTTTCGTTTCCGAACAGACCCATTCCAAGATTCACCGCGTATTTCTCGAGAAGGTAAATGGTTTTTACCAGGGCGCCGCCTTTCCCTTTGTCAAGGGCTTCGGGTCGGGCAATATCGTGGCCCGCTTTGCCGCCGACGGCAGCATGTTCACCGGCGGGACAAACCGGGGATGGGGATCGCACGGGAAAAAGCCCTTTTCCTTCCAGCGTGTGAACTGGACGGGCAAGGTTCCTTTCGAAGTTCATGAAATGAGGGTAAAACCGGATGGTTTCGAACTGACCTTCACCAAGGCTGCGGACACAAAGACTTTGGCCGATGCTTCGTCCTACGCGATGGAGTCCTACACCTATATTTACCAGTCGGGCTATGGTAGCCCGGTGGTCGACAAATCCGTTCCCGTCGTCAAGAAGGCGGTTGCCGCAAAGGATGGCAAAAGCGTACGGCTAACCGTCGAGGGTATGGTCAAGGGCAACGTGCACGAACTGAAGATGCCCGGTATCCGCCTCAAGGGTAAGGATCATCCTCTTCTTCACGACGTAGCCTACTACACCCTCAACGAGATTCCAAAAAACTGAGTCCGGCGGCCGCGAAGTCCGCAATTACATAAAAGGTCTGAAAGGGGTCTTCCGGGTATCGAGCTTGACCGGTTCGTCCATGGGCAGGTCGGAACGGATCAGTTCGAGCCCACTGAGGATCGGTTTCCCACGAACCGGGCGAAGTCTCAGGACAAGGGAGTTCTCCAACTGAATCCCGGAAAACGTTTCGGTCGTGGAACGCATGGAGCCCCCGGCGGCCTTTGAAACATCGTACTTTGACAAGAGCTTCTTTCCCTGGTGAATGACGTCGAATATCCGTTCGCCCGGATTGATCCGGTCCGGCTCGAGAAAAGTAAGCCGCAGGAAATAGGTTCCCTTGACGAGACCATTGATCCGGACGTTCTCGATCCCTTCTGCGAGGGAAGCGGCGATCCAGGGCCAGCCTTCGCCGCCCTCCACCCGTATGGAGTGATGGTAGCGGTAGGTGATCTGTTCCGGTGAGGTTTTGACGGGCAGGATGGGGGAGGGCCCGCCCACGCTGGGTTGATCCAACCAAAGGGTCCCGCTTTCGGTCACGCGGTCCCCGGGCGCTCCGAAGTTCAAGCCCATTCTGCGGATCTTGCCGTTGAGTTTTTCCGGAGGCATTTCCCCCCAGGAGGTCCATTGCTCGTGAGTCTGGGGCATGGAGACCAAGGCCATGGCCATGGGCAAGGGATAGCTACAGGTGCAACCTTCGTAGTAATAGGGGACGCTGAGCACGCCGTTGGCCGGAATGATGCTGTTGGTACAACCTGAACGTGGACCGCTCAGGTTGATGGTTCCGCTCTCTATGCGTTTGTCGTAATAAGATGCGGTGGCAGATCGCATGGTGTAGAGATGGCCGTAGTCCAGGCCTCCGTCACACCCATAACTCTTGGGGAAGGTGCGTGGTTCCTTTTCTCCGGTCAGTGGATTGATCCGTTCGCCTGGGCTCGGTTTTTTGGGCGCCCAATCGTTGAGTTGCTTGGGTGGCCGATACTGGCTCGGCTGAAGGGTTTTCAAATCGACTTTGCCGTGCTTTTTGCGAATTTCAGTCTCCTCGTCCGAGCCCATCACGCGCCCCGTGTAGACGTCGGAGAGAAAGGCTGGCATAAGGCGGTAATCGGAGTTGCGGGTGCGTTCGTTCTGGTCTTGAAGCCATTTTTTCGGGGTCGATACCATTACGCCATCGACAAACTTCGGTTGGGGGGATCGCTTGAAATGACCCAGCTCATCCCCGAACCACAATACGCCGAGAGGGAAGCGCACGCCTTCGTCCGGGCTCTTGGCCCATTCACCCAAGTAATTGGTTGAGCCTGGCAAGGCACCTTCTTTTTTGAGCAAAGTGAAACCTTTGCCTTCGCTCAAACTGGCACCCGGTAACTTGCTTGTCTTGACCGCAGTTCGAAAAGCGTCACGGTATTCCTCGGATCCGGGGACACAGAGCGAACCGCCATAGGGCCTGAGGGAAGAATAGACCTGAGCCAGCGATTGCTTGGTCCAAGTCAGTTCCGAGTTTTCCTCGATCACGATCAAGCTTGCGAAATAGCGGGGGAAATCCAGTTCGGATCCATTGCCTGCGAACAGCGATACCCGGTCTGCGGTGAAACCATGCTTGTCCAGTTTTCCACGGAGGGCATCAATGGCAGCTGGCTTTCCTGATCCGACAAGTTGAGCGGAGGAGTTCTGAACCAGGCCCAGCCACTTGTCCGAGATGCCGAGCACCAATCCGTAGCCTTTGGTGAAATTGGTCTTTTGGATGATCTCCGAAACCAAGGCGTCTTTCTCGCCCACTGCTTTCCGAGACGGCCTGGCTTCGTGAACCTTTGGCACGCCCTTGGTCTTTCCCAGGCAATGAATCTCTCCGTCCAAGGTGACCACGAACAGGCGACCGTCCGAGAGCAGAGCTTGGTGGATTTTTCCCTTAATGCCCTTCACGCCATCGGAGAAACGAAAGTCTTGTTTGCCCATCTCTATGGTGGAGCGTATGCCCGGTTGCCCGCTTGATCTGAGTTTGTCCTCATGGCGGCGGGTGTTTACCTCGCTATCAAAAAGCAATCCTCTGCGCTGCAAGCGCTGGCGTTCTTTCTCGGAGGGAGTGGATGCAAACCATCCGCCGGGGAGTCTTCCTTGTGAGGGCAGTTCGAACTCCTTTAGTTTGCCGGTAGCCGCATCGAAGCGGGCGGGAAAAGCCACGCTGGAAGGAACGATCAAGTCCTCGCCGTCGAGCAACAAGTAACCTTGGGGGGCAAGCCCACCGGTGGCTTGAGCATTGTGGGGTTGGGTCCCATACTTGAATCCGCAGGAGTCGTTGATCCAAATTGATTTTCCGGTCTTCGCGTCGAGGCAATGGACAAACACTCCCTCCGTGGGCCAAACTCCGGCCGCGAACCATACCTTGCCATCCTTGGCTACCGGGCCACCCCGTACGGGCCAAAGCGAAATCATACGTCCATTTCCCAAAACCTTCCTGGTCGAGGGTACTGCCCGGAATTTCCAGAGCATTTTCCCGCTATCCGTATCCAGGCAATAAAGGAAACCGTCGTCCGAGCCCACGAATACCCGGTCGTCCAAGGCTACGGGTGCGAAACGAACGGGTCCCTCGGTCAGGAAGCGCCAGGCTTGTTCACCGGTGCCGGCATCATAGGCGGTTACTGAATCCGTCCATGAAGAACCGATCAGCAATTTACCTCTTGTCACAATGGGCTCGTAGCCTTTGTCGAACTGGAGGCGCTGATCCTTGTAAGCGGGAACCAGAGGTGGGAGCTTCAAGGTCCATTGCAAACTCAGCTTCTCCGGCATGCTCTCGGGGGTGGCTCCCGTCCTGCCCGGGTCGTGTCTCCACATGGGCCAATCCCCGCCCTCTGCACAGAGGGCGGTCAGAAGCGAAAGGGTAAGGGCTTGGGTCCAACGAAATTTCATGGCGGGTTCAGAAAGCCAAAGCGCCTAGCGGAATGGGTGCAACAAGGAAATGCCTTTGACCCGGTTAGACTTAACTTGAGGTGAGCCTATTGTTTTGTTTCAGGGGGCAAGACCTTGCGCCATCCATCGTTCAGCATTTTTCCCAAACGATTGAGGTTTTTCTTGTGCACCGGGGAGGTGGCCAAATTGACGTTCTCATCGGGATCCGCTCTCAAATCGAAAAGCATTTTTTGTCCATCGTCGAACTCGGCGAAGTTGAATTGGCTGGTGACGAGGCTTCGGGCTGGGCCGAACTTGGAGAAAGCCGCCCTTTTCCATTTCAAGCGGGGGTCTCCCAACAAGGGCTTGAAGCTCGTTCCCTCCAGTCCTGCATTGCCTGACTTGAGGCCGGCTAGGTCAATGAGGGTCGGGTAGATGTCGACGAATTCGACCAGGCGGTCGCATGCTTCTCCGGACTTGAACCCGGAGGCGGTGACGATCAAGGGGGAGCGGGTCGACAGGTGCATGACGTTGTGCTTGCCCCAGAAGTTGTGCTCGCCCAGGTGCCATCCGTGATCACCCCAAAGGACGATAATTGTGTTTTTGCGCAGATCCAAGTCGTCCAAGGTTTTCATGATCTTTCCGATCTGGGCATCGACGTAGCTTACGCAGGCATAGTACCCGTGCAGGCATGCCCGGTGCCATTCCTCGCTATTGTATTTCATCCCCCGGTCATGGTAGCTGTGAATCTCGCCCGAGCCCCTGAGTGCGGAAGGCGCGTTTTTCGGGCGCTCAAGGTTGTCTGCAAGCTCGAGTGATTCCCGGTCGTAAAGATCCCAGTATTTTTTGGGGGCATAGAAGGGCAGGTGCGGTTTGATGAACCCACAGGCCAGAAAGAAGGGCTTGTCCTCCTTTTTCAGGCGCTTGAGGTCGGCGATCGTCTTGTCCGCAATTTGGCCATCCGGGTATGCGTTGTCGGCTACCTTGGGGGCTTCCCAAACCGGGCCGCGCTTCTTGCGCCCCCCAACCATGGACTTTGACTTCGGGTCGAGAAAGGAGGCGCCGCCCATGACGGGCTTCCATGGGTCCTCGCTCCAGCTCCGTTTTGCAGTATCGTTCTTGTGGTGAAAGATCTTCCCGTTGGAAATACAGTGGTATCCGTTTTTCCTTAATTCCCCAGGCAGAGTCATGGCATCGGGAGCGTCCTTTTCGGCAAAAGTGTCGTACTTGAGAAAACGTTTCCGGGTGGGTCGAAGCCCGGTCATCAGACTGGCCCGCGAGGCGCCGCAGACTGCAACCTGGCAATAGGCCCGGTTGAAGGTCGTTCCTTGGGCAGCCAGCTTGTCGATATGGGGGGAACGGACTTCCTTGCCACCAAAGCATCCGAGTTCGGGCCGAAGGTCGTCGATGGCAATGAAGAGTATGTTTGGCTTGGCGCAAACTGGGGATAACCCAAGCAGCCAAAATGTGACAAATGGCAAAAGACGTTCGCTCATGAGCTGGCTTTTTTTGCCTATGGGTTTTGCACTTCGGGCATTTTCTTGGCGAAGGAGCAGTCCGTTCTTTCGAGTTCGGAAATCGTTTTCTTTCGGAGCTTGCGAAGAAGATTCAAGTGCTTGTCATTCATCGCCAAATTAATCAATTCATTGGGATCCTTCTTCATGTCGTACAACTCTTCGGTTTCTCCAGGCAGGAGATTACGGATATACTTGTAGCGGTCGGTGCGCAGGGAGACCCACCAGGGAACGCGTTGCTTTTGATAGATGGGGTCGTCATTCATATCAATCACCTCGTCGCAGTCTTCCCCAAAGCTCATGCCCGTGTGGGCCAGAAGGAGAGGGCTCTTCCAATCCTTCCGCTCGGGTTTCTCCAAAAGGGGAGTCAGGTCGCGCCCGTGCATCTTCCAGGGCAGTTCAAGCCCGGCGGCCTTGAAGAAGGTGGGGACTAAGTCGGCCCCTCCGACCGGTTTGGGACAGACTTTTCCGGTTGGGAACTTTTTTGGCATGCTCACGATGAGCGGTCCACGGATGGTACCGTCATAAGGAGCCAATTTCATTTGAAACCCCTTTTGTCCCCAGGCTATCCCCTGATCGGCCCCGAAGACGATCAAGGTATTGTCGTACTGGCCGGTCTCCTTGAGCGCCTTGATCAACTTGCCAACCCCTTCGTCGATGGCGAGAACGCCCTGGTTGTACTGTCTCTCAAGGGAATGAATGTCCGTGCCGTGAATGAATTTCCCACTGACCGTACGACCTGCGAACCGTCCAGCCTTGAGAACGGGCAATCCGTCCGGACCGGGGACCCATTGTTCCTTGTTCCTAGAGTATTCTGGTTTTCCTTTTCTCGGAGGATAAACGTCCGCGGGAATTTTCACCTTCGCATTCGGGTAGTTCTCGAAGTGGCGCTTGGCCGGGGTGAAGGGACCGTGGACGGCTCCGAAACACACCCATAGGTAGAAGGGTTTGTCCGCCTTCTTCCCGTGTCCGCCCCGGATGTATTCATCGGCCCATTTGGTGTAGTTGTCGGTTGAATATCCTTGGGTCATGACGGGTTTGGGCCCGTTGGTCTGAATGAGCTGTTCCTTGAAGTAGTTGCCTGCGTTTTCCGGGAATGCGGGCCGGTTCCATACTTTTTGGAAATCCCAGTCGCGTCCGAACCCGTTATCCGTACCGGTGTGCCATTTTCCAACCTGGGCGGTCTGGTATCCGTTTTTTCTGAAGACGGCAGGCCAAAAAGGACACTTCTTTGCGTCGTAGGAACTGCCCGGGTATTCGCCCTCCATTCGCATGGAGTTTACCCCGTAGGTCTGGTGCCCGGTGAGCAGGGTCGCCCGCGAACCCATGCACCACGAGCCCATGTAGCAATGGGCGAAGCGGATTCCTTTGTCAGCGAGAGAATCGATGTTCGGGGTCTTCACCCAATCGGGGGATTCCGGGTAGCAACTGACGGTTCGGTGAGATTGGTCGTCAGTGAATATGAAAAGGATGTTTGGCTTCTTTTGCGAATCCTTGGCGATCAGAGCAAGGGCAGGGAAAAGAAAAAGCAAGAGCGTGAGGGGGTGTTTTTTCAATGTCATCTTGGGTGATGTGTTTTGGAATGATTACGGGACAAAAAAATTTCTACCCGCTCAAACCCTTGCTTGTCGAAGAAAATGGTCTTTTCTTTCAAACTTCGCCGTAGGCGAGGCGAAAGCCAGTGTGTGAGGTGGACGAGTCGGGTGTGTTCTTTGTACGGGCTCCGACCCGATAACGGTTACAGTAGGAATCGTGACACAGAAAAGAGCCTCCCTTGATCACTTTCTCCATGCCGTCGGTCGGGCCGGGCGGATTCTTCGCGTCGGCAGTTTGGCGCCAGGTGGGATGGAACCAGTCGGAAGTCCATTCCCAAACGTTGCCCGACGCATTATGAAGCCCAAAGCCGTTCGCCGGAAAACTTTTTACCGGGGCGGTCCATAGGTGACCGTCCTCGCCCGTGTTCTTGTCGGGAAATTTCCCCTGCCAGATATTGCATTGGTGTTTTCCCTTTGGCAAAAACTCGTCACCCCAGGGATAGCGATTTTGGTCAAGTCCCCCACGGGCCGCTTTTTCCCATTGTGCTTCCGTTGGTAGCCTTTTGCCTGTCCATTCGGCATAGGCGAAAGCGTCGTTCCAACTTACGTGCACGACCGGATGGTCGCCAAGTTTCCGGACGTTTGTTCCGGGACCGCCCGGTTTGCGCCAATCGGCTTTTTCGACCTTTGCCCACCAATGCATCCCGACCACTGTTTCGAAGCGTTTTCGTTTTTTTTGAGCCTTGGGAATCTGTCCCATGAATACGATGGACCACCCGAAGTTTTCTGCCTCGGTTCGGTACCCCGTTTCCTGAACGAAGCTTTCGAATTGCGAATTGGTGACGCCGTAACGATCAATCCAATAATCTTCCAACTCGAATTCGCGAACCGGGCCTTCACCGTCGCTTGACCAGCATTCCGGACCTTCCGCGCCCATCCGGAATGAACCGGGTGGAATCCGGGCCATTGACTTGGTTTCCACACTCTTGTTTGCGGTTGGCGAAATGTCTGCAGCAGGTCCTTTCGAGGGCCCGTTATGAGCATGGCCAAGTGTTGGCGCGCAGCATGGCTTTCCGTTCATTTTCGAGGATAGTCCGTGCGTCGTAGTCGGTCGCGGAATATTTCTTCTAGGCGATAATATCCCGGACGACATGGGATTTTTCCACGCCAGTCAGTTTTTGATCAAGGCCTTGGAAGGGAAAGATGAGTTTCTGATGATCCACGCCGAGGAGGTGGAGCATGGTGGCGTGAAGATCCCTGACGTGTACGGGGTTTTCGACTACGTTATAGCTGAAGTCATCGGTTTTGCCGTAGTGCATTCCACCCTTGATTCCTCCGCCTGCGAGCCAACCCGAGAAACAACGCGGGTGATGATCGCGACCATAGTTTTCACGGGTGATGTTTCCTTGTCCGTAAACGGTGCGTCCGAATTCACCGACGAAGACGACCAACGTATCATCGAGCAGTCCGCGTAACTTGAGATCCTTGAGAAGGGCGGCGGTGGGTTGATCGACGTCCTTGCATTGTCCTCTCATGTGTTTGGGCAAACTTGAATGATGATCCCATCCTCGATGAAACAGCTGTACGAAACGAACGTCTCTCTCCGCCATCCGGCGTGCCAGCAGGCAGTTCCTTGCGTAAGATCCCAACTTGTTCACCTCCGGGCCATACATATCCAAAACCTCCTTTGGTTCCTTGGAAATATCGGTCAATTCGGGAACGGACGACTGCATGCGAAAGGCCATTTCCTGCTGGGCAATGGTTGTCTGAATTTCGGGGTCCCCGATTTCAGCAAGATGCTTGCGGTTCAAGGTGGCGAGCGAGTCGAGCATGCTCCGCCGTACCTTTCGGTCAATGCCCTTGGGGTTGGATAGGAAAAGTACGGGGTCACCCACCGTTTGAAAAGAGGTGCCTTGATGCTTGGATGGTAGAAAGCCGCTTCCCCAGAGCCGGGCATAAAGGGCCTGGACGTTCACCCGTCCGCTCCAGAATGCCGAGGGAAGAACCACGAAGTCCGGGAGATCCTTGTTCAATGAACCCAATCCGTAACTTAACCAGGAACCCATGCTTGGTTTGCCCGGGGTTTCCGATCCCGTACAAAAGGAAGTCTTGCCCGGGTCGTGATTGATGGCGTTCGTATTGAAGGAATGAACGAGGCACAAGTCGTCGGCAGATGCGGAAAGGTGAGGGAGCAATTCGCTCATCCAGATCCCGCTCTTTCCCTTTTGAGCGAACTTGAAGGTCGAGGGAGCGACTAATTGTTGCTTCCCCCGGGTCATCGCCGTTACACGCTGTCCCTTGCTGATGGATTTGGGCAACTCGGTTTTGAAGAGCTTGTGCAGATCGGGCTTGTGATCGAACAAGTCCACTTGGCTTGGGGCGCCGGCCATGAACAGGAAGATGATTCGTTTGGCCTTGGGCTTGATCGCACTGTCGGATTTGGCGGCAAGGGCATGTTTTGAGAACAAGGATGCAAAAGCGGCCGTTCCCAAGCCCATTCCTGAATTCAGTAAAAAGGTACGTCGCGATTGGAGGACGTCGAGTTCTGTGATTGGATCCTTCATGCTATTCACGGGTCTTGGTGATATCCAGGTTGTAGAGAGTGTTGATCAGTACGGTCCAAGCCGCGAATTGGGCTTTCTTTTTGGCGTCCGTCAGGTCGACTCCTTGGCAGACCGCATCCGCCAGAGCCGGTTGCTCGGCGTAGTTTTTTTCAAGAGAGCTGACGAGATCCGAAAGGACTTTGCGTTCCTTTTCATCCGGCAACTTGGAGGTCACCGTCTCGTAAGCAAAATCCAATCTTCCCGACGAGTCCTTGGTCTGCAAGGTTTTCCCAGCAAGCTCACGAGCCGCCTTCAGGTACTCGGCTTCGTTCAGGAGCAAAAGGGCTTGGGATGGTGTGTTTGTGCGTTCTCGACGGGCTATGCAGGCATCACGGACGGGGGCGTTGAGGATGGTCATCTGGGGGGGCGGCATTCCCCTTTTCCAGTAGGTATACAGACTGCGTCGATAAATTGCGTCTCCCGAATCCGGCTTGAACCGTTCACCGATCATGGTGACGGATTTCCACAAGCCATCGGGTTGTGGGGGTTTTACGCTCTTGCCGTACATGGCATTCACGAGCAACCCGCTGGTGGCGAGGATCTGGTCACGGATCATTTCCGCATCCATTCGGAAACGCGATCCTCTGGCCAAGTTCCGGTTCTCGGGATCCTTGGCGAATTGCTCGGTCTTGGAGACGGAAGATTGGCGATAGGTTCTGGACAGGACGATCTGCTTGACCAGAGGCTTGATCTTCCATCCTGATTCAACGAAGGAAACGCTCAGGTGATCAAGTAGTTCGGGATGACTGGGGACTTCGCCCTGAGCGCCCAAGTCCTCGGAAGTCTTAACCAGACCGACCCCGAAGAACTGTTGCCAAAACCGGTTGACCGCAACCCGTGCGGTGAGGGGGTTTTCCGGTTGGACAAACCATTCGGCAAGATCCATGCGGGATGCGTTTTCTCCGGCTTTCTTGAGTGCGGGCAAGAATTCGGGTGTGTTTCGGGTAACCAAGTCTCCCTTCACATCGTATTCCCCTCTGATTCTAACATGCGTGGGACGCACTTCCTTGCGCTCCTTCATTACCATTGCCCTGGGGATTTCTCGATCCAGTCGATCCCGTTTGCCTTTCACCTCGTTATACTTGGCGGTAAGGGATTTGAGTTCCTGGGAATGAGCTTTCTTCTTCTCCGCGTCCTTTTCGGAAGCCAATTCCTTCTTCTTTGCCTTGATCGCTTGATCACTTTCGGCGAACTGTTCGTTCAACAGGGCGAGCATCTTTTTCTGCTCGGGTGATCCCAGTGCAACAAAAGGTGGTTGGAGGCCATTCTTCGGACGCCCACCGGTTTCGGGAGCGGCATCGATATTATTGAAAAAAGCGAACAAGGAATAGAAGTCCTTTTGGGTCAGAGGATCATACTTGTGGTCGTGGCAGGTTGCGCACTGAACGGTCATTCCCATGAAGGTGGTGCCGGTCGCCGTGACCCGGTCGAGCACGTTCTTGAAGAAGCTCTCCTCGGGCAATGCGGTACCGCGGTCAATGATCAGGTGGAGCCGGTTAAACCCGGAAGCGACAAGCTGATCGTTGGTTGGTTCGGGGAACAAGTCACCTGCCAATTGATAACGAACGAAGTCGTCATAGCCCAAGTTTTCGTTGAAAGCCCTGATTATCCAATCCCGGTAAGCGATGAAATTTCGGTAAAAGTCCTTGTGCATTCCATTGGTGTCGGCAAAACGGACCAGGTCCAACCAGTACCGAGCCATGTGTTCACCATATTGTTTTCTGGCCAACAACCGATCAACGAGTGCTTCGTACGCTTGCGGACGATTGTCTGCCAAGAATTCCTTGATTTCCTCCCGGGTGGGAGGCAGACCGGTCAAGTCGAAGGTAACCCGCCTGATCAAGGTCCTTTTGTCCGCTTCCTTTGCGGGTTGGAGGTTTAAGGACTCGAGCTTGGCCAAAACAAGCCGGTCGATGGGGAGCTTGCTCCAGGAATCGTTCTTCACCTTTGGAGTCTTCGGTTTCTTGGGCGGGACGAATGCCCAGAAGCGTTCGTAGGGGGCACCTGCTTCGATCCATTGTTTGATGACTGATTGCTCTTCCTTGGTGAGCGGTTTCTTGTGCGCTTTCGCAGGAGGCATCAGGTCATCCGGATCATCCGTGGTGATGCGGTACCACAGTTCGCTGTCCTCGAGTGAACCCGGTTTGATGGCGGTGATGTCGTCATGCGTTCGATAGGCGCCGTCCGGACCATCGGCCAAATCCAGTCGAAGCTTTGCCTTTCGGTCATGAGCATCCGGACCATGGCATGCGAAGCACCGGTCTGAAAGAATGGGGAAAACGTCTCTGCCAAAGGATACTTCCTTTGCATGGGCGACGAAGGCTGAGCAAATGATGCACCCGCCGACAAGGGAGACGCGAAAGACGATCCGGATCAATTTTCTTATGACAAACATTTTGGATTAACGTAATGTTACTTTTTCAAGTCGAACTGCAATACTTTCAAGCCTTTTTGGATATGAGCGTTTTGATGAAGCAGGCGCCAAATGAGCTGAGTGGAGTAGTTTTCGAACATCAGCAAGACCAGTCCTTTGTCGATCCCGAGATAACTCTTGGCGATCCAAGGTTGGTCTCCCTTGGCTTTGGTAAGGTAGCTGTACGCATCGTAGAGTCCGTACTTTCCGACCAGTCCCGGAATCTTGTACATATGCTCGAGGGCTGCTTTTGATTCTCGGGGCGTGAAGGGGAGGAAGGAGAGGGCGCCGTAGGGGGCGACCGTTCCGTCCTCCAAAAGCTTGTGGCCATGGCCAATCGGATGAGAGCCGTAATACCCACTGTAGCCAGTCGACGGGCTGATCGAGGCGGACATGCCCCACGAGTTAGGACCGAGTCCCTTGATGCGGTGAGCATTGTCGATTGCGTATTGCCTGGCGGCCAGGGCGGCGTGGCGGGAATTCGCAAACCAATTGCGCTCCAGCTTGTCCCGCAGGTTCCGAAAGTCGATGAAGGCATGCGTCCATTGGTAGGTAAAGGCGGCCCCCGAACCGCAAAAAACGAAGGTTTCACCCTTGTAGCTTCCCTTCAATGTTTTCATTGCGTAATAGGAATCCGCTCCCGTAGCGAAGTCCGGATTGGGAGCACCGGCTGCCAGAATATAGAGAAAAATATGCTCGCTGTAAGCGGACCATCCGCCGAACATCCCTTCGTCATTGATTCCATGGGGGACTTGCTTCGGGAGATCTTCCGGATAACAGGCCAGGTAGGGATGCTTGGTTACCGGGTTGGTGAACCATTTCCAATTCATTTCTCGGTAGAGCTCGTTGGTCAGTTTTTCGATCTCGCCTCCAAAATATTCTGCTGCGGCCAAGGCTCCCAACAGCATGGTTCCAGTGGTAGCATTGCTAAGCTCGATGTTGTGGGAATCCTTCCATCCTCTTGTGCCGGTATCGGGATCGATGAAGTGGTACCAGAACCCATTGATCCGCTTGAGGTTTTTGAGCGTCTTGAGGGTTATGGTAATTCGCTTTTCGCCTTCTGCTCGAGTGATCCATCCCCGTTCCACGCCGATTACGATCGCGGCAAAGTAGAACCCTTGTTCCTCGATTGCCAAGGGAACATAATTGTGGATTCCAATATAATCGCCGTTTGTCATGCCATAGGTCGGGCTCTTTGGATCGGATACCCATTCTTTCCAAAAGAAATCGAAGCAACCGCGCAATTCCCTTTCCATGAGAGGACTTAGCTTTTGCGGAGTGGATGCTACGGGGAAGAGGGTGCTTTTCCCGAATGTCGAGTTCAGGCCGCAAAGCATTCCAAGCAAAAGCAAAGGAATAAAAAGATGGCTGGAAGGCTTGGCTTGGATCATCGGGTGATCGTTATTCATCCGGAAGGAATGGCACGATAAAACTTTAGGCTAGAATGCCCTTGATGACTTTCCCTTCCTCGGTCGGTCCGATCAGTCTTTGGTTTAGCCCTTGGTAGGCAAAACTGAAACGGTGGGGGTCGAGTCCGATTTGATGAAGGATGGTCGATTGAAGATCGCGGATGCCGACCGGGTTCTCGGCAATGTAGTAACCGATGTCGTCGGTTTGGCCGTAAACGCCCGGTTTGATCCCGGCCCCCGCCATCCACATGGTAAAGGCGTGTGGGTGATGATCTCTACCGTAGAAACCTTTCTTCAATTCATTCCGAACGTTGTTTTGCATCATCGGGGTTCGTCCGAATTCGCCACCCCAGACAATCAGGGTTTCCTCAAACAGGCCACGTTGTTTAAGGTCGGTGATCAGACCGGCAATGGCCCGGTCGATCTGCTGGCACTTGATGGGGAGGGTTTCGTCGATCGATTCGCCTAGAGAGGAACCGTGATGATCCCAACCCCAGTCGTAGAGCTGGACGAAGCGTACGCCATTCTCAACCAACCGACGGGCGAGAAGACAGTTGTTTGCAAAAGTCGGGTCATTTCCCTTGTAGAGCTGGCGTGGGTCGGCCGCCGATTCGGATTCCGAGACATGGCCGGGCTTGGCCCCGTACAGCTTGAGCACGTGTTCGGGTTCCTTTTTTAAGTCCATTACTTCGGGAACGGACATTTGCATGCGGAAGGCCAGTTCGTATTGGGAAATCCGAGTGAGGGTTTCCGGATCACCCACGTGCTTATGCTGGTACTCGTTGAGATCCCTGATCGCATCGAGTGTTTTTCTGCGTGCCTTGCGGCTCAGTCCCTTGGGGTCGGAAAGATAAAGGATCGGGTCCCCTCCGTCCGTGCGGCACTGCACACCTTGGTAGAGGGTAGGGAGGAAGCCCGAGCCCCAGAGGGACTTGCCTGCGCTGGGCGTCTTGCCGCCGGAGGCGAGGACCACGAATCCCGGCAGGTTCTCATTCGAGCTCCCTAGGCCATAGGTGACCCATGAGCCCATTGACGGATAGCCTAGGAGTGAGTTTCCGGTCTGGAGGAGGAGCTGGGCGGGGGAATGATTGAACTGTTCGGTGTGCATGGAGCGGATCATGCACACGTCGTCGATCACCGAGCTTAGTCCGGGCATGAGTTCGCTCACCCATTGTCCGCTCTGCCCATGTTTCTTGTAGTCAAAAACCGGACCCATCATCTTGGGCGTTCCCTTGATGAAGGCAAAGCGCTTGCCCTCGAGGTATTCCTTCGGACAGTCCTTGCCATGGAACTTGGTCAAGGCGGGCTTGTTCTCGAAGAGGTCGATTTGCGACGGCGAGCCCGCCATATGGAGATAAATGATCGATTTGGCCTTGGCC
>JABGWD010000142.1 GCA_018645725.1 Opitutia bacterium
CATCATGACGTCCCCGAACAAACCTGCTCCACTCTTGCCCTTGAACTTTTTCGATACGTAAAGCGGGACGTGAACCATGCTGTGCGGAACGTAGACGAAAAAGGGCTTGTCCTTGTTTTTCTCGATGAAGGAAACCGCCCGGTCCGTATACTGGGTGGTGAGCTTTTCCTGGTCTTTTCCGGTGACCGCAGGGTTGATCACCTTATTTCCGTCAATCAAAGGCAGGTTGGGCCAGCGCTTGAGCCTTTCCTTCATGGGCAGGTGCAGGACGCCCGGGTGGTAGGGCCACATGTCGTTCGAGTAGGGCAGGCCGAAGTAATCGTCGAATCCGTGCTGCATGGGGAGAAACTCCTTGTGGTGTCCCAGGTGCCACTTTCCGTAGCAGGCGGTTGCGTAGCCCTTCTGCTTGCAAATCTCGGCAATCGTCACCTCCTCGGGGTTGATTCCGATATTGGATTTCGGCCCGAGTGCCCCCATGATTCCGACCCGTACGTTGTAGCATCCGGTCAATAACCCTGCCCGCGAGGCCGAGCAAACCGCTTGGGTTACGTAAAAGTCAGTAAATTTCCTGCCCTCCTTGGCCATCCGATCCAAGTTCGGGGTCGGGTAGTCCTTTGCCCCGAACGGACCGATGTCGGCATAGCCCATGTCGTCCATGAACATGATCACGACGTTGGGCTGTTTCTTCGCCCAAAGGCTTCCGAGCACGGAAAAAAACAAAAGAAAATTTGCAAGATAGGAATTCATGGAGTCTGGTAGTTTTGTGGGTTTGAGAGATGCTACGCATTCTTTCGGGAGAAAAGCAACGGCTGACCACCGCTTTGCATGTCTTTTTTGCAACGTTTTCAAAAGCTCCGGAGCCATTGCGGAGTTTTGCGGTCCGCCTTTTTAATATCCCCTTGCGGGCCCCCCTTCTGCTACCTTGGGAGGGGGGCTTCCTTTTGGTCCGGTCTTTTCATTTCTTTTCTCAATCCATCGAAAAGGGTTACCGGATAGGACCTGGTCGCCCAGTTTGCCATAAAGCCCGGGATTGCACCGCCTGGATCGGACATCGTCTCGAAGGTTACTTTCATCCTCTCTTTCCCCAACACCTCGATTCGATAGCTTGCGTAGGTCAGTTTGACCCGTACGCCGACCGTTTTGGGCGCCAAGGCATGCCGGACGGACCGCATCTCGACCCGGACAGTCCGTCCTTCCCCGGCAGATGAGATTTTCGATTCGTAAACCAAGTCCCGGTCGCTGACCGGAAAAGGAGAATCGAAGGACTGGTAGAAAACCTTGTGAAAGTCGGATTTTTTTTCCAGGAGACGGCCGGATTTAAAATTGTCGATCCAATGCTTCCAACGGACCGGGTTTTCCAATACCCCGATGAGCTTGGACGGATCCCCAGCTATCTCTCCCACCCCCCGAAAGGCAAGCTTGCCCGAAATCTTCTTCTCGTAGACCGCGACCCCGTCCTCGGTCTTAACCTTTTCCCAATTGCCGTGTTCCCCGAAGGATTGAAAAAACGCAACGCAAGTTGCCAAGAGAAGCAAAGGAGAGGGAAGGGCGGACGGGATCATTTCGATAATCTTTTCTCCGCTTTCCCTTTTTGGGCAAGCCCGAACCTCAGTTCGTTCAGGGATTTGCGATTTTGCCTATGGTAATGTTCTGCCCGTATTGGTCGAATGCCTGTCGAGTATTGAGCGCGTTGCCGCCGGAAGAAACGTTCTTGATGAAGTTGACCCTTCCGATTTGGTCGGCGGAGGGGATGGCGCTTCCGAAGTTCGGGTATTTCCCGTCGATCGCCCCCTTCAGGCTGTTGAGTCTGACCGCGGAACTGGAGGGGAAGTTCACGTTGCTCAACCTGATCGTGGTGGCCTCCATGAGTATGCTGGAGACTCCCCGGCTGAAGGTCAATCCGTCGACGTTCAAGTTGCGGGCTGCCTTGATCGTGGCCATGGAGTCTGCCCCGATCCCGACGTTGTTGAGCGAGACGTCGCGCATTCCGCGAATGGCAGCCTCCTGGGAAATTTCCATCCAAACTCCATCCATGACGAGATTTTTCTGCGATGCGATGACCAAGTCGCTGGTGGCCGACTTGAGGGTCATGCCCTTGGCGAAAGTCAGTTCCCCTGCGCTCATGACCACCAGCCTGGCGGCATGATCGGGTTTCTCGCTCCAAGTGAGATCACCCTCGAAGCTCAAGTTCTCGGATGCGCTCATCACGAGGGTTTTCCGGTCACTTCCGCTGGTTACGTAAGGAGCCAGGGCCTGAGCATTGGCGGACACGATCAGGTTTCGACCGCTCGCGAACCCGGCATCGCCTGCGACCAACTGATCGTTTTCAAGCTCTTGGTAAAGAGATGCGATTTCACTGTAGAATGGATTGCTCAGCACCTTGGCTCCCTCCAGGAGAGCAAGGCCAGTCCCTGTTGTTCCGGTAAGTTGATAGTCTTTGAGCAGAAGATCAGCCGTTTCGGCTACCTTGATCGATTCCTCGCTCAGGGTGCCGTTTGATTGGCTCTTCAGTTCTTCCATGACGTTGGCATTGCCTGAGTTCATGAGCTTCTCTCCAAGCGCGAGGGCAGCTTGATCGGAACTAGCCGGCTTGACCGTGGTCGGGACCTTGGAAGGATCCGACGCCTTGAGGTTCTGCTCGGTCAGGGTGGCGGCCAAAAGGTTTTCATCCAACCCCTGATTGAGCAAGCTGATCGCCGCCTCATCGGAAAGCCCGGAAATTTGGCTACGGGTCTTCGGGGAGTATGCAACGAAGGCCTCGGCCTGCTGGGCTCCGAAACCTTCCATTGCCAGCATGCGCTTCATCGCCTCCGGGGATTCCTTGATGAGCTTGTTCTGAGCTTGCTCGGGAAATTCATGGAACTTGATGGTTTGCTTGTCGTCGAGGGCAAGCTTGGCCAGCTGCTTGGTCGCCTTGCTTACCTTTCCTGTCTTTCTGGCCTGCTTGATATCCGGGGTATTTTCCAAAATTTCGCTGGTTCGGGGTCTGTCGGTCCTCATCGGCAGGTTTGCGGCTACAGGTGGCAAGGGTTTGCCCTTCTGACCGCCTCCTGCCTGCGGGCGATTGCCGTCCGGTTTCCGGCCGGCATTGTTGCCCGGTTCGCTCTTTGGAGCTCCTTGCTCTGCTCCCCGGTTGTTGGCTTCGGGTTCGCGTCCCGGGTCTCTTTCTTTCCCGGCTGGTCCTTCGCCCGGTTGTTTTTCCCCTTCTCCGCCCGGTTGCGAATCTTCGTTTCCAGGAGGAGTCGGCTCTTCCGGTTCCTCCGGCGCAGGTTCTTCCGGTCCGGGTTCTTCAGGAATTTTCTCATCCTCTTGGCCGGACCTTCTCCTGTCCTCTTCCTTGCGGGGAGGCCTCTCCCGAGTCGCCTTTTCCATGGCCTTGGTTACGTAACCGAGAGAGTAGTCATTGGTCGAGGTGGTCGCCCGATCGTTGGTTTGGTTGATCCGTCCGCGCGTTACCGGAGTTACCGGTCTTTCCACGGGTTGTCCTCTCGTGGGGGCGGTCAGCCCCCTGCCTGCCCGGACCATGCGCTGGCGTCCGCCACCGCGCGGCTTGAAAGATACCGTGGACTCGGTTACGTCCAGCGACATGCCCCGACTCGGGGAGAAGCCCATCCCGAATTGCGTTCCCCGGATACCAGCCGTCCCGACCGGGCTGGAAATCTCGAAATTCGACTTCTTGTTCAGCTTCTTGGTCTTGACCACTAGATCGCCGACTTCCAAGTCGACCAGCACACTGGATGAACTGGGTTCCTCCTTCAGGTCTCCCACGGAAAGCCCCTTGTCGTCAAAGGGCTCCTGCACAAAGGAGGAAATCTTCATTCTCGTGTTTTCGCTCACCGTGACCACCGTCCCGTTACTGAGCAGTAGCAGGACGGTTCCATTCGCTCCCGTTTGCACGGTTGCCCCATCGGGCAAAAGAGCGCCGGGGATGGTGGAGTTTTTTCCCAAGGGTTGATTGTCTACCCCGAAGAAAGTAACCGGCTCGGTCTTCTCGGCCAAAATGACCGCCCCGCGGCTCAACGCCTCCTCGTCCTGTCCTCTTGCATCTGGCAAAGCAAGAGATAGGGCAAGGATCATTATCCCGCATATAAAGCTATTGTTTTGGTTGTTCATTTTTCGTCCTCCTTTGTCTACTATGCATTATAGTATCAATTTTCTTTTAAAGTTGTCCATTTCTTACTTCCATAATCGTAAAAGAGCTTCGTGCCCTTGTGTTGTCCATAAAAGTAAAGCCAGTTCCCCGTGGCTGCTGCATGCGCAAAAGGATAGACTCCCTCTGCCGTCCAGAGCCAACCCAAGCCTTCCTTCCAGAGCCACAAACCTTCGGTCGGGCTTTCCACGGGAAATACCCAACCGAGCTCTTGATGCATGGCCCAGCCGTTGGGGGAGACAAAGAAATTCCCCAGCCATGGACTCGACCACCAACCTGCAGCCGATCCCTGACTCGCATCAATCCAACTTGGCTTGGGGGATTCGGAAGTAGTCGAGAAAGATTCGACCGAACCGTAGGAAGTTCCCTCCGCATTGCTTGCATAAGTCCGGTAAAAATATTTCTTGCCCGCTTGCAGGTTCGTGGCCAAGGCCGAGAAGTTTGTCGATTCACCGACGGCAAGCAGTAAGCTTGTCCCGTTGAGATCATTATCAAGCCGGGGCTTGGTTGAGATCAAGAAACCGTAGCTGATTACCGGCATCCCGCCATCGTCTATGACCGAACCTTGAATGTTCGCGGAGCTGCCGGTGACCGCCGTGGCTTCCATTGTTTCCGTAATCGGCTGGAAAACGTCGATTACCCGGACCGTCAGGTTCCCCTCGGCAAAAGCTCCATGATTGTCCGTGGCGCGGAAGAACAGGTGATGGACTGAGTGAATTTCGAAGTCAAGGGAACGAGTCGTGCTGACCGAACCGTTCGCATCGATGGCAAAAGGGGAGTCCGCCCCTCCGTTCACCAGCGAAAAAGAAACGAAATCGTTGGCATCCGGATCCGTTGCGTGCAATTGACCGGCAATCGTTCCTGCGGGTGCGTTCTCGATGACTGCTGCTGGAGCCAATGTTCCGGAAATCATTGGCGGAGAGTTGGGGATTGCTTCCAGTACGTCCGTTACCGTAACCATCAAAGCTTTCTCGACCCAGGCGCCGTATTGGTCAGTTACCCGCACGCGAACCCCCAAGCTTGAATTGCCATCGAGGTTTTCCTGCTCGTAATCGAACACGGTCATCGTTCTGAGGGTGCCATTGGTTTCGAGGGTGAAGAATTGGTTCGATTCCGACCCTGTTCCGTTTGCGAGGGAGAAGGTCAAGATCGAGCCGGCATCGGAGTCACTGGCAGTTAAGATACCCACGACGGACTGCAGGGGGCGGTTCTCGGCGATGGTCAACTGAGATAAGGAATCGAGACCGAAAGGAGCTTGGTTCGTGGTCGGTTGTGTCCCCGGCACGGAATTCAATATTGTCTGAGTGGAGAGCGTTGGAACTGCTTCTGCCGGTGTGCTCAGGGCACTCATGGCAACGCTCAAGTTGACCCAGTACGTCGTATTCGGAGGAGACGTAGACGAAGGAACGCTTTGAGCGGCGAGGTAGGAAGAGGTTCCAGCCTGGACGAGACTGCCAGTCTGATAAGTGGAAGATGAATTATAGTCGGAAGCTGCGTATCCGGGACCTCCCGTGAAGTCCTGCCAATTATGTGAGGTATAGTCGTAGTAGCGAGGGTCTTGACCCGCCCCTGGATGGTGAAGGTATGCCCATCCTCCTTTGTTGGCCGAAAAGAGGTACGGATAAACGGAAGAATCAGTCCATACCCAACCAAGATCGTTATGGTAGAGCCAAGAGGATTGAAGACTTGACGCAGCTCGATAAACCCAACCCAAGGTCTCGTGAAAGATCCAATCCGAAATCCCTTCGAAGTAATTGCCGAACCAAGAAAGGTTTTTCCATCCATTTCCCAAGTTTGTTGAGTTCGTCCACATATTGGTCGGTGACTGGTACTGGTAGTTGATCCATGAGTCTGCGGTGACCGGTGGGTTGTGAAGGAAGTCGTTTGAATCGAGCAAGGCGACGTATACGTGCCTGGATCCGTTCGGTTGTCCGTTGAGGAAATCGTTCGCGCTAAGCGAACCG
>JABGWD010000143.1 GCA_018645725.1 Opitutia bacterium
CTGCCACGACCACAAGTACGACGACATCTCCCAAGGCGAATACTACCAACTCTTCGCGTTTTACAACAACGGGGACGAGACAAACTTCCCTTTGCCAAGTTCCAAGGCCGCTCTGGCCAAATACGAACAGGCCAAGGCCGCCCACGACAAGCAAATGGCTGAACTCGACAAGAAGCTGAAGAAGTTGCTGGCTACCCGCAAGGATGCTCAAAAACGATGGGAAAAGGATACCAAGGCACGCTTGTCGGCAATCAAGAACCCCGTTGCTCATCACCCACTCAAACTCAGCCCATCGCCGAAACAAGACGGCTACCAACTCGTTCCCCGCGAGGATGGCAGTTTGTTCGTGGAGAAGCTGGCTGCCGACAAGACCACCTTCGTTTTGGACTTTTCCACGGACACCCGAGGAGAACCGCTGACTGGCTTTCGGATCGAAACTTTGGCCGATCCAAAGTTGCCATCCAAGGGACCCGGGCTCACCAAGCATGGTAATTTCGTGCTGAGCGAATTCCGTGCCTTCGCCGTTGATTTGGTGGACTTGGAAAAGAAACGTCACCTCCCCTTTTCCTTTGCCAAGGCGGACTTCTCTCAAAACAAATGGGCCGTCCAAGCCTCGATCGATGGGAAAAACGAAACGGGCTGGGCGATCAGTCCGCAAACGGGGAAGAATCATCAAGCCACCTTTCTCTTGAAAAAACCCCTTCCATCCGAGGAAGCAGCCAACTTGCGCATTGAGATGGCTCAGCTATACGGCTCCAGACACGTCATCGGCCGGTTTCGCATCATGGCGATCACGGGCGAGCAATCCGGCGACGTCGTACCCGAAAACGTGCGTAAGGCTCTCCTCCTCAACGCTTCCAAGCGAAACGGAACCCAGCGCAAGTTGCTCGCGGACCACTTCGCCAAAACAGACCCCGAAACGACAAAGCTCCGCAAACAACTGGACGACCTCCGCAAAAAAGCCCCCAAACCATCTACGACCAATGTCCGGGTAATCACCCAGCGAAAGAACAACCCCCGAAAAACTCACGTCTTCAGAAGAGGAGAATTCAAACAACCTCTGCATCAAGTCCGCGAAGGCGGCCTCAGCCTGCTCCATCCCTTCAAGCCAAGAAACGAGCAAGGCCCGGGAGACCGGCTCGACTTGGCCCGTTGGCTGATCGATCCCACCAACCCCATCACTCCGAGGGTAACCGTCAATCAAGTCTGGACCCATCTTTTCGGTCACGGGCTCGTGCGCACGCCCGAGGATTTTGGCGTCCGGGGTGAACCACCTACCCATCCTCTGCTTTTGGACTGGCTGGCGAACCACTTCGTCCACCATGCCAAATGGTCACGCAAGGAATTGATCCGTCTCATCGCCCACTCCGCGACTTATCGACAGTCCTCCAAGCACCGCCCCGGATTCGCCGGATTGGATCCCAACAACCAACTTCTGCACCGCCAAAACCGTTTCCGCGTGGAGGCCGAGATCATTCGCGACCTGAACCTCGCGGCAGCCGGACTTCTTTCCAACAAAGTGGGGGGAATCAGCGTATTTCCTCCCATGCCTGCCGGCATCGCAAACCTGTCCTACGCAAACAGTTTCAAGTGGAACGCGAGCAAGGGAACCGACCGTTACCGAAGAGGCCTCTATACTTTCTTCAAGCGTACCTCCCCCCACCCCAACCTGCTCACCTTCGATTGTCCCGATTCCAACGTGGCGTGCGTGAAACGCAACCGATCCAACACTCCGCTTGCCGCCCTCGTCACCCTCAACAACGTCACCTACGTCGAGTCCGCCAAAGCCTTCGCCCAACGCATATTGAAAGAGGCTCCACCAAAAGACGAAGAGCGCATAGCCCACGGCTTTCGCCTCTGCGTGGCGCGCTCTCCCGCGCCCAAGGAAACGGAGGCTTTTGCCAACCTGCTCGCGGATTCCCGCTCTTGGTACGAAAAACATTCCGATGATGCCAAGGCTTTCGGCGGCGACACGGAAACCGCTGCCTGGACCGCCACCGTTCGCATCATGCTCAACATGGATGAGTTTCTTACCCGGGAATAACGCTTGTCATCATGAATCCCATCGAAAATCACCTGCTCCGTACCCGCCGCGACTTCCTCGCCACATCCGCCTCCGGGCTCGGAGGGGTTGCCCTCGCTTCCCTTTTGGCCGAAGAGGGCTTGCTGGCAACTCCGAACAAAGCCGGATTTCAGGATCCGATGACCCCGCGCCAACCGCACTTTGATGCCAAGGCAAAGGCCTGCATCTTCATCTTCATGGCTGGAGCGCCTTCCCAAGTGGATCTCTTCGACCCCAAGCCCAAGTTGAACGAAATGGCCGGACAAAGCCTCCCCAAGAGCGTTCTCGACAAAGCCCGTTTCGCATTCATCAAGCCAGCCACCGCCACCCTCATGGGAACCAAGCGGATCTTCAAAAAATACGGTCAATCCGGCATGGAGTTCAGCGACCTCGTTCCGCACCTCGGTTCCGTCGCGGATGATATCCTGATGGTACGCTCGATGCACTCGGAAGAATTCAATCACCACCCCGGCCAACTCCAGATGCAATGCGGAGTATCGCGCTTCGGCATGCCCACGATGGGTTCCTGGATCACCTACGGGCTGGGCAGCCAGTCCAGCAACCTGCCCGGCTATGTCGTGCTGAACGCGGGACGGGGATCGAGCGGGGGCGCCACACTTTGGCAAAGCGGTTTCCTTCCCTCCACCTATGCCGGCGTACTCTTCCGCACCAAGGGGGAACCGGTCCTCAACCTGAACAACCCCAGGGGCCTTCCGCCCAACTTGCAACAAAAAGGCCTGGCTACCCTCAATTCAATCAACCAAGGACGTTTCGAGAAAATTCACGATCCGGAGATCGCCGCCCGTATCGCAGCTTACGAACTGGCTGGAAGAATGCAGGCCTCCGCCCCCGAATTGAACGATCTCTCCAAGGAATCACCCGCCACCCTGGAAGCCTATGGGTTAAACCGACCGGAACCCAAGGGTATCGGCGGGCGGGGCAAGAGTGGCGAAACCTACAAGGACTTCGCCCGCAATTGCCTGATGGCCCGACGCATGGTCGAACGTGGCGTCCGCTTCATCAACATAATGCACGCGTCCTGGGATCATCATAGCAACCTGGACCCTGAGTTGCAGTACAACGCGGGAGCCGTCGACCAACCCATTGCCGCTCTCATCAAAGACCTCAAGCAACGCGGTCTGCTCGACAGCACGATGGTGGTTTGGGGATCCGAATTCGGCCGCACACCGCTCGGCGAAAACCGGGGTGGCCGTAAAATGAACACGGGACGGGACCACCACCCCTTCGGTTTTTCCATGTTCATGGCAGGAGGAGGGACAAAAGGTGGCCAAGTCTACGGCA
>JABGWD010000144.1 GCA_018645725.1 Opitutia bacterium
GGGAACGTTTTCCGTCCGTTCCCCTGGCGGACCATTGGCGATAGGCGATTCCAATCCCGGGCGTCTGCCACGGTTCGGAACCGTCATCCTGAGAAATGCTTCGTTGTCCAGAACCATGATTACTTCGAATTTGCTTCAGTCAGCTCTTTACCCCAGTACGGTCAAAGCAATGCTGGTCAATTGATTGGCTTGGGCCACCATGGCGGCAGAGGATTGAACAAGCACGTTTTGACGGGCCATGCGGGTTGATTCCAGTGCGATATCCGCATCCATTATTCGCCCGTAAGCAGCCTCCAAGTTGGTCTGGTTTTGCACCAAAAGTTCAGATGCCATGCCAAGCCGGTTTTGCTCGGCACCGTTTTCCGCCCTCAAGTCGGCTAGCTTCTCGATCGCCATGGTTATGTCGTGAATACTGACTTTGGAAATGTCGGCTATGAAGTTGTGACCGTTCAGGGCAATGGTACCTGGAGCCGTTGGGGTGTTTGTGGCGGTGACGCGGGCATTGCCAATGCCTGCCAAATTAAAGTCCGCAACGGAACCCAGGGAGAGCATGAACTCATAGTTTATGACATTCAGGGATATGCTACCATCGGTATCCTTGCCGGACGGTGATGTCATCAACTCAAAAGCGTACTTGTCGTAGGTCGCGACTGCAGAAGTATCACTTGAATTCCTGTACCTGAGGGACCCCCCGTCATCTGAAATTTTCACCAACTGGCTTTCGGGGTTAAAATCGCTTGCAACCTGGTCGTTGATGGCAAACAAACTAATCCCATTGAACTTTTGGTGCCGGACTTGATTAAGTTGTTGTTGAAGCTCGACGAATTCCTTGGAGTAGTTCTCAACGTCCCCGCTGTTCTTCGTGACATCCATGGACATGGTCCTCAACTCGGAAATTCGGGTCAAAATCTTCGCGACTACGCCAAGGGCGCCATCCTGAACCTGTAGGTAAGATATGCCGTTTTGAATGTTTTGACGCACGGCTTCCGTTCGCTTGAGCTTTGAGTTAAGCTTGTAAGCAACAGCCATGCTTCCGGCGTCATCCGCTGGATTCACGATTCGGTTGCCTGAAGACAGGCGGGCGAGACTTTTTCGCAGAGCATCATTGGCTCGCGAAAGATTGAACGAAGCGGTTGTCGCTGTCGTGTTACTATTTACTACTATCGGCATTTTACTATCCTCCTTGAGTTAGTTTTTTTTACGGAAGCTGCGTCCTTGCAACTCCCAGGGTTTGAATTTCTCCGATTGGAATCGGAGACTTTTCACACAAAATCTTATGCTGTCTGCTTTTTTCATTTCTTGCTTCAGTTGTTGCGGTGCGGTCTGCGGAGCGGCCCAAGAGCCTGGTTGCCAGGGACTTTCGGAACATTCCACTGCACACCGTTCATTACGTTGGACAAAGACTGATTCGCACCGTGCAGGCGGTCCATCAACAACCCCCACTGCATGCGGTTGTTGATACAAAGCGAACGCCATTCGTCGAAGGCTCTTTTGACGGATCCCGGATCAAGGTTGTAACCGGATGCCGGACCGCACAGTTTGCCTTGGTCGACCGTGGTCAGGCCGGGTTGCTCGATGTTGGCCCGGTCAATCGATATGCCTTCCCACTCTCCGTGAGTCGGCACGGCGATGGTAATTGGCTTGGCCGGCCCCTTTGAGAATAGGGCCGTGTTGTCAAAAGTCGATTGAGCCAATTTCCTGATTTCGTCCCTCGATGATTCGAAGCGAATTTGCAAACTCATTCTTTCCTGCTCATCGCACCGGGGAGTCCGGGCATTGTTAAGCGATAGAGCTATCTCGGAAAGTCGGCCTCCGATTTTGGCAAGGCACACCTCTTGATGGCCAACCATTTCTATGCCGGCCTCAAGGTTTGAGGCGACTGACTCCAAGACAGCTTGCTCGTGTGTTCCGGAAGTTGGCGGTTCAGGTTGTCCGGGTGCGCCTCCCGTAACCATTCTCTCCAGGAAAGGTTTCTCGTGTTGAAGTCGTACGATTCTTCCTCCCGCCACGACCTTGGCAAAACCCCTGGCTAGCCTGGCCTTTTCCGGATGCATCCCCGCTTGGGCAACGGATGCCGGTTGTCCGGGGTTAAACTGAGACAAGTTCTCTTCAGTGTGATGGTGTTTCATTTTGACGTTCTGTTTATTGATTCGAAGTGAAGTGCAAAACCCGCTCCGCCATTAGGTTCGAGTTCAGCATCAGTTTTGTCCCCATCCGGGAATTGCTTAGGTCACGCCTGGTTTGCCCGGCGTACAGGTTTCTCAAGGCATGCCCCAATGTAGGCAGTTCCCCTGGTGGGTTCGCCCTCTCAAGAGTGCCCGTTGACGTAAATCTCGTTGCGGTTTGCGAAAAGGAGTCGGGTCGGGATCGAGCATCACCATCCTGATTTCCCGGTGAGGCTGGACTGTGACACGAAGTCACCGTGTGTCCGGGAGGCGCAGCATGCGGTGAGACTGTAGAAAGAATGATCATGACAAAATCAGAGTGCTTGCTTTCTGGTCAAGGAGTCTTGGATAGATGCCGTCAACTGTCTTGCATGGCAGTTTTCGAGGCGTAAATGTATAAAATATATTCATACTAATAATTGTACATCAGTATATAATCGGATATTGTTAAGAAAACTTTAATTATTATTTAACATTTTTTCTAGTTTTTCCTGCTGTCGCTTTCCGAGTGGTCTTGGGCTTTGCCTGAGTTCCTCTTTCGGCCCCTCCGATTCAACGTATGACGAGGGTCTCGAGGGCAGGTGACTAGGTTAGTCTGTTATTGTTATGTTGGGAATTGTATTGCTCGGGGGAGGAGTCACGTCCGTTTCTTCATGAAAAGGCGAACTCCTCGGTCAAATGGTTTGTGTTGCTTGTTTTGATGCTAAAATGACGTAAAAATATGAACCCTGGAGTTTGGCTAACCATTGAAAGGGAAACGATCACCCATCGCTTGCGTTGGCGGCGACGGATTTCTGACTGAGTCTCCGGTATTCAGGTTGGGCAATTCAGGTTGATTGTTAATTGGTTTCGTTCGTTTGTCGAAGCGGAGCAAGGGTTTGCCCTGCACGTACTGTTCGTACACTTGCAAATAGGGGGTGCGGTTGGCTCGCTTCCAATGTATTTTGCTTTTCACGAATGGTTGTGGTTGCTGGTCTGATTGATTGACTGAAATCGTTTGTGGCGCCGCTGAGAAAGTCAGGTTGTAAGAAATAGCGGATGAACCCCGTCGCCGGGTCGAAACCGTTGCTTCAAAGCGATTCCTCTTCTGATCTTTTCACTAAAATAGGGTAGGTTGCCAATCACCTTGCATTGATTGGCACAACAGGATGCCGTGGCATTGATCTCCTTCATTTCATGCTCAATGGAATGCCTGGGAACCTTCCCCGGATAAGGGTAGTTGCCGACCTTTTGCGGGTGCAAGGAAATGCGCCGGAGTGCATTTTTCTCATGTCTCCCTGTCGGTGGCACCGTGTGGCGCGTCCTCTCGCCGGGGGAATTTCCCGCCGAGCAAGCATAGTCGGTATCTGCCTCGTTGTTCATGTTTCTTGCCGTTCGTCCGTTATGGTTGCGACACCCCGTCCGGAATGATCCCTCCATCCGATGAGAGGACGAGGAATCTTGCGTGATTCGCTCCCCTCGGGGGATTTCGATCGATCACCGGGTTTCAGGGCTGTGGGGCGATGAAGTAAATTGTTTGCTTGGGAAGAAATTCGCTCGAGCGGTTTTCCTTTCGAGTCCTTTGGGAGTTGGGGTCGAGCGAGTCGGGAGGGGGGCGCGTTGCCATGATCATAAAAAGTGAATCGGGGCCTCAAATTGACGAATCCGATTCCGTTGAACAGGGTAAGTCGACTCTTTTTGACCCGTTCCGCTCGCCAGGTTTTCCCGGCAGGTTCCTTGCGGGACGGCCGAGGGGAGGGGAGGGTGCCGCCGCCGGTTTTACCCGGTGGCGGCACCTCGTTCCTCTTGAGCAAGCGATTCGCGCTAACGAATCTGTGATTGGGCAATTTGCTCATGATTCCCGGTTGTCAAGTCGTTGTTTGATTGGTCAAACGATAGTGATCGTCAACTGTACGGCCTCGATACTCTTCCAGTTACTGGAGGAGACTGAGGACGACGTTATTCAGGGCGTTTGCCTGAGTCACCATCGATGCGGCGGCTTGGAGCAACACGTTTTGGCGAGCCATCTTGGTGGACTCGTAAGCCATGTCGGTGTCCATGATCCGAGATGCAGCGGCACCCAAGTTGATTTCATTCTCCTCGAGGATACGCTCGGCGTAGGTGAGGCGGGACATCGTTCCGCCGTTTACGGCACGAACGTTGGCCAAGGTTTGGATGAAGTCAACGAAGTCTGCTACACTGAAGTGCTCCAGGTTGTTCGAACCGTTGAGAAGATCCTTGTTGTTGTCGGCATCCGCATCGACGTGAGCGCTCTGCTGAGCGACGTTGACGTCGGCCGTTGATGCGTAGAAGTCATCAAGCGTACCGTAGATACCGTCGTTACCAGGTTGCAACCCGCCGTAGAAAGCATCGTCGGGCGAGTTGAAGATTTCGTCGCCCGGAGGCAAGGGGGCATCGGTGCGTCTTGCCATGTTTGCGGTCCGCACGCTTCCGTCCGGAAGACGATCCATGAACTTCAGGTCCTGGTTGGGGCGGAAGTAGATGTCGTCGGGCAAACCCGAGCCTCCTCCTCCGCCTCTCGTGTCGACGAACATCGGCAGTTCCCGTATGGCTCCAAGACGAAGCAAGTCGGAAAACTCGGTGAATCCTTCGTTGGCTGGATCGGTGTAGAGAGCATCATCGGAATCGAGATGCGAAGTGTAGACGTAGTTCTTTCCTTGATAATAGAGGTTGTCTCCACGGGTGTAACTCGTTTCGATCGTCTTGCCTCCCAAGTGAGAATAGTGGGTTTTTACCCACTTGGAGGAGTTATTCAAAGTAAGGTATTCACTCGTGCGATTCACGTATGCATCGGTTGATTGAACAGGATCCCCAACATTCGCCCCAGCATTGTTTACCTGCCATGGGTTGTCTGCAAAGTATCTATTGGCAGCTACTCCCGCAAGGGTGCCATTTGCATCCGCAACGACATCGGCAGCAGTAGTTGAAAAAGCTGTTGAAGCACCTGCACCCTGGAGCCTAAGATCCGTTGCCGAGGGACTTGCGCTGGCTGCAGTAAGTTTTGAAAAACTAGCCATGTCGGCAGTCCAATCGGAAGTCAATGTTCTAGTACTGTCGACTCGGTAAATAAAACCGTCACTACCAAGGATCGTATCGTCTGCGGCGATTGTCGTTCCGGTTAAGTTTTGCCAGCTACCATGGTGAGCTTGGCCCAACGAAACGTAAACTGGTTGGCCCGCATTGACACCACTGTAGACTACGTCGTTAACACCGTATGCTTGCTTTCCGTCAAAGGTTCCTTTCATGACGCTCGTGGCAACCCTGACAGAGGGAAAAGCCCCTTGCGTCCTAACTGCATCGCCATGAGAGTGGGAGCTGGACGAAATGGAAATCAGGTTGGCGGGATTCCTTGGAATGTCCGTTGCAGAAGCATTACCTTGGTCGGCCCTGATCCATGCTCCATCATAAAAAACATAAGAGCCTTGGTCGAAAGTTCCGCCATGGTAGTTACCTTTGACTAGCGAGTTGAATTCAAGCAATCGAGGGTTTGCAGTGTCGGTGTTGTCCAAAACCAAAGCTCCTTCCTTGAAAGTGGCAAGACTGCTCCAGGGCTGAACGCCCCAATCTCCCGAAGGTGCATAGATGCTTGAACCCGCAGCGGCCTTGACATGAGATGGATTGTATCCATTCGGTGCATTCTGAAGCAGCATGTCCCTGAGCTCGGTAGCCGTTTGGCCGTAAGTAATCGGCTGGGCCAAGTTTGCGTTGGTCCGCAAGAATTCGGTGATTGGTTTGCCGTCCGCGGTGGCCCCATTGGAACGATCCGAACCCACGTAGTCGAAGTAACCCGTAGGACCGACGTGATTGCCGGCGAAAAGGGACTCGAGATTAATTCCGCGAGGGATGTCGTTTTGAGCCTTGAGGAAAATATGACTTCCTGGGCTGGCCCAATGAGCCTGGACCTTTACTATGTCACCCTTGAGGTAAGCGACGCGCTCGCCCTTGGCATTGTATTTCATGCTCGTGTGATCGTAAGATGGAGACAGGGGATATGATTCGGCGAAGCCTTTTCCGCCTTCATCAGCCAGTCGCATCCAGTTCGAAGTCGAACCTCCCGTGTCCTCGATCTTTGTACCCGCCCCTATGTCGGAGAGGGCCATGAAATAACCGGATTCGCTGCTAGTCGGACCATTCTTGTATATCACGGAGCCTGAGCTGTAGGCACGAGACGTTTGGCCTGGAACGGAATCTTCCAACCCGCCATCGCGGGTAAAATCACCAACTAACTGACGGTATGAACCATGGGAACCGGTGTTCAGTATGCTGTCGGCGCCGAACTTGGACTTGAGGTTTTCAAAGAGGCCTGTGCGGGACATTTCAATCTTCTCTCCAAGACCGTCGTCGGAAGTGATGATCTTGAGAGGATTGTTGTCGGGTTCGACCATTGCAAAGAGAGAAACTCCGTTGAACTTCTGCCCCTTGAGGGTGGCCAGTTCCTTCTGAAGTTCATTGAACTCATGGTTGTAAGTCTCGCGGTCGTCGTTGCTTTTGGAAATGTCGTTCCAAAAACTTTTGAGTTCTGCCATGCGGTCGAGAATTTCTCCCGTTACCTTCAGCACGCCATCTTGCATCTGCAAAAATGAAACCCCGTTTTGAGTGTTCAACCGAGATGCCGCTGATCGCTTGAGGCTGCTTTGCAACTTCATGCCTACAGCCAATCCGCCTGCGTCATCGCTGGGCGAGACTATGCGTTTGCCACTTGAGAGGCGTTGCAAACTCTTCGTGAGAAGATTGTTTGAACGCTTCATGCTCAGCGCCGAATATGACGCTGCCTGATTCGAATTTATCGTTATACTCACTGTATGTCCTCCTTGACTTTGTGAAGGTGTCTTCCGTGACACCTGACTGAATTTTCGGGAAAGGGCTTTGCGGCCCTTGTCGTCGACCTCCTTGTCTCCGACGCTTTGGATAGTCGACCAAGGGGCATCGAGCTTTAGAAAAAAAAATGGGAACTTCACTTCCCGTCATTCGTTTCGTATCGCAAATTGCTGTAGTATAGTTACTAGCGTTATTTCAGCGGAAAATAATTTTCTGCGATAGAACTCCGTGACGGTCATTTTTTTACTGTTCAAGAGGGTGCAAAATGGTGTAACCTAGCTGATTGCATGAGACAGGTAGTCGTAGATGGAGAGGAAGTCGTGTTTGAGGGCGAAATGCCTGAGGCGCCTTCGCAGATATACGAATTGCTCATGAACGCGCTTAGCGAGCAGGGCCGGGTTGTGGTTGGTTTTTCGGTCGATGGGAGCGACTCCTTTCCCGATGACCAATTCCCCGGTCATTATGAGAAGATCGAAGCTTCAAGTCTTACCCACGACGAATTGACCCTTCGGTTGGTCATTGAGTCCATGAATCAGTTGAGCGAAACGGAAAAACATCTCGATGCATACATCAAAAACATTCTCTCGATTTCCTGGTCGGAAGTTTTCAATCGCATGGACGAATTGGTGAACAAAGTTCAACCCTTCGCAGAGCTTATTGACAACATTGGTCCTTACGCCACGGCCTACGACCCTCCGTGGGCGGAAAAGCTCAATATAGTTTCCGTCGAACAATCCGAATCTCTCAATGGGATGCTGGATGCGTTCGAGCAGGGAAACCCGGCAAAGCTCTCGGATGACCTTTCCGTTAGGTTTCTTCCGGTATTCAAGAGATCAAAAAAGCTTTTTTCCGAGGAAATCATTCCATATCTCAAGGAAAGGGTCGACAAAGCATGACTCCGGGAAAAATGCTTCCTGCGAACGTGGCCGTTCTGAAAGCTCGGTTCCCTGCGGTTTTGAGAAAGATAGTCGAAGCCGGGGACCGGATGCCCGATTCTTTTCATTATTCTGCCGAGAATGGAGTCGAACGCTTGATGATGCAAAGAGGAGAGCATTCTTTTTGCCCTTATGGGGACCACAACCCGGGAATGCTCATCAAAAGATGGTTCGACAACCTGAGGCTCGTGGGGGAGTCTCTTTACGCAATAACTGGGTTTGGGGAC
>JABGWD010000145.1 GCA_018645725.1 Opitutia bacterium
AGGAAACGGGATTACGAACTGGGATTCGCACAGCAACATTGCCAAGACCCACGCCATGCAAGCAGAGATCATGGATCAACCCACGGCCGCTCTGATCAGCGACATGAAACGCAGGGGTTTGCTTAAGGATATCTTGATCGTTTGGTGCTCGGAGTTCGGTCGCATGCCTTTCCTTCAGGGGAACGGAACCGGTCGGGATCATAACCCGAATGCCTTCACCTGCTTTTTTGCCGGCGCCGGGGTAAAGAAGGGATTCAGCTATGGAGAGAGTGACGAGTTTGGGTTCAAGTCGGTTTCCGGCAAAACTTCAATTTACGACTTCAATGCCACCATCCTTCACCTGATGGGCTTGGATCACGAGCGCCTGACTTTTTACCACAACGGGCTCGAGAGACGACTGACCAACGTTCACGGTCATGTCGTCAAGCAGGTGCTTGCTTGAAGACCGTCGGCTCTTTCGGACTGCCGGAACAAATGGCTCGATTGCCAAGTATCACTGTGACTCCTTCATTATGAAAATCATAACAAATTCCTTTTGGCTCTTCTTTCTCCTGTTCTCTCCCTTTTCCCATGCTGCGAATTTTGCCGAGGCTCCTCCTGAGAATGAGTCGGTAAAGAAGCTATACGCCAAGGAGGTTCGCTTGGAGTCCGGCGTTGAGGGCAGACCTCTTCCAACCAACGACTGGTGGACTACGCTCCTAGCCGACTCTCCTTTCCCGGGGCGAATGTATGCCTATCCTTTTACCGTGAGCGCAGATGCCTCGGCAGTGAAGATCTGGTATCCGCAAAAATGGAACGATGCGGGAACGGAAATGCTGCCCGGCGAACCTTTGCTGATCGAACCCATTGATCTTAGCCCTGATCCGAATCCTGCCGAAAAGCTCCTTTTTGATTTTGAAAGTGATTGGTCGACTCTGGGCTGGGTCCTCGAGGGAAAGGCCTTTGGCAAGAGCCCGATGACCAATGCCCAGCACGGAAGCCGGAACTTCGTCGGTTCCCAGTTTGCGGCAAGTTTTTATGGCCATGACGGTGGGGTTGGCACGGCGACTTCTCCTTCTTTCGTCCTGGATAAGGATTACCTTCATTTCAAAGTTGCCGGAGGAGATGACAAGTCGATCCTTGGGGTTCACCTCTTTGTGGATGGTAAATCAGTCTTTCAAGAGGTAGGGAAGAAAAGCAATGACTTCTCTTGGAGAAAATGGGACTTGCGCAAATACAAAGGCAAGCAAGCCAAGGTCCGACTAAAGGACGAATCAAAGGGCGGATGGGGTTTTGTTTCGGCTGATCATTTCGTCTTGTCGGATAATGAATCGATCCCGAAGTCCGGTGCCTTCTCTCATGCTTCCACCTTGGGTTGGGGAGACTGGCACGTTGCCATGCGACTCCACGTCTCCAAGGTCAAGAAGGCGGACGTTACTTTTGGGCGGGGCATGCCCTATGTCTGGATCGAACCCAAAGGGCTTGATCTTAAAATACCGGGCGTCGTGCAACCGAACGGCAAGCTTTCTTATAAAGGGGCGACCTACGGAGTGCATGCTCCCCAAGGATCCTTGGAGCCAAAAGGTAAATTTACCCAGTTCAGCGGACCTCTTCTGGCAATTAGCGCCTTGGGCAATGAACCGAACGTAGCCTCAAAGTTTTCCAAGTATGCATCCGCAGTGCCTCGGGATACCCGTTTTGACTGGAAGTACGATCAAGCCAAAGGCCGAGTAGACACTACTTGGTCAATCAAGACGAACAACGGAGAGGCGACGGTTCAAGGATGGATCCCTCATCACTACCGTAAAACCACTCACGATTTCAAGCTTATCGGAAAGGAGTACAAGACCCGCCGAGGGAAAATGATCGTGGCTCAAGGCAACAAGTTTTCCATTTCTTGGCCCTTCACCGGAATTATTCCGGTCTTCCCGATTCCCAAGGACGACAAGTTCAAACCCGAGGTTCTTTCCGGTTTGATCGAGCGATGGGCCAAGGACCTTTTGGGCAAGGAGGTGAAGGACAGACAGGGGGGCGATACCTATTGGGGAGGCAAATCCATGCTCAAGACCTGCCAAGCATTCAACATGGCCTGGCAACTGCAACTTCCCATTGCCAAGGACTTGTATGCGGAGGCAAGACGTATTACGGCCGATTGGTTAACCCATGAGCCGGGAGAAAAGGCCTTTTATTATGCCCGTTACCCATTGCCTTGGAGTGGGCTTGTCGGGTTCAACCCAAGCTATGGTTCGGAGCAGTTCACCGACAATCATTTTCATTACGGTTATCTCGCCATGAGCGTCGCTCTCGTCGGGATGCATGACCCGGTCTGGCTTGCGAAGTATGGACCGCCTGCACGTGAAGTGGTCAAGCAATATGGCGAATGGGAACGCGGATCCAAGAGCTACCCGCGACTGCGTACTTTCGAATGTTGGGCCGGACACAGTTATGCGGGCGGGATGTCCAGCGGGTACGATGGAAACAACCAAGAGTCCTCCTCCGAGGCGGTTGGTTCCTGGGCGGGCATGTTTTTTCTCGGAGCCGCGATGAATGATCCGGATATGCTGGCTACTGGAGCCATGGGGTACGCGATCGAGACCGAGGCTGTTCACGAATATTGGAACAATGCTTATGGATGGAAGGACCCCGAGCAATCCAACTGGTCCTCGAATTACAAACCAACCATCTGTTCGGTTATGCGCGATCGGGACATGGGGGCATGGACCTGGTTCAGTGGCGAGCCTATCCATATTTACGGGATCCAATGGCTTCCGGCTTGGACCCACATGAATTATTTCGGAGCTCACAAAGCGCATTCGGTCTTTCAGCTCAATCAAATGCTCATGCGGCAAGGAAAGGACAAAGGCAAGATGACTTGGGAAAAGATCGATGGAGATTGGGGTCAAGTCACGGCCGCTTATGCTGCGTTTTGTCAGCCCGACGAAATATGCAGGGTGTTGGACGAGGCGATGGAAAAGAAATGGAAAATTTCCAGTCCCAAGCATGCTGGCATTCCATATTACCTGGCTCATGCGAGTAGGGCTTATGGATTGATTGATCCGGAATCCCACACCGACATGCCCACTTCGGTCGTTTTCAAGAAACCGGATGGTACGCGAACGGCCCTTGTTTACAACCTTTCGAATGAAAGCAAGGCGGTGACCGTTTACGTTAAGGGGAAGCAGGTGTTGAGAGGGAACCTGAAAGCAAAAGGATTAATGGCCGTTCCTCTGAAATAAAACCAACTGCTTTATCGCAGGGGTGAGAACTCTAGAGCCTTCAGATAGAGTCTTTCAGGTGGTTGAGCCAGAAGTTTCCCGTCCATTTGGGATTCCAAGGCGACTTTTTTCCAGTCCGAATCCTGCCCAAAGGCTTGCCAGTTGAGATCAGCCTGTTTGCGGTTGGCGTGGTGAATCAGGTAGATCAAGGTGTCCTCCCTATCCGGTTGATCAAAGGGGGTCCAGTAGCTGAGGTTCTTGATCCCATGCTTGTTGAACAGGGTCGTGGTGTGGTCGCGGAAGCGGGTGTTGAGACCGGTTAGTTTTCCCGGGTTCGCGACATAGGTGCGTAACTCGAAGATACCACCCGGTTTTGCGATTTCGTTCCTCGCGCGGGCGGAATAATCGTTTGGAGTCAGGAAAAAATGAGTAGGCTTTTCGGAG
The DNA here is from genome assembly GCA_018645725.1 of Opitutia bacterium. GTDB lineage: Bacteria > Verrucomicrobiota > Verrucomicrobiia > Opitutales > Seribacteraceae > Seribacter. Next base: position 3,639 of record JABGWD010000145.1, read on the forward strand.
AGCAGTCCTTGGAATTCGGGCTTGTCCATGACCTTCTCCCATTCCTTGTCATTGAAGAAATTGGTCCAGTTGCGGTAGGCTTCGTAGCGTGACGGATGCTCGAGCAAATAGACGAAGCGCCGCTTGTTTTTTGCCGATCCCTCGGTTGGAATCCAGTAGCCCAAGGCCTTCAATCCATGCTTCTTGAAAATTCGGTCGGTATGCTCGCGGAAGCGCTTGATCAAGTGTTGAAACCTGCCCTCGCTTGCATGATAGATTCGTAATTCGTAAAGCGGGCCTTCAAGTAACCGCTGGGCTGGCTTTGGGTTGTTGTTGGAAGGTTTTGCATCCCGTCCGTTTGCACTCCCCAATGCGACCTCGAGCGGGGCGTGAAAGATCCAAGCCATGTCGTCCGAGATCTTCCTGCTCGAGTCATGTCCACCGATGAAAATGCCCTTGCCCCCAAACGGAGATTGGCAAAACGTCCGGGGGGAAACCAGGATTGCCTTACCGTCCTGGTAGGCGTTGTTTACTTCCAAGACCTCGTAGGTCAGGTCGGGGTAGCGGATGGCATACAAGGCCCCGCCGTAAAGGGCGCTCCCTTTCCACTTCAAGTGATGCTTCCCCCTGATGTTTCCTTGAAACCCGATGAGGTGGACGGTTTTCCCTGATTTCGGATCAATGAATGGATACGCCATGTTGTGAGCGCCCAAGGTATAGGAGACTTCCACTCCGAGTTTATCCTTCATGAGTTCCATGATCATTGCCTCGTCGTGAACCGAGTATCCGCCCTTACCGTCCGGATCAAGGCGTTTGATTTGGCTTTTCGAACGGTCGCCCGGAGCCCAGAGAAAGAGGAGAGAATGCCCCTTGCCATTTGGGTTTTCAATGGCGGTCAGTCCGCGGATGCCTCCGACGTCGGTATCGGTATCCTCATTCAGATCGATGACTTTTTCGTAGGAAGGTCGAACCCCATCAAGTCTACGGAAGATTGCTCCTCCTTCCGAGAACATGAGCGATCCGTTGGCCTGAATGATACCGAGTGGTCGAGTATGGAGCGAGCCACCTTCCGGGAAAGGGAACTCCAGATGCGTGCTCCATCTGATCTTCCCCGGGATCGTGGGATCGTAGACGCCCGATACGATTCCCGGATTTCCAAGTGACAGGAATATGCGCTCGATCCCGGTTTTTTTATCCCGGTATACCTCCATGTCCCTTGGTACCCAACGTATTCCTCCAACGCTTGAACCATGCCGGACCAAGGTATGAACCCAGGTGTTCTTCTTATCGTCCCGTGTCCAGGACGAGACTGCGCCTCCCCGCTCGAAGTTCGCGCCAGCTGCCATGATTAACAAATTTTCTGGACTCGGGAGAGGTTTGCCCGAAGCGTCGCGGGTGAAGGTAATGGACTTGAGGATGTTGCCTTTCATGTAGGCCAAACCCCGGTCGTTTGATTGACCCATGTCCAAATCGACTTGCCATTTCCCTGCCAAGGAATCCAAGCGAAGAACTTGAGCCGATTGTTTTTGTCCGTCAGGAGGAATCACCCATCGGGCATCCACCCAAAACCCGTTGGATGCGTAGAGTTTTCCCTTGTGGGAAACAATATGCATGATCTCCGATCCACCTGCATAAGCGCCGTTGATATCCTTGTATCCGGCATTGTAGCTTTGGGCCCAGATGGATTGGGGATTCTGCTCGACTCCGTTTGCCAAAGCCGGGAACAGAAGGGTGAGAAGAACGAACGATCGGAGAGGGCAGGGCATGGGAGAGGGATGCAGCGAAATTTGGAAATTAGCGGATAGCCGAATAATCCGTGGGCTTCATGTAGGTAGCTGCCGGAGGTTTGGCCAAACGACCGACCCCGGAGGCTTTGGCCGCTTTTTTCCAGTCGGGGTCCGCGATGAATGCCTTCCATGATTTCCTCGCCGCTTCGCGGTTCTCGTGCTTGATGACGTAAATGAGAGTATCCTTCGAATCCGGTTCGTCGACCGGGTGCCAATAGGACACCGACTTCATGCCGTGCCGATCGAAGAGCTTGATCGTATGATCCCTGAACCGGGCATCGAGTTTCCCGAGTTTCCCCTTGGCCGCTTTGTAGATGCGCAATTCGAAAACGTCGTCTTTTTCAGCTTTGCCGTTTTTCCAATCAGGAGAGTAATTGGTTTCGTTCATGAATACGGAGTCAGGCCGTTGGGCTAGTATTTTTCCATCCACTTGGGATTCCCGGGCTACCTTCTTCCATGCCGGATCGCTGCCAAATGCTTTCCACGATGTCTTTGCTGCATCGCGACTCTTGTGCTTGATAACGTAGATCAAGGTGTTCTTCGAACTTTCCCCGTCGGTGGGTACCCAGTAGCCGACCGATTCAATTCCGTGCTTTTTGAACAAGCCCACGGTGTGATCGCGAAAGCGGGCATTTAGGTTGTCCAGTTTGCCGGGGTTGGTGACGTAAGTCCTCAGTTCGTATACTGCTCCGAAGGCTATCTGCCCCAAAAGGCAAGACAGGAGCAAGGCGGTTACTTTTTTCATGGCGGAGGTTATTTGGTGGTTTGATCGGTTGGGGTGAGCGGATCATTCATGCCTCGGACAAAAAAGATTTCAACGACCAAAACAAGCGATGGGGAAAATATACCGAAGGGCTTTGGGTATTCGGTTCATTGGCTCAAAGACCGTTGTCGCAGGACATCCGCGTTCTTATTGCCGTGGGGCTTTCCTTGCCCTGCGTTCATTTGCCCGATGATGCCCTCTGAGGCTATGGGCTTTATTCCGAATTGCGGATTCCTACTTGAGGTCGCTTTTGCGCTTGGCCTTTAACTGCTCCAGGTTTTTCAGGAACAAATCATGACTGAAGTTTACGATTGATTCCCTTTCCATGTGGAGCAAATGCAATTCTTCTTTGGCCTTGTTCAGGAGGTCATCATCATTTTTTTCAAGAGCCTTGTCCAAGCGGGTTTCGACAATGAATATTTTCTTGTCCACTTTTTCGAGTTCGGCTTCTTGTTCGTTTGCCTTGTCCGCTTCCTTGTGGAATGCCATGAACCGAGTGTGATTGAATTCCCTGAGTGCCTCGACCTCTTCAGAAAGAGTAGATCGGTCCTTCTTGAAATTCGTTATTTTATCGAGAATTCCCCGTCGCTCCTCGGGGCTTGGATCAGTTTCCTTTAGTTTGGCCTCGAGTTTCGCAATTTGGCTACTGAGCCTCTCCCTGCGGAACTTAATGCTGCGATTCTTGGAAGAAACGTCTTTCTTGGGTTCCAACATCCGTTTGGCCATTGCGAAAGTGGTGTGCCCCCCTTCCTTGATGGACTGAAGTTCCTTTTTGAGTACTTCGAGCTCGCCTTTGCAGGCCACGATGTCCGCTTTGTTGTCCTTGCCGGTACTGGAAAGATCCTCTATGCGTTGGCGAACTTCGTCAATTTGTTGCCGTACGTGGGCTCTTTCTCTATGTGATTTCTCACGAAACGAGTCTGAGTTTCCGGGGTCTTTATTATCGGTCATGGGGGGGTATGCAGTGACTTGTGGAATTCCAATGCTCTGACAGATACATTGTCAACCTAGAATCCCCTTCATTTTTTAAGGCTGTCCTTCTGTCGAAATCATTTTCGCCGCAAAGTAGCGTCTTTTCCAGAAGGGAATTCCGAAATGAAAATCGATCATGCAGTGGTCTCCTATCTCGGAGTCGGCGTAACCGATTGCCCGTTTGTGATGGTGCCCCCTTTTCCCCGCTCAGGGTACTGGCTTGAATCCGGTCTTGATTGGCCAATGCGGACCTTTGGCATCGAAGCGGTAAGCGCCAGAGTCCCGAGAACTGTCTCGAAGCCTTCTTTCAAAATCTTTGTTCGCCGAGTATTTGGGGTTCGCCGCACCGATCAAGATCGATCCGAAACGGGGATAAAGGTTCTTGGTCAGATCGCGGATCAAGTTTCCATGGCCTTTCCATTCCGCCTGTCCGAACTTTCTCCCGGATATGCTTCCTTGGCCGGCATTGCCTGCGAAGGTGACGAAACCCTTTCCGGGTATCTGCATGGCTACCCCGGCGTAGAATGCGTTGTTGGCAATCAGGATCGGGCCTGAATATTTTCCCTTGGCGGGAGCGATTAGCCGTAGGGCGGTCTTTCCTTTGTTTACCACAGTATTGTGGAGAATTTTTAGGTTCCCTACCACTGCGCTTTGGTGATCGCGTGAGTAAATGCCCGTCCCCTTGCAATTGAAAATCAGGTTGTTTCGGATGATTGCGTCGGCGGCAACCTGAATGCCGTTGTCCGCAACGTTGAAGATGAGGTTGCCCTCGATTACGTTCGGTTCCTTTCCGTCTGCGTCGTAGACGATGATCCCTGGATGCTTCACGTCATGGATGACGTTGTCGCGCACAAGGTTTCCCCAACTCCCGTCTTTCAATTCGATGCCATCTCCTTGTGAGACTTTCGGTCCGTTGAGGTCATGCAGGTAGTTGCCATCGATGATCCCGTGAAAGAACTGGGTTTGGGTTTTTCCATCGGGTGTCGAATTGGATCCCAGGTAGAATGCTTCGCCATGTCCGCTCGTGTGGTGGATGTGGTTTCTGCGAAAGATCATTCCTTCGTAGAGGTTTCCCGTGTGGTTGCAGGTTACGGCCGGGCCTCCCACGTGATGGACGTGCAAGGCTTCCAATGTCACGAATTTGGCCATTCTGCTGCCCTGCTTGTAGATTCGAATGGCTGTCGAGCCCCCCGTGATTTCCAAGCCCTTGACCGTCAGGTGTTGCGTGCCCGCGAGGTTGAAAGTGTTTTGGCGGGCGTCCGGCCTGTGGAACACCACGCGGGCTTTGTCGGCCGCTCGTATGACGATGGGCTTTTGTTTTGTGCCGACGTGACTGAGCTCGAGCATGCGTCCATTCGAATAGGTTCCGGCTCCTAGGATAACTTCGTCCCCCGCTCGCAGGCCGTTGCCGTGAAGCAGGTCGAACCAATTGTCCGACGGGCTTAGTCGATAGGTTTTGGCCGAGGCGAATGCCGCGAGCACAAGGAAAGCGAAGAATGAACCTACGATGCGCATGCCGATGGCTTCAAACGAACTTGGTTAGCCCGGGCATGGCGATTTGCACGTCTGGCGCCGGTCCCCACTCATATTTTTCCGGACCGAGGGTCTCCTTTGAATGAAGGGCCATTTCCCAAGTGATCTCCTGTCCCGTGTAGGTGGCCATGCGTCCCATGATGGCCAGGAGGGTGCTCTTGGCCATGTGTTCCCCATCGTTGATTGCCTTGCCGGTGCGTATGCTGGCGAAGAGCTTGTCATGCTCGGTCTGGTAGACGTAATTGTTTTCCCCGCGATAGACCCATCGATCCTTCCCCTGGGCATCGATGGTCACTCCATTTCGTTTTTCGGAAAACCGAGCTTTTCCCGCGGATCCCTGCACTTCCGCGTTCATGCCGGTTTTGCAACCCTTCATCTGTCGGGTGTTGCTGATAAGCTTGGCCCCGTCCTCGTATTCGTAGACCACCGAATGATGATCGAAGACGTTGCCGAATTTCTTATCCGTCCTGACTTGCCTTCCTCCCATGCCGATGGCCTTGACCGGGTAAGCCCCCTTGGCCCACGAGCAAATGTCCAGGAAGTGAACGTGTTGCTCGACGTTGAAGTCCCCGGAGAGCCAAGTGTGGTAATACCAATTGCGCATTTGGTAATGCATGTCCGTCCAGTCGGGTTGGCGTTCCTTGTACCAAATCGGTCCACGGTAATCATTTGCCTGAAGCGTGAGCAGGTCACCGATGACGCCTGCTCGCAGGCGCTTGACTAGTTCCTGAAACCCAAGAGAGTGGCGCAGGCATAAGCCGGAAACCACGGACAAGCTTTTCTTCTTTGCCTTTTTGCAGGAGGCAAGCACGGATCGCACCCCTGGTCCGTCCACGGCCGCCGGTTTTTCGGCAAAGACGTGAACGCCTGCATCCACTGCCTTTTTCAAGTGGGCGGGACGAAAATGAGGTGGCGTGGCCAAGAGGACCACGTCCACGCCACTGTCAATCAGTTCATCAAAGGCATCAAACCCGACAAAGCGTTTTGCGGGGGGCACATCAATCTTGCCGGCTACGGTGGGGATGGCCTTGATTCGTTCCAAGCTCCCTTCAAGCCGATCTGAGAAAACGTCTGCCATGGCGACTAGCCGGGCTCCCGGATCCGCCTGCAGAGCTTGGCTGCATGCCCCTGTTCCTCGCCCACCGCAACCCACCAAGCCAACCTTGATGACGTCTGCCTTTTGCCCGGGCGAGCCCGTCAGGTTGCCTGCCGTCCAAGCTACGGCTCCGGCTACGGTGGACTGGGAAATAAAGGCGCGTCGGGCGCATGCTCGTTCGAGTTTCATGACTTGTCTCTTGCGTTCGGTTTGGAAAAAGGCATTGGGATTAACCGCTACCTTACTTTCACCTTCGCCAACACCTCAAACCAAATCATGCAAAAGCTCTTCCGTTTTCGGAAAACGTTTGTTTTGCGCGAGATTCTACTGTTGGCGCAAGGGGCGTTTGCGATTTGGGTTTGGCAAGCGTATCGCGTTGAGTTCCTCGCGATCCAATGCCCCGTCCTTGTTACGGTCCGCGTCACGAATAAGCCCGGACAATTCTTCCAATTCTATCTTCCCGTTTTTGTTGGCGTCATATCGCATCAGGTGATCGGCCAACTCCGGTCGGCCGAATGGCGGGCCACCGGGACGTCCTGGGAGATCCGGCGGGCGGGCGGAAGGTCTTGCTTGATTCGACTTTTCAAGCTCTGCCTTGCGTGAGGAAATTCTTTTCTCAGCTGACGGCCTGTCGTATCGGGCCCACGTTCCCCAGACTTTCAAGTATTCGGGGATATGGAGGATGCCATTTCCATCCGTATCGAGATCCATGAAAACCTGTGCGGCCAACTTCTTGTCAGGCATGGATTGATCAATGAACTCCGTACGATCCACCGTGCCATTCTTGTTTGCGTCCATTGCCTGGACGATCGCCTTTGCCTCGTCCGTGATGATTCGGTTAAGGACGTATTCGGCTCTCGAAACGAAACCATCCCGATCGTTGTCGGACGCATTGAATATCCCTGCCCGGGATTGCGGATTCAGGTAATTCCCGTTGTCGACGTATTCGACTTTCGAATGTTTGCCATCCTTATCCTTGTCCGTAAAATCGAAGAATCTTGAGTAGCTCTCAATCTCTCGAGGGCCTACCCCGGCTTCCATTTTCGCTCCGAGTGGATCCAAGGGGGTTCCCAACTTAAGTTCCGGCCTGATTGATTTTGCATAGTTGGCATGCAAGACCAAGAAGAGAAAAATTGAATGAGCGAGTGGATGGAGGCCTTTCACGTCATCGTTGTTTTTTGCTTGGGTTCTCGAACCAGATGACTCCCCATCCCCCGTTTTCTTCAGTCGTGGCAATATCCAAGTCCCCGTCTCCGTCGAGGTCGACCAGAAAGGCATTGTCCATCTTCTTGCGCGTCTCGGGGGCGGGTATCCTCATCAAAGTATTTTTCCACATTCCTTTCCCGACCCGAGTCAGGTACCACAACTGGGCTTCGAATTCGGGGATGACAAGGATTTCCGGATAAGCCGGGTCTCCGTTCATCTCGAAGATGGCGACGCCCTTGGGCTTGGGCTTCACTCTTACGCTCGCCGGTTGAGCAGGTAGGTCCACTTCGACTTTTTCATAAACCGGAGTTCCATTGTCATTGGTGCGGAGGAATATGCGTATCTTTTCAGCTGCCTTGACAAGATCAAGACGACCATCTCCATTGACGTCTCCGTGGGCCGCGAACATCCCGCTTGGTTGCCCGTCGATTACCTTGACCGGCCAGCGTTTGGTTATCTTGTCTTTGCCTGGATTGACGTAATAAAACAAACCCTGCTTGCGGCGTTCCTGCACAAGAATATCCTTGTTTCCGTCCCCGTCCATGTCGGTGACGATACAGTTCATTGGCCAGATCGCATCACCCAGTTCATACCGTTTCCAATTGGAGGCGACCTGCTTGTTTGCAACGGGTTGTTTATACCAGGCCTTGGCTCCGACAATCAGGTCGTTTAGCCCATCGCCGTCAATGTCGCTGACAACCGGATTGCGGGCTTCTTGCTTGAAAAGCGTCATCTTGGTCCATTTGACCGGGTTTCTTACGTCCTTCCTTCCCGGGTTGAAGAAGACGTGTCCGCCGTTGGCGACGTAATCGACGTCGCCATCCTGATCGAGGTCTCCGATCCCGGAGTCCTCGCACTTTCCGTGTTTTTCGAACTCGATGAAGTCGGTCCAGAGTCCACGTATCTTTTCCTTGCCAGGGTTGAAGTACAGGCGACTGTACCCGCCTTCCTCGAAGTTCACGAGCACGTCCAGATCGCCATCGCCATCCCCATCGTGGTAGTTGAAACCGTCCGGGCCGTCATCGTGAGGATCCGGTTGGATGACGTTGACCCGCCAACCGTCAGGACCGGGTTTGCCAACGTGCTTTTTCCATTCGGTTTTCCTGTCGTGCTTCTTCTTTTGGGAGAAAGCAGGGTCAACGGCGAAGGCACACAAGACAGCGAGTATTGAAAAAATCTTAACAATGTTCTGCTTACTCATGTGTCACACTTTTCCTAAACCCAAGGAGTTTCGATTGCAATGGATCTTTCCCCCTTCTTGGCAGGCTCTTTTTCAAATGATTTGCCATTCCTATCTTGACAGAAACCATTTAATTCTGAAAATGAGACTCAGTCTCATGTAATCCCTTGAGCAGTTTAAGCTCAAGAATTCCTTTGGATCCCCATTCGCATATGCCATACACCCCTAATTTAGCCCAAAATCCATCCGAGAGCACGTCCCTGGACAAATTGAAACCAGGGAAGTGCGGTTACGTCGTGAAGGTGAAGGCGGAAAGTGATGACATCAAGAAACTTATGGCGATGGGGGTCTGCGAAGGACGAATCATCAAACTTGTTCACTTGGGCGAGCCAATGATCCTTCAGGTTTTGGGTTCCAGGATCGGGGTTTCAAGCCGGCTTGGAGAAACCGTGGAAGTTGCTCCTTGCGAGGAGGACAATTGTTGCGAGCAAGGTCAGTGTAGCGAGGAATAGTCGATGGTCAACGTGGTACCGTCCGAACGAGCGAATTTGCCGGCGAAGGGCCTTCCTTTCCTTGCCTTGGCGGGCAACCCGAATGCTGGCAAGACGACCTTGTTCAACGCCCTGACCGGGTTGCGGGCGAAGACGGCGAATTTTCCCGGCACGACGATCGAGTGCCGTACCGGTTCGGTGACGATTGGAAGGAATCCGGTCGAGTTGCTCGATTTGCCTGGCCTTTACAGCCTGAATGATTGTTCGGACGAGGAGCGTATGGCAAGGGATGCCTTGCTTGGAAAAGCGGGCGACCGGGGGAGACCCTCCGGAATCATCGTCGTAGCGGATGCCACGAACCTGGAGAGAAACCTGTATTTGGCTGGGCAGATCCTTGAAATGAACCTGCCGGTCGTGGTTGCGCTTACCATGATGGATCTGGCGGAACGCAAGAAAATATCGATAGATTTTGAGTCTCTTGGCAAGGAACTTGGTTGCCCGATGGTGCCCGTTGACGTCCGTTCGGGCAAGGGGGTGAAGGAACTTCGTCAGGAATGCGAGAACATGCTCAGCGGGCAGGTTGCCTTGACCAAGAGACCGGAGAGGCTCGAGTACGCATGCAGTTGCAACAGCTGTCCGTTCAAGGCCCATTTCGACTGGACTCAAGAAGTTTGCGGCAAATGCGTTCATTCCAATGAGGAAGGCGAAACCGATCGAACCTTTGCCATTGATCGTGTGCTGACTCACCCTGTTTTCGGCTTCCTTGCTTTTGCAAGCGTGATGCTCTCCTTCTTTTTCATGGTTTTCTACATCGCCCAGTATCCGATGGAATGGATTGACGGGCTTTTCGTTCATGCGGGGAGCTTTGTGGGCAAATTCATGCCAGAAGGGGACTTGAAAAGCCTCTTGGTCGACGGGGTGATCGGAGGGGTCGGAGGGATGCTGATCTTCCTTCCTCAAATTTGTATCCTGTTCTTTTTTCTTACCCTGCTTGAGGATACCGGGTATCTCGCCCGGGCCGCTTTCGTCATGGATCGTCTCATGAGAAGAGTGGGTCTGCCCGGGAAGGCGTTTGTCCCCATGCTATCCTCACACGCGTGCGCGATCCCTGGAATCATGGCTACTCGAGGAATTGAGGATAAACGCGACCGGTTGGTTACCATACTGGTTTTGCCCCTTCTTACTTGCTCGGCAAGGATTCCGGTTTATGCAATGGTTTGCGCCCTTTTGTTTCCCGATCAACCCATGTATGCAGCGCTTGCCTTTGCCGGAGCCTATTCGTTGGGTGGCATCGCAGCTTTGGTGATGGCCTTTGTCTTCCGCCGAACGATCCTTCCGGGAGAGACTCGACCCCTGGTCTTGGAATTGCCCGGTTACAAGATGCCGTCCGTCCGGAATGCTCTCCTAATGGCCATCGACCGGGCGGGAATCTTCATCCGCAAGGCGGGCACCGTGATCATGGTGATCTCGATCGTGCTGTGGACCGCTTCCACTTACCCCAAGAGCGAACCTCCGGTTGAAGTGGCTGAAATGTTATTGCAGGCCGATCAAACCAATGACGATGAGTTGCGCAAAGAGGCAACAAGGCTGGAATCCAAGCATGCCTTTGCCAATTCCGCCGCAGGACGGTTGGGCAAGGCAATCGAGCCCGTTATCGAACCGCTCGGTTTCGATTGGCAGATCGGTGTAGGGATCGTGAGCTCGTTTGCCGCCCGGGAAGTAATCGTATCAACCCTTTCGATCATCTATGGAGTAGGGGAGGATGCGGTCGATGAAGATCCTGCTTCCTTGTACGATAATTTGCGGGCTTCCAAGCGATCGGATGGGTCGCCCGTGTATACGATGGCGACCTGCGTGAGCCTGCTCGTGTTTTACGTTTTGGCCATGCAATGTCTACCCACGCAAGCCGTCACTCGCAGGGAAACGGGAAGTTGGAAATGGGCGGCTTTCCAGTTTGGCTATATGACTGCTCTGGCCTACCTCTCCGCACTCATCACTTATCAAACCCTGACCTTTTTATCCTGAGCAAGGCCAAAAGGATTTGGAGCAGCGAATGTTTTCGGGCTTGGCAAACAGCATGACTGGCACTTGTCGAACATGATAGGAACGCACCCTTCAACTTCCTTCCCAAGGTGGACTTTACCCAGGAACAAATGGCGAAATCGAGAATGCCGTTTTCTTCCAGCGAATCGAAAAACAGAAAAAATTGTCAAGGAATGGAAGCATCGGGAGTTTTCGGTCGTACAAAGGGATCCGATAGTCGTTCTTACTTTTGCTTCTGAGGCAGTCGGGACGGGGCAAAACTCAACCCCTTCACTCGAAGGTTGACATAGTTTGCGCGAAAAATGACGCAAAAACACAGAAAAAAAACGCGAATCAGCAACCTTTTTATGTTGTATAAAGGAAGCACAGCAAATACAAAATACAAATATTATTCATAACGAATGAACAAAATTTTCTATTATTACATCATAATTCGTGGAGTTTTCTTCCGCGAGTGCCATTTACCGGTGCAAATACAAACTAAACCCAGAACCAGTTACCAAGTTTCAACCGACTAAAATCCCATAAACTGATACATCATGACTACAACAGCAGTTACTTCCGCGGTCTCATACGAAGACGTAATTAATGCCATCCAGAAAAATATTCCTACTTTGCCTCAAATCCTGGAAGAGTTGATCAATAGGTTGTCCGATATCGATTCAAGTCTTGAAAGCATAGAAGACTTGATCGAGGTAGACCAAGCCATAACCTCTCGAATTCTGAAAGTTTCCAACAAGGTGGAATTTCTTGAACCGGACGAGCCTAGGATTACCTCGGTTCATGATGCCTTGCACAAGATAGGATTGGAGCATGCCAAGCGAATATCCCTGAACGTTTCCGTGCTCCACTTGATGGAGAACGTTGAATTTCCTCGCATCTTCAGTTTCGCTTCTCTTTGGCAGCATAGCTTGGGCGTTGCCGTTGCCAGTTCCGTTTTGGCAGAGGAGACGGGATACGAAAATCCCGATCAAGCTTACACTTGCGGGTTGGTCCACGATATCGGCAAGCTGATTAAAATAAAGTTCAACCAAGAGGAGTTTTGCAGCGAGATCAAAGCAGCCCGGGAGGGCAACTTGGATCTGCATGACTTCGAACTGATCAACGAATGCCTCAAGCATGATACGTTGGGCAGTCTAATGATGGAATTCTGGCAAATGCCCGTTGAGTTGTCATCAGTCATCCGCTATCATCACATGGAAAACAGGGCGATGAGAGTTGGCGTCGAGTCTGCCGATTTGCACCACTTGATTGATATCGTATACTTGGCCAATCTTTTGGTGAAGAAGCTCCAAATTGGAAATAGCGGGCATTTCGTTACAAAGGTCCCGTCTCCTGTATTGTTGGAATCGTTCGGATTGGATGAAGATCGCCTCGTGGAGGTGGAGCAAAAGATTTTGGAAAATTACGAGGCAAGTTCCTCGTTCCTGGCCACCTTGTAGGTTTTTGCAAGGGATCTTCTCCTTTTGGGCTTGAGCTGCGGCTCAAAAGCGCAGATTCGTTGTTCTTGGCAAGGGCTTGTCCCGTTTGCCAAGAACCATGAGTTTTCGCTTACAAAGAGTCTTTCCCGTCCGTCCCATTGCCATTCTGTCGTTTTGGGTAGTTTCGGCTCTTTTCGGCAAACCTTCAAACATCCTGTTCATTGCAATTGACGATTTGAGGCCGGAGCTCGGATGCTACGGTTCGCCAATCGCAAAGTCTCCGAACTTGGACAAGCTCGCCAAGGAAGGCATGCGCTTCGACCGGGCCTATTGTCAGCAGTCCATTTGCAGCCCTTCGCGGGCCAGTCTGATGACAGGTGCCCGACCGGATGAAATTGGGGTGATTGAGAACACGGCTTATTTTCGCGAACTGAATCCCGGAATCGTTACTTTGCCCCAGCACTTCGTCAAGCATGGGTACGAGTCGGTTTATTGCGGAAAGATCTATCATGGCCGTATGACCGATAATGATCACTCCTGGAGTCGCAAGGCTGCCTTCAACCGGTGCCCGGTGAAGATGAAGTGGTTGCCTGGAAACTATGCGCTCAAGGAGAATCAGGAACTGTGGGCATCGAACAAGGAAAAGATGTTGGCCAAATACGGAAAGGAAGGATCGGGTGGGCTCATCCATGGCCCGGCTTACGAGTCGGCAGACGTTCCCGACCATGCCTATTCCGATGGATTCAGTACGAGGCTGGCAATCGCCACATTGAAGGATCATATCGACAAGAAACCCAAGCAACCTCTCTTTCTGGCTCTTGGTTTCAAAAAGCCTCATCTCGATTTTATCGCCCCCAAAAAATACTGGGATCTTTATGATCGTGAGAACATCAAGTTAGCGAAACAAACGAACGAACCGAATGGTGGGGCGGCCACCGGGTTGCATGCCTCTTTCGAATTGCGCACCCGCCATGGTATTCCCAAAAAGGGGCCCATCGGGCCGGAATTGGCCAAGACTCTCCTGCACGGCTATTACGCCTGCATCAGCTATGTCGATGCGCAAATCGGAATGATGCTCGAGGCTCTCGACGAAGCGGGTATTCGCGATGACACCGTGATTGTGGTCTGGGGCGATCATGGTTGGCATTTGGGGGACATGGGTATCTGGGGAAAAGCGACCAATTACGAAATAGCCACCCGTGTACCGTTGATCGTTTGGACTCCCAAAATGAAGGCCCGCGGCGAATCCACCGCCGCCTTGGTCGAGCTGGTCGATATCTATCCATCCTTGTGTGATTTGGCCGGTCTGCCGAAGCCCGCTCATTTGGCGGGAAAAAGTTTCGTACCGCTTCTTGATGCCCCAAGCAAGAAGTGGAAAAAACATGCGGTCAGCCAATTTCCCAACCCCGCTCTGCGGGAGTGGGCGGCCAACCCGCTTTCTCCCGGAATGCGCCAGACGTTCTTCGGACCTTTGATCGATGAGGTGGAAAGGAAAATCATCAAGCAGCAAGGGAATTCATGGGATCGCGATCTTTTCGAGCACCACCTTATGGGGTACTCCCTGCGAACGGACCGTCATCGGCTAGTCGCTTGGTTGGATTATCGGGACATCGATTCCGAGCCTTTGTTTTTGGAACTGTATGATCACGCCAAGGATCCGGAGGAAACCGAGAACGTTGCCAAGAAATTCCCCAAAAAAACCGAAGAGTTATTGGTCCGATTGCGGACAAGTGGAATTGGGAAAGGAGCAAGCAAGTAAATTGAAAAGGTTTCATTTTCTAGGTTTCTTTCTCTGGTCGTGTCTGGCGATCTTGTCCCATGCGGCAACGCGTCCGAATGTGGTGCTTATTATGGCTGATGACATGGGGTATTCGGACTTGGGTTGTTACGGCGGAGAGATCAAGACGCCCAATCTGGATCGCTTGGCAAAGAACGGAATTCGTTACACCCAAGCTTACAACACCTCGAAGTGCTGGACTACGCGGATCAGTCTGCTGACCGGACTGTATCACCACCGAAGTGACCGGGGCTTCAGCGACACGGCCCTGATCGGGGAAATTCTCAAGCCGGCCGGTTACCGAACCTGGTGGTCTGGCAAGCACCATGCGAGCTTCAACCCGCACGAACGAGGGTTCGATCATTTTTCGGGATTTCTTGGTGGAGCGATCAATTTTTGGAATCCCGCAGACAAGGCTAGGGAAGGAGAGGACGTTCCTGGTTGGAAAGTCGTCTACACCTGGGCATTTGATAAGAAATTGGTAAAGCCTTACCTACCACCCAAGTACTTCTTTGCGACCGATGCCTTTACCGATTGGGGCTTGGAATGGCTGGACGAAAAAGAGAGTGCGGATGACCCCTTTTTTCTTTATTTGGCATATAATGCTCCGCACTGGCCGTTGCATGCTCATCCTGAAGACATCGCAAAGTACGAGGGGTTTTATGATTCCGGATACGAGGCCATCCGTAAAGCTCGATACCGAAGACAGTTGGCGACCGGTTTGTTTGACGAAGAGGTGACTCCCCTGAGCGAACCGGAGCACAAGGTATGGTCAACTCTATCTCCAAAAGAAAGAAAGGAGGAGGCATTGCGCATGCAAATTCATGCCGCGATGGTTGACCGTATGGACCAAAACGTCGGGCGTTTGATCGTTAAGTTGAGTGAAACTGGAAAACTCGAGGACACTCTCATTATTTTCTTGGTCGACAATGGATCGAGCCATGAGAGACCTAGGCGGGGAGGAAAGAATGCAGAAGCGGCGTGGGGGAGCGTGGGTTCCTTTGAAGCAATCGGGCAGTCATGGGCGAATGCCACCAACAGCCCGTTCAAAAAATGGAAGGTTCAGGGACTGGAGGGAGGAATCTGCACGCCCATGATCGCTCATTGGCCGGATGGGATCAAGTTGCCCAAAAATTCGATTTCACGCGAACCTTGTCATCTGATCGATTTCGTGCCGACCTTTATGGAGCTTGCAGGCGAACGATCGAGGTATTCGGGAAACCTTCCGGGTTTGGACGGCATTAGTATAACCCCGACCTTTGCCGGGAAAAAGCTTGAGCGTGAAAAGCCTCTCTTTTTTCAATACGGATCTTGGCAAGTCCTCCGGAAAGATTCTTGGAAACTCGTTCAACGCAAGAGCGATCCTTGGCAGTTGTATGACTTGAGCAGGGACCGCACGGAAACAAGAAACCTTGCATCCAAGTTTCCCGAACGGGTGTTGCAAATGAAGACACGCTGGGAAGAATGGGCCAAGGAGGTCGGCCTCAAAGTGAAACCTCAAAAGGGTAAAAAGAAATAGCCGGAAATGAAAAGTCTCGAAACCAATTACCCGAGTATTCAAATGAACCAAGTAATCACAATCCTTTCATTCCTGTCTTTGCTTTGCCCGATTTGCTTTGGGCAGCAACTACAACCCACCCATCGGAATCTGCGCTATAGCAAGGAATACGACCGTAGTGTGCTGGACTTGTGGACGGTCAATGGCAAAAAGCCCGCCCCGTTGGTCGTCTACTTCCATGGGGGAGGGTTCAAGTTCGGGGACAAGGCCTTCTTTTCCCGCAGTTCGCTGTTGCGCAAATACCATCCGCAAGGGGTTGCCTTCGCGAGCGTCAATTATCCCTTTCTCGTTCACGTAGGGCAGGACTACTTGAAGATCATGAATCATTGCGCCGAGGCAATCCGTTTTCTCAAGGAGAACTCCGCGAAGTACAACCTCGACCCAAATAGAATCTCGGTCTCCGGTGTCTCCGCAGGGGCCATTATCACTTGCCACGTCGGCCATGCCAATGATTTGGGTATCCGTTCCCTCTTTCCAATTCAGCAACCCATGGGCACTCCCTTGCTTGCCATTCCCTATTTGCGAAAGGGAGGACCGCCCATCTTCGTGTACAACCGTTCGGGTCGCAACGATCGCGTTCATC
The DNA here is from genome assembly GCA_018645725.1 of Opitutia bacterium. Taxonomy (GTDB): domain Bacteria; phylum Verrucomicrobiota; class Verrucomicrobiia; order Opitutales; family Seribacteraceae; genus Seribacter. The sequence goes on from JABGWD010000145.1 coordinate 20,028, forward strand.
ATCCCGACAATGCTCTTTTCGTGAAGAAGAAATGCGATCTTCTGGGTGTTGAATGCACAGTTTACGGAACAAAGGACTCGGGCCTTCCCGTCTTGCCCGCAGGCCAGGACGTCAACGAGCTGGCCATGAAGTTCTTTCGGGATTCTTGGGAAAAAAATTAACCAAGGGGTTGGCCAAAGAAGTTTTTTAAATTTGATTCTCGGGAAAAGGTACTCTAAGAGCTTTAATTTTGCCCTAAGGAGCTATAAAAGCATGAATAAAAAAGAAGTCACTTATGACGAAATCATAGAAGGACTCGGAGACAAACTTCCGAGCTTGCCTCAAATTTTGGATGATTTGGTCAAAACCTTGGGTAACTTGAACGTAACCTTGGACTTGATAGAGGAACAGATTCGAATAGATCAGTCGATTAGTTTGGAAATCCTCAAAGTCGTCAACAAGGTCGAATTTCTTGAATTGGAAGAGAAGAGGATAACTTCAATTGGCGAAGCGATTCACAAGCTTGGTTTTGAAAACGTCCAAAAGATCATAATGAACGTTTCGGTTTTGCCTTTCTTTTCGGGCACGAAGTTTCCACCATTCTTTAAAGTCGAATCCCTTTGGAAGCATTGTGTCGGGGTTGCCCTCGGTTCTCATGTCATCAGTGAATTCTTGGAGTATGGAAACAATGACAGAGCCTATGCCTGTGGCTTGGTTCATGACATTGGCAAAGTCGCCAAAATTAATTTCAGCGCAAACGCTTTCAGCAAAGAACTCTTGTCTGCCAAGAGAAAAAAGATGACCATTCATGAAATGGAGGTTGAGAGGAATTTGCTCCAACATGAGATACTGGGTTCTCTTATCGCCGAGAAGTGGGCAATGCCCTATGAGTTATGTCAGTCAATCCGTTGGCATCATACGGAATTACGGGAAGACAGAACCGACTTGGAAGACCCTGATATTCATCTTCTTGTGGACATTGTTTTGTTGGCTAACTCGATTGTAAACAAGATGAAGTTCGGTACAAGCGGTCATTCGTTTTATCGACCACCCAGTCAGAAGTTCTTGAAGACAATGGGGCTCAATGAAGCGAATTTGGTCGAGTTGGAGGAAGCCATCAGGAGAGATTGGGAAACCAAATTTTCTTACTTGGCCATTCTTAAATAACAATCCCCTGCCTCTTCAATTTTCAATTGTCTTACAATTTGATTTTATACGGGGAATCCTGATTTGCGTGGCATCCTGCGTCGTGAATTTTTCTTCAAAATCAATTCGCATGAAGCGGTGGGTTGGACAGGTTTCGTGCAGAAGCTCTCTTGCGATTGGATTGAATACAAGATAGGCAATCAACACCATGATTGATCGACGATCCTTTATCAACTGCAGTGCAACCTGCGTCACGTCATTGGTTGCCGCATCCTCCGCCAAAGCAAAAGAGCCCGAGCTCAGTGTATCTTCGGTAAACGGGTATGATTATCGACGCCCCAAGTTCAAGAAAGGTTCCCGCCTCCTCTTTCAAGGTGACTCGATCACCGACATGAAATGGGGAAGGAACCAAAAGGATCGCAATCACTACTTGGGGCATAGTTATGTTTACCTGATAGCGGCCCGATTGGGAGTCGATATACCCGAAGCGCAATTGGATGTCTATAATCGCGGGATGAGCGGTCACAAAGTCCGTGACCTGAAGGCCCGCTGGCAGAAGGACGCGATCGATATGAAGCCTGACTGGTTGAGTATTCTGATCGGGATCAATGACGTTGGCCGTACGGTGACCAAGGACAAGGGTTTGGAGGAATGGGAAGCTGACTATCGTTTTATTCTTGATGCAAGCCGCAAGGCGAATGCGGATTTGAAGTTGGTCTTGCTCGACCCCTTCGTACTGGCTTCGGGCGGACTGACTGATCCATCGGCGTTCAAAGCAAAGCGGGCGATCGTGGACAAGCTTTGCGCGATCGTCCCGAGATTGGCAAATGACTACGGAGCCATTCATGTCAAAACGCAGGAATTTTTTGATCAGGCGGCTAGAAAAGTTAGCCCGGAGCAATGGATTTGGGATGGTGTGCACCCGTTGCCCCAAGGCCATGAACTGATTGCAAGGAATTGGTTGCAAGCCGTGAGCGAGGCGACCAATAAAGAAGTATGAACCAATCCACTACGATTCAACCCGTCGGCTCGTGCGTTTCCCAATGGGGAGAGGGTCCGATCTTTTGGGACGGACATTTGATCTACGTAGACATCGAAGGCCACACGCTTATACGCCTCAATGGGGAGACCGGGAACGAGGAGACTTGGGAGATGAGCGAGCGCATAGGGACGGTTGTACCGATGAAAGATGGAAGCTTTCTTTGCGCCGGTGATTCGGGTATCTATTCTTTCGATCCCGCGTCGGGGGACAAGATAAACCTTGCCGATCCTGAGGCGCATAAGCGCCCGGACAATCGATTCAATGACGGTAAGTGCGACCCGGCTGGACGATTTTGGGCAGGTACGATCAGTACGGTCAAGAAGACAGGGGATGCCAACCTCTACATGTTTGACTTGGCTGGAAACTTGAGCCTGAAGGTGTCCGGAGTCACGAACTCCAACGGGATTTGTTGGAACGCGGAGGCGACCGTGATGTACTATATCGACACCCCGACCAAGAAGATTTTGGCGTATCCCTTTGAGAACGAAACGGGGGAAATCGGAGAACCATCCTTGGTCGTTGATACTGGAGTTGCCGGATGGGCAGGCTCGCCTGATGGCATGACCATTGATGCCGACGGCAAATTATGGGTGGCGATGTGCCATGGAGGAACGGTGCTGCGGATCGATCCTTTGTCCGGAGAGCTTCTTCAACAAGTAGACTTTCCTTGCGTGGAAACAACCGCCTGCGCGTTTGGCGGTCCGAATCTCGAGCGCTTGTTCGTAACGACCGGCTTGCACAAGACCTTGGATGAACCGGATGCAGGCAAGGTTTTCGTGGTGGACGGATTGGGTGTATCTGGTGTTCCCTCTTTTGCATACGGGAAGTGACCCGTTCTCCTCCTTGCCTTTAACCAGTGACCAATAATATGAAACCCTTGTATCTCCTTATCTTTCTTGCCTCCGCCTGTTTTCTCAATGCCGGTGAGTTTTCCAGTGACTTTAAGAATACCCATGACCGGGTGTGGTTGGGCGAAGAGTACTGGGCCAATCCGATGGAGGACTGGCTCGTTCGGGATGGCCGGATCGTTTGCATCCGCAACGGAGCGAATCGGAACGTGCACTTGCTCACCCATGGACTGAGCCCTGCTGGCCCGGATGCATCCTTTGTCGTATCGGTCCGGTTGGGGATTGAGGAGAATTCGAAAAGAGGTTCGGCTGGTTTTATGGTCGGGGTTGTTGATCAGGAAACCCGTGATCCCCGGGCAAGCCTGCTCATGGGAAAGGGACTGGTTGCAGGCGTCAGGACGAATGGCAAATTGTTCATTGGAAAAGCGGAGTCTGGGGAAGCCCTGTCTTCCGTCAAGGATATCACCTTGAGGTTGGAAGCTACTCCTGCCAAGACGAAAGGCTCTTACAGTCTGCTCCTTCTTGCCTTTGAGGGGGGAACCGGTAAAGAGCTGTCCAGGCTTTCCTCGCCAATGATCAAGAGCGAGGACTTGTCCGGCAATTTGGCCATTGGCTGCAATATCGACCTGCAATCAAATGCGAAGGGAGCGGGGAAGCTGTCCCGTTTCTGGTTTTCGGATTGGAAAGTGGAAGGTGGGATGGTGGAAGCCCGTCCCGGTCTTGCCTTCGGACCGATTCTCTATGCCATGCATACCTTGAGTCGGGGTACGCTCACCCTGACTGCTCAGATGCCGCCTTTGGGAAAAAAGGAGGCCGACTCAGTAAGGCTTGATGCCAAGGACGGGTCGGGGAAATGGAAGAAGCAAGCGGTCGCGAAAATCGATTCGTTGTCCAGGACGGCGACTTTCCGTGTCAAGGAATGGGAGGATTCCCGGGACGTTTCCTACCGGGTTGTCTTTGAGGACAAGAAGAAGGATGGTTCAAACAAGGAAAGGTATTTCGAGGGGGTGATCCGCAAGGACCCGGTAGCCAAGAAGGAGGTCGTGGTGGCGGGTTTTACCGGCAACAAGGCCACCGCCTTTCCTAATTCCAAGCTGGTCGAGAACGTGGGGATCGTCAATCCAGACGTCCTTTTCTTCTCCGGGGACCAGATCTACGAGGACGTGGGCGGGTATGGGATTCATCGCAGTCCCGTTGACTTGGCGGTGCTCAACTACCTGCGTAAAATCTATCTTTGGGGCTGGGCATTCCGGGATCTTATGCGTGATCGTCCGACCATCGCATTGCCTGACGACCATGACGTTTACCAGGGGAACATCTGGGGAGCGGCGGGACGTGATTGCGGTGGAATGAAGGGGCATTCCCAAGGGGGCTATGCCATGCATCCGGATTTCGTCAATGCAGTCCAGCGAACCCAGACCGATCATCATCCCGCCCCCTTCGACCCGACACCCGTGGAGCGTGGGATCGGGGTCTACTACGGGGACATGATCTATGGCAGGGTGGGCTTTGCCATCCTGGAAGACCGCAAGTTCAAATCGGGTCCCGAGGGCAAGGTGAATTACTGGAAAGGACGTCCCGATCACATCAAGGATCCGAAGTTCAAGCCCTCCTCGGTGGACAAGGAAGGATTGGTCCTCCTGGGCGACAGGCAGTTGAAATTTCTCCGGCACTTTGCGGGCGACTGGAAGGGGACGGACCTGAAGGTAGCCCTTTCTCAAACGATTTTCTGTAACTTGGCGAATTACCATGGAGGCGGGCAACAGTACATAGTGGCCGATCTGGACAGCAACGGGTGGCCCCAGTCCGGTCGCAACCGGGCCCTTGACGAGTTGCGTCGAGGCTTTGTCTTTCACTATGCCGGCGACCAGCACCTTGCCTCTGTCGTAAGGCACGGGATTGACGACTGGGGGGATGCGGGCTTTTCCTTTTGCGTACCCAGCATTGCCGCAGGTTACCCTCGCTCTTGGCGTCCCGACAAGGAGGGTCGCCCCGTTCGCAATCGGTCTGATCCGACCTTGCCCAACACGGGCGACTACAAGGATGGACTGGACAACAAGCTGAGCGTCTTTGCAATCGGCAACCCTGCGGCCAAGAACCGCAAGGGACGTCTTGCCACTCTTCATGACAAGGCTTCCGGTTTCGGCATTGTCCGGTTGAATGCGAAGACGGGTACGATTCGGATGGAGTGCCACCGCCTGCTCATCGATGCGGCCAATCCCAAGCCGGGTGACCAGTTTCCCGGTTGGCCCAAGACCATACGCTACACTGACAACTATGGCCGGGAGCCGGTCGAGCACTTGCCGACCATCAAGGTCACGGGGATGAAGAACCCGGTCATCCAGATCAAGGACTCCAAGGGGGAACTGGTTTATGCCTTGCGAATTCACGGGAACTCCTTCCGTCCACCGGTCTTTGACAAGGGAGAAACTTATGAGGTACGGGTCGGCGAACCAGACCGCGGGCTCTGGAAAACCCTCAAGGGTGAAAGCTCGGTCAGCCCATCGTCCCGCACCATCAAGTTCTGATGTTGAGGGTTTTTCGCTCGTCCACAAAATGTGGTTGCACGCAAAAGTAGTGGGTTGACGTACCGGTCAATCGCAGGAGGATTCTTTCTTGATGAAAGGGCTGAACCTTGGGTTTTCCTTCCTTCTCCTCACTCGTATTGCCTGGGGGTCTCTTGCCATAGCCAAACCGCCCAACGTGGTGCTGATCGTTTCCGACGACCAAGGCTATCGAGATCTTGGATGCTTTGGCTCCGAGGAAATCAAGACTCCACATCTAGACCGCTTGGCCAAGGGCGGGGTGAAATTGACCAACTTCTACGTCGCTTGGCCAGCTTGCACACCATCCCGGGGAGCTCTTCTGACCGGGCGCTATCCCCAGCGTAACGGAATGTACGACATGGTCAGGAACGAGGCTCCGGACTATGGGTACAAATACAAGCCCGGCGAGTACGAAGCCACCTTCGAGAGAGTCGGAGGTATGGATGAGCGTGAAATCCTCCTGCCCGAGGTCTTGAGCAAGGCAGGTTATGCAACCGCGATTTATGGGAAGTGGGACCTTGGCGTCCACAAACGCTTCCTTCCTCTTTCCCGTGGATTCGATGATTTCTACGGCTTCTCCAACACGGGGATCGATTACTATACTCATGAGCGTTACGGGGTCCCTTCGATGTTTAGAAATTTCAAAGCGACGACCGAGGACAAGGGAACCTACTGCACTTCTTTGTTCGAACGGGAAGCTCTTCGCTTTCTTAAGAAGGAAAAGGATCGTCCATTCTTTCTCTACCTTCCCTTCAACGCTCCGCATGGCGCTTCCAACTTGGATCCCGTGATCAGGGGCGGAGCTCAGTCACCTGAAAAATACAAGGCTCTCTATCCCGAATTGCAAGCCCGGGTCGGTACCGAGGAACGCACGATCAGAAGGTATGGGTCGAAGACCTACACGGTTCCGAACAAGCCTGCCCGCAGGCTCGAGTTCGTGGGTTCGGTCACCGCAATGGACGAGTCCGTTGGGAAGGTCCTTGGCTTTTTGGATGAACATGGGTTGGCGGAGAATACGATCGTGATCTTCTTCAGCGATAACGGGGGTGGGGGAGCGGCTGACAATTCCCCCTTGCGCGGGGCCAAGGGACAAATGTTCGAGGGTGGAATCCGTGTACCTTGCATCGTTCGTTGGCCCGCCATGCTTCCTGCCGGGGAGACCTGCGATGAGTTCCTCACTTCGCTCGAGGTTTTTCCGACCCTCTGTTCAGCCAGCGGGGCAAAGAGACCCAAAGGGGTCAAGCTCGATGGTTTCGATATGATTCCGGTCCTGCAGGGAAAGAAGAAATCCCAAAGAGGGGAAATGTTTTGGCAAAGGCGTCTGGACAAGGCTGCTCGAGTTGGGCATTGGAAATGGGTGGAGAGTGGCAGGGGGAATGGATTGTTTGATCTTCGAAAAGACTTGTCGGAGAAAAAGGACTTGTCCGCCGAGCGCCCCGAGATCCTGAAAAAACTGAAGGATCGATTCGCAAACTGGAAAAAGGAAATGGCTGCCGCCGAGCCGCGAGGTCCGTTTCGTGATTATTAAACCATGAAAAAGAAAATCCCCTTAACCCTCTGTCTATGTCTGCTTTTGTCTGTCCCGGGTTTCTCATCAGGGGCTGAATCGTCACTTGAATGGAAAGGTTGGCAACCGTATTCCCCCCGCGACGAGATTCGACCGGATTTTTCCCTGAGAAAGAAGGGTGGGCCGGAAGGCAAGGGTGGACTGGTCATCCGTCAGGATGCGAAGGAAGGATTGTTCGGCGCCTGGGGCAAGACCTTCGAGATCGAGGGCGACTCTCATTACAGGGTTACGGCCTTGGCCAAGAACCGGAAAGTCAAGAATGCGAGGTCCAACCGTTACGTGGAAGTGTTTTTTCATGGACCGGACGGCAAGTACGTCGTTGATGACCGATTGGGTGTTCATACCCGTCCCATGTATCCCTGGGATCAACCCGCGGATGCCAAGGGGTGGACCAAGTTTTCCGAAATTTTTCAGGCCCCTGCCAAAGCGACCCATGCCACTGTTCGGCTCTTTCTCAGGTGGGAACCCAAAGGTGAAGTGGAATGGGGTGCGGTGTCTTTTGAAAAATCTCCTCCACGCGAGCCGCGCAAGGCAAGGCTCGCAGCGGTGAACTTTCGCCCGAAGGGTGGCAAATCAACTCTCGACAACTGCCGGATGCTCGCTCCTTTCGTTGAAAAGGCGGCCGCCAAAAAAGCCGACATGGTGGTCTTCGGGGAGTGCATCACTACCATGAACAATGGGTTGGATCACGTAACCGGCGCCGAACCGATCCCAGGTCCCTGCACCAAGTATCTCGGAACCCTCTCGGCCAAGCACGACCTCTATCTGGTGACCACCCTTTTCGAGAGGGTGGGGCACAAGGTCTACAACACCGCCGTCATGCTGGGCCCGGATGGATCCCTTGTCGGGACCTACCGCAAGCTTTGTTTGGCTCGCGGGGAATACCGCCGGGGGGTAACCCCTGGCACCGGGTTTCCCGTTTTCGAAACCCGTTTCGGGAAAGTCGGGATGATGATATGTTTCGACGTCCATATGCCCGAGGTCGCCCGTGGTATCGCCGCCAACGGGGCGGAAGTCATTGCCATGCCGATCATGGGCGGGCATCCTGCCTTGGCCAAGGCCCGGGCGATCGAAAATCAAATCCACCTCGTCACCTCGACCTATAGCCTCAACGATGATTGGATGCAGACGGGGATATGGGATCGGGCGGGTGAACTTCATGCCCGGGCCACGACCAAGGACGAGGTTGTGATACACGAAGTCGATTTGTCCAAGCAAAACTTCTGGCGGGCCAACGTGGGTGATTTCAGAGGCCGATTGCGCCATGAGCGGCCCCCCTTCGAATTACCCGAGTAAAAGGTCACTCCTTTTCAAGGCACCATTTCACGGCATTGAGCAGAAGCTTGTCGAAGGCCGGTTTCTTAAAATCCTCCACGTGTCCGAGGGAGGTGTAGAACACTTTTCCGCCGGAAGGTGATCGGTGTGTCCACGCAACCGGTTCGGAGGGAAAACCCTCGATTGTTCCCCGAAGCAACGGGCTCGATTTCTTGGGCAGGGGGGAGTTGCGGTAAAGCGAGGCAGGCGTATCGAAGGGGAGCTTGACTCCCTTTGAAATCGGATGCTCGGGGCCGGAGGGAAAACGGTCGATCCGGCAGGGTTTTCCTCCGCCGTGGTGCCCGTTGTAGTTGCCCCCGATGATTTTCCTGTCCCAATCGTTCCAAGTCTCGTGACCCTCGGGCAAGGTTTCCTTGCGCAGGGCGAAGGCGTGGGATGCCGTGCGGATACCAAGGACGGGTTTGCCGTCCGCGACGTGCTTGCGGATCAAGCTCATGGTCTTGCCTGAAAAAGCCCGTCGTCGGGCACTGACGAAGAGTAAGTCGGCATCGGCGATTGCCCCGGCATTCTTGAGAACGTGACGATTGGACCCTTCATCCTCGGCCTTGCAGTAGCGGATGACATACTTGTCCCCGAGGTTTTCCTTGGCAAAGACAGGGAGGGTCTCGTCGGTTTGGTATTCGCGTTCGGCGATGAGAAAGACGATGGTCGGTTTGTTCGCTTCCGCCGTGGTGAAGACAAGTAAGGGTAAGAGGGTCGAGAGTATTTTCATGGACTTTATCCATGCAATGATCCGAAGCAAGGTCGAGGGATAAAAATCTCCCGAATATACTTTCCCTATTGACTGGCGAGACATAGGGAATTGAAATATCAACCATATCCCAAATATAAAAATAACGAGACTTTTCACTTTAGTCTTCTAGAACCCCTTCCTTTTGATCATCCTTCCTTACTCATGAATTTTTCTTTGTCACAAAAAGTTGCCTTGGTAACGGGGAGCAGTCGCGGTTTGGGTCGGGGCGTGGCCATGACTCTCGGAAAGGCGGGAGCCAAGGTCGTCCTGAATTACTTGAATGACCGGGAGTCAGCGGAGAGAACCTTGACGGAACTCCGGGATCAAAACGTGAACGCCATGCTTGTACGGGCCGATGCCTCCGATCCCGATCAGGTTGCGGCCATGGTCGAGGCGGTGGAGGAAAAATTCGGTGCTCTTGACATACTGGTTCCCAATGCCACACCCGATCAACCGCAAAAGCCGATCGAGGAATACGATGCCGACTTCTACCGGCAAATGTATGAATTTTTCGTTCTCAGTCCTTATCACCTGGCCCGGGCCGTTTTGCCCGGAATGAAGGAACGCAAGTGGGGACGGATCATCAATATCACCAGTGAGGTCTTTCATTGCAGCGTTCCCGAATTCAGCGCCTACGTTGCGGCCAAGGGTGGGCAAATCGGGTGGAGCCGGAGCATGGCGAACGAATTGGCTCCCTTTGGCATTACGGTGAACACGGTGGCTCCCGGATGGATTCCGACCGAACGTCATGAGAACGACCCGCAGGATGCCAAGGACGCCTATCTCGAGACGGTTCCGTTGGGTCGGTGGGGCACGCCCGAGGACGTCGGAAACGCGGTGGCGTACTTTTCCTCGGAGGAAGCCTCTTTCATAACTGGCCAAACTTTGTGCGTGAACGGTGGGCGTACTCCGTGGTAGTATCCTTTCTTAGCAGATTTCAATCAAACCCTAATCATCCCGAAAATCCTCAGCATTATGAAGTTTCCCGCAAAAAAATCGCTCCTTCGCAGTTCGATTCATCTAGTTCTTGTTTACGCGCTTTCCCTCTTTGCCTCTTGTGGCAAAGGGAACGATGACTCTGGTGAGAAAAAGTTACGTATTGCCTTCGTAACGAACCAAATTGCCGACTTCTGGAACATTGCCAAAGCGGGTTGTCGTGATGCATCCAAGGACTTGGGCATTGAAATTGAAGTCAAAATGCCCCCCGAACGTTCGGCTACCTTGCAAAAGCAAATCGTGGAGGATCTCGTCAATTCGGGCATTGAAGGCATTGCCATCAGCCCTTTGGATGCGGATAACCAGACGGCTTGGCTCAATAGCATTGCGGATAAGTTGCCACTGATTACCCACGATTCCGATGCTCCGCAATCCAATCGAAGAGCTTACGTTGGCATGGACAACTACAAGGCTGGCCGCATGTGCGGACAACTTGTCAAGGAGGCCCTTCCGGATGGCGGGGGTGTCATTCTTTTCATCGGAGGAATGGGACAGGATAATTCCAAGCATCGCAGGCAAGGCGTAATTGATGAATTGTTCGATCGCCAGCGACCCGAAAAACTGGATACCAACAACTACGATCTGGATCTTGAAAAGGTCTTGGATTCCGGAAAGTATCAAATTATCCGTACGATCTTGGCTGATGGTCAGAATGCCAAGTCGAAGGCTGCTGATTCCATCAACGCATATCCTGAAATGAAAGCCATGGTCGGTCTTTTCGAATACAACCCACCGGGTTGCTACAAGGCTCTTGAGCAGGCCGAAAAGCTTGGTGAAATCAAAATCATTGGGTTTGATGAGAACGACGTGACCTTGCAGGGAATCAAGGACGGAACCATCACGGGAACGATCGTTCAAGATCCATACCAGTACGGTTACCAGTCAGCGGTCATTCTCAAGAGCCTTCTCGAGGGCAAGGAATTGAAGGAAACTTTCATTGACATTCCTCCCCGCAAGGTCGTCCGAAAAGCGACCAAGGAAGGCGAGGTTGACGTGGATGAGTATTGGGCCGACCTCAAGGCCAAGAAGGCCGGTTGACCCTCTGACGAGAATCCGGTGCAAGATTCCGATCCTAGCGGAGAGCGCGATTCGGGAGGGACAACCCTGCTCGAATGCAAGGGCATCGGGAAATCCTTTCCGGGCGTTCGCGCATTGGATGGGGTAAACCTTTCCTTGCAAAAAGGGCAGGTTCTTTCCCTCATCGGAGAAAATGGAGCAGGCAAAAGCACCTTGATGAAAATCCTGGCCGGCGTGCAACCGCCGGATGAAGGAGAGATTTTGCTTGATGGGAAGCCTGTCGAGATCGAATCCACTCGGGCAGCTTTGGATCTCGGAATTTCATTGATTCATCAGGAACTCAACTTGGCTACCAACCTAAGTGTGGGGGCAAACGTTTTCTTGGGGAGAGAACCCTTGCGCGGAGGGTTGATTGACGAATCCACGATCAAGAAAGAATCGGCAAAATTCCTCAAGATGGTCGGGCTTGACGTTTCCCCCGATACGCTGGTGGGAGACCTCACCATCGGCCGGCAGCAAATGGTGGAGATTGCCAAGGCTCTTTCCGTGAACGCCCGAGTCCTGATCATGGACGAACCGACCTCCAGTCTTTCTCAAGCCGAAGCTGAAAACCTCTTTGTGGTGATCAAGGATTTGCGGGCCCGTGGGGTGAGCGTGATTTACATCTCCCACCGTCTGGGCGAGGTGAAGGAACTTTCCGATCACGTCACCGTGATGCGGGATGGTGAAAATGCGGGTGAACTAAGCCGTGATGAGGTCACCCATGAGGCCATGGTCCGACTCATGGTCGGTCGTGATCTTTCCGAGTACTATGAGCGCAAGGATCGCGAAAAAGGCGACCTTGCCCTTGAGGTCAAAAAGCTGAGGACACCGGTCCATCCCCAGCACGAACTTACTTTCTCCGTTGCATCGGGTGAAATCGTCGGGATTGCCGGGTTGGTCGGGGCGGGGCGTACGGAAATGCTCGAGACTCTTTTTGGCGTTACGCCCGCGCTTGGTGGATCGATTCAAGTATCAGGCGCGGAATTGGAACTCGATTCGCCTGTCTCTGCCATTGCGGCTGGAATCGCATTGGCTCCGGAGGATCGCAAACAGCAAGGTCTGGTCATAGACATGACGGTCCGTGAAAACCTCAGTTTGGCTGCACTCAGGAGAGATCAAAAGAAAGCCGGCTTCCTTGATTTTGCGAAGGAGAAAAAGATTTCCGAAGAAATGATCACGGCCATGCGGGTCAAGACACCCAACGAAAATCAGATCATCCGTTACCTTTCGGGAGGAAATCAACAGAAGGTCGTACTGGGGAAATGGTTGGCCATGAAACCCAAGATCCTGCTCCTTGACGAACCGACTCGCGGAATTGACGTCGGTGCCAAGAGTGAGATTTACGCATTGATGGAGGAACTGGCTGAGTCCGGAGTTGCGATCCTTTACGTTTCCAGTGAAATGGAGGAGATACTCGGGATGGCCGACCGGGCCTTGGTTATGCACGAGGGTCGCATAACCGGGGAATTGACCCGAGAGGAATTAACCGAAGAAAACGTAATGCAACTCGCTACGGGAGGAGAAAAGACGGCCGCTTGAATCGATACCGAAGAAATTAAATTCATATGAACGTTAAAATACTTGGAATTACTCTGCTCTTGGTGGGCCTTTGGCTCTTTTTGGCCGTTCAGGTGCCGGAGGGATTTCTGAATGGAAACAACATGTTCAATTTGTTTCTCCGTACTGCCATGTATGGAGTCCTTGGAATCGGGGTTGCTTTTGTCATCATTACTGCCGGGATCGATCTCTCGATTGGTTCCATCGTTTGCCTGAGCGGCGTTCTGCTCTCCCTTTTTCTTTCCGTGAGTTATGATCCTACGGATCGTGAGCATGTTCTTGAAATCGATCCCCAACGGCAAGTCATTGTGCTTGCCGAGCAGACCGATCGTTTCGAGGCAGGCGATCAACTCCGTTATTACGGAAGTACTCAAGCCCGTAGCACGGTGGTTACCCTTGTTGGTGTTGAACAAGTTGTAACCGAAGATGACGGAGGAAACTCCGTTTCACGCTCATTGCTTCGGGTGAATGGATTGAATCCGGCCACCTCCAAGGCTAGTGACGGGTTTCTCGCGACGCTTTTCCCGGTCAAGGGGGTCGATACGGAAAAGGGTACGGTCACTGTCGAAGGTCAGCTTGCGGGGCTGGAAGCTCGGGATCAGATCCGCTTTATCAAGCCGAGTGGCGGCATGGAGCAAATCGTGGTGGGAAGGACTGAATCGGTCGATGGTAACACGCGGGTGAGTATGGAGGGAGACATGGGTGCCCTCGACGCGGGTTGGCTTGCCATGCCTCTTTTCCGGGATCAGACGATGCCGATTCCCGTTGCCTTGCTTTCCGTTCTTGGCATCGCTCTTCTTTTGGGGGTCGTACATGGTCTGCTCGTAACGAAAATTCACCTGCAGCCCTTTGTCGTCACGCTCTGCGGATTGCTCCTTTACCGGGGGATTTCCCGTTGGCTTGTTAACGATCGGGATACCGGTTATGGGAACGAATACGAGTCTTCGCTATCCCTTCTGACCAATGGCAAATTCGAATTGTTTACCTTGGGCGAACCCTACGGGACCTATTCGATTCCCTACGCCTTTTTCATTTTTATCCTCGTCGCGATATTGGCCGCGGTCTTTCTGAACAAGACAATTTACGGGAGGTATATGCTCGCCCTGGGCCGTAACGTCGAAGCCGCCCGTTTCTCGGGTATAGACACGGATCGAATGACGATAATCGGCTATGTCATTTGTACGGTCATGGGTGCGTTGGGCGGACTGTTCTTCCTCAATTACTCCAACTCCATAGCCCCTTCCTCGCACGGAAACTTCTTCGAGTTGTATGCCATTGCAGCGGCTGTTCTGGGAGGTTGTAGTCTCAGGGGTGGAGAGGGAAGCATTCTTGGGGTGGTCGTTGGAACGGCCCTCATGGTTACCCTGAAGATGTTCATTAACTTGATGAAGATCTCGGATACGCTGGAGTTTGCCATAATCGGGATCGTTATTCTGGTGGGCGTAGTGGCGGACGAGTTGCTCAAGAAGGCGGTTGCCCGCCGGCAGGCTTCCAAGTCATAGGGCGAAAAGCCTTGGCGGTTTCCGTGCCTTGCGCCATCTTGGCATGCTTTTGACTTGCCCCAGATATTACCATGAGTTCATCCGACAACGAATCCCTTGCCTTGAGTCCAATTAACGAGTTTCTTGTTTCGAACAACCTTCGAATCAGCGACAACCCATGCGTGAGTCAGGATTTTTGTCTCGATTGGAGTGCCTTCGTTCGAACGGTCGAGCAAGGAGGTGTTGTCGAGGAATTTCCCGAGAGCGCATTCGTGACCGAGCATGGGAACTGGGTGTTGGTGGAGAGCGAGCAAGGGGATCACGCTTGGTGCCTGAGTTCCGAACAAGGCTCGGCGCAGACGGATGTTTTGGCGAATGGGGTAGAGTTGGCAGGAACCGCTTTTTTCCCCGCAAGTTTCGAGAACCTGATCGGGCTCAAGAATCTTCTGCAGGAAAGGGATGATAAAAACACCGCCTTTCCGACTGCCGGAGGAGACCTTGGGAAATCGACCCTTGGGATCGGTGCCCGCTTCACGACCCTGCACTGGGATGGAGTGGATTGGGCCATGAGCCGTTTGGGCAAAGGACTTACGGCCAACCAGAACAGCATACCCAGAGAGCTGGTCTACGACGTCGACGAGATGCTTGCGGACAACTTGGATTCCGTTCCGTTTCCTTTCATCGGTTGTGACGTACCCGAAGGACACCAAGGTCAGAGTGTGGAGGGGATGACTCATGGTTGCGTATTGGCCAAGTTCAAAAATGGGTTTCACAAGATTGGGATTCCCTGGAGTTTCAATGCCGACCACCAGCCCATCGGGGGCAAGTTCGATGAGCGCGAGGATCAACTGGTCGCCGGTTGCATGTTCGCCAGTTACATCACCTTCGATCTATCTCCAGAGTTGGCCATTACCGAAGTGCCCGAGGACGCCGATGCCAAAGCCTCTTTCGTGAAAGATGAAATACCCGCAGACTTGGTCGAGGCCACCCGCAAGCGGGTCGAGCAAGCGGGCTTGTCACCTACCGAAGACGAATTCAACGGTTTGCTTGCCTACGTTTGGCCGGCGATGAAGAAAATGAAGGTTCGGGACGAAAAATACCGGGCTATCCGTGAGAAAAATTTCACGACCAAGCTCGGTTGCGAATACCTGCGGGAATTGTCGATTGACGAGCTTCCCGGCTTGACCACTCCCGAGACGACGGCAGTCATGCTTGCTCTGTCCTTCGAGATGGGAATGGACGTCCACTTTGTCGCCCCGGCTTTTGGTTTCCAAAAGAACATTCCGTATCCCGACAACGACCAACTGCGTAAGATGGTTGAGCCGATCTGGTCGGTCTGTGAGTCTTTCGGGGTTTCCATCGGCTTCCATTCGGGATCCGGAAAGTCGGCGGAAAATTATCAGGGCGTGGGCGAGGGGACCGGTAGCAACCTGGAAATCAAGACCAGTGGCCGTTACACTTACGAGATGGGGGTAGCTTTGTCCCGTTCCAAGGATCCGAACGATCAGGCTCTCTGGAAGGACTGGTACGCTTTTACCGTGGAATTGGCTTCAAGCGGATGTTTTGCCGAAGACGAGACGGAAAGAAACATGGCTCGCGAGTTCGTTCGGTTGACCATTGGCGATCAGGCGGACGAGGCATTCGAAAGCGAATCGGCTTGCCGCTCGATTTTGGGAGCCTTGGAACCTAGTCCGGAAGATTTCTTTTGGTTCGAGTACAACTTTCTTTACGTTCTGGCTGCCGAAGGCAGCTCGCTAAAGGAATCATTGGGTGACCACTCGCCGGCCGGTTATCGTCAACGCAGTCGGTTTTACGCAATCAGTGACGAGGGTCGTCTTCTTTACGCCCAAAGAGTGGCGGAGTATATTCTGTTCTTGGCGGAGACGACGGGAATCTCGACCTCCGAGACATGTGACCGGGCAAGAGAGGAACTTCAGTCTTTTTCGAGCTTCGAGGATTTCCTTAAGAGCATTTCCGGAAATTGACCTAACTGGTCTTCTCGCGGTCGGAGTGTCCGAGATCCTTTTCCGGGTCTACGAGATCTCGTATTCTTTGCTTGAGAGTCTTGACGTCGGGAAAGCCTCCGTCTCTTTTCCTGCACCAGATCAATTGATCTCCGCAGGTAATCCTGAAACGACCTGATTCCGTCCGGCAAGGACGCAAGCAGACCTCATCGATTTCCGTTTCGAAGGTCGAGAGGATTTCCTGAGCCATCCATGACGACCTCAGCAACCATCGACAACCCGGGCAATATTCAATGACAACACTAGGTTCTTTCGGTGGATTCGATTCTTTCATTTGAATTAAGTTAGGTTTCTCTCTTGCCTTCTTTGCCTGACAAAACTTTCGGGCGATACTCCGTAAACCGACTTGAAGGCTCTCGAGAAGTGAAACGGGTTTTCGAAACCGAGCTCAAAGGCGATGTTCTTGATCAGGTTCCCCGTGGTGAGAAGCAAGGAAGCGGCATGTCCCATTTTTAACCGAATGAGAAACTTGTAGGGGGTGTCTTTGTGAAACCTCCGGAAGATTCGGGACAAATAGGCGGGATCCACGTTTACCTCATTGGCCAACTCCTCGATTGATTTGATCGTAAAGTAATTTCTTCGCATGAATTGTAGCGCCCGGTTGTAAGTGTTCCAAGCCAGTGAAGCGCTTTGACTGAAGTGATTGGCTTTTTCGCACAGCTTCAAAATCAGGGCCTTCGCCAATGAATTGCAAAGGGACGCACCGTATTCGGAGTCCAAGTTCGCATTGCTCAGAATCAATTCGAACAGTTCCATGACTTCCCCAATCGAGGTTATTTGAAAAAGCCCTGCTTTGCCCGAATGAACTTCCTTGAATGGTTGTTGGGAGGGATGATGGGCACAGACGAGGAAATATTTGAGCATGGGCTTTTTGCTCGAATTCTCAATCCGATGGTGGACTCCCCTCGAGTAAGTAAAGACGGACCCCGGTTTGAGTTCGTGGAATTTGTCCCCAAGGCGAACCTGTCCTTCACCCTCCAAAACGAATTCGAAGGTCGTGAACCCCATGTTTTCGCGGTTGCTTGTATGCTGAGGGAAGGTCTTGCGATCGACCAGAAATTCCGGCAAGCAGCGCTCGCATCCGACGCTTACCACGCTTAACTCTTCGTGGGTTTCGTCGGGAATTCCGAAGAGGATTTGCCTGGCATCGGTTACCTGTTTTGAAAAATGATTTTCTTTGGGTTGCACGGTTAGGTTTCTAAAAGTCAAAAATAGATATGCGATAGTCAAGGATATGCATTCGTAATTTGGCTTGTTTTGGATATTGTATGCTAACGACTACTCTCAAACCATTCAGCAATGTCAAAAGCCTGCAAACCTGATGCCGTATCAAAGAAATCACGCCTTGGTGAGTCGCTTTCTCCAAAGTCCATCACTCCCTTGGATAAAATTCGGGAACTGATGCTTCATGCGTTTGACACCTGGGCGATACTTTAAATGATTACAAGCACCATGAGTATTGATTTGATTGGAAAGAAGTCGCTTTGGTTCGCGGGTGCGATCTTTCTGTCTTCTTCCTTTCTGAGCGGTTCCGAATTCGCTTTTTTCGAGTCCAAGGTTCGTCCGTTGTTGATCGAGCGTTGTTACGAATGCCATTCGCACAAGGCCAAAAAGCTCAAGGGCGATCTTTATTTGGACAGTCGCAAGGGGGTCTTGCAAGGCGGAGATAACGGTCCCTCGGTCAAACCCGGCAATCCGGAGGGTAGTTTGCTGATTGAGGCTATCCGTTACCGCGACCCCGATTTGCAGATGCCGCCCAAAACCAAGCTTTCGGACTCTGAAATTAAGATTCTGGAATCTTGGGTGTCCATGGGCGCCCCTTGGTCCGACGAACCCGAACCAACTGGAGGAACTACCAAGAAAATTTTCGATCTCGCTGGACGTCAGGCATCACATTGGGCATGGAAGCCCGTTGTTGAACCGGTCTTGCCTCAAGTTAAAGATGCAAACTGGGGAAAACTACCCATCGACCGATTTATTCTGGCTCGTTTGGAAAAGAACGGTCTAATCCCTTCCGAATCAACGGATCGCAGAAGTCTGATCAGACGGGCGACGTATGACTTGCGTGGCATGCCTCCCACCCCCGATGAAGTGAATGCCTTTGTTGAGGACGATTCACCCCAAGCCTTTGAAAAAGTCGTAGATCGCCTGCTTTCCTCTTCCGAATTTGGCGAAAAATGGGCTCGGCACTGGATGGATTTGTTTCGATACGCCGAAAGCCGAGGTCATGAATTTGATGCCAACACCCCCAATGCCTATCGCTACCGCGACTATTTGATCAGGGCCTTGAATGCGGACGTACCTTACGACCAGTTCGTGAGCGAACACATGGCGGGCGATCTCCTCGAAAAGCCTCGATTGCACCCTGAAACCGGGGCGAACGAATCGATTCTCGCAACAGGTTTTTGGTTTCTTGGTGAATGGATCCACTCGCCCGTCGATACTCGTCAGGATGAAGCCGATCGCTTTGACAACATGATCGGGGTCTTCTCCAAGAGTTTCCTCGGCTTGACCGTTGCTTGCGCCCGTTGTCACGACCACAAGTTCGATGCTATTTCAACGAAGGACTTTTACGCTCTTCAGGGATACTTGCAGAGCTCGGGATATCGCCAAGCTCGGTACGAGACGATGGAGCATAATGGTGCGATTGCCCGGCAGTTGGACCAATTGGAACGCTCGGCGAATTTGGGAACCAAATGGGGCGCAGCCCTCGGTTCGGGTTCCGCGGATGCGGCGAAATATATTTTGGCGGCGGGCAAGGTTTTGCGTGGTGAGGTCGAATTCGAGAAGGACGCGCTTGTCAAAAATGATTCCGACCCCACGGGCCCAATCATATTTGCCGACTTTGAGGATGGAACTTATGGCAAGTGGCTAACCACCGGGACAGCCTTCGGGAAAGGCCCGGTAACGCTTGCAACAAAGGCCGAGTACCAAAAGGACGTCCGTCCCCACGGGAAATTCTTCGTTAATTCCCACAACGTCCGCAAAGTTTCCGGTTCGGGGGATGACCAATTGGGCACCTTGACCAGTCCCCGCTTTCGCATAGAGCGGGATTTCATCACTTTCCTGGTGGGCGGCGGCGCCTACAAGAAGGAAACCTGCGTCAATTTGTTGGTGGACGGGAAAGTCGTTCTTTCGGCAACCGGTCGGAACAACAACACGATGGCGGAAACCAGCTGGGACGTTCGCCGGTGGAAGGGCTCGGAGGCCCGTTTGCAAGTGGTTGACAAACGGAAAGGAGGTTGGGGGAACATTGGTATGGATCACATTGTATTTACCAATGAAAAAATTTCCGCAGGTAGCAAAGCCGTGGTGACCTCCTCGGTCGACGAGACAGCGGTCGCTTTGATTGCCCAGACCGAAAACTTGGAAAAGAAAAGGCTGTTTGCTTGGGTCAAGGCACTCTTTCAGGCGAAATCTAGTCGTTCCGGTCCTCTGGCTCCGTTGGCTGCCGTTTTCGGCAACAAGAAACCCGATTGGAATCCCTTGCGTTCCGAAAACGCGAACCTCGAAGATCGCAGAAAAAAATACCTCGAAGCGCGAGGGAAGCTTGAACTTGCTGTGGATTACGGTGACTTGCCTGCGGGCTTATTCCTGCAGGATGGTTACAGTTTTGGCCAACGCCCAAAACTTCCGGGCGATTTGATTCTGGATGCCAACGGCGATCCGGCAGGAGTCGCACGCTGGGGAATGGCTCGCAGAGAGCCCTCTTGGAATGGTCTTCGCATTGTGGACTCCGCCAAAGATCCCGGAAAGCTTGGTTTTGTTCGGGCCGGCCTTACGCTTCGCACGCCAACCTTCACAAACTCGAGAGGAGACGCGCATTATCTTGTCAGGGGAAAAGCAAAGGCCGTTGCGGTAATCGATTCGCATCGCTTGGTTCAAGGACCTTTGCATGGAAATACCGTTCTCGATGCGGGACGCCCTGGTGAATTGACTTGGGTAACGCAAGATTTGGACAAGCGTGGACAAACTTATTTGGGGCATCGTCTTCACCTTGAGTTCACGCCGGTGGACAGCAATGATTTTGAGGTTTTGATGATCGATCTTTCAAATGATTCCGCTGCCCGTGCGGAGGTTTTGAATTTCTTGAAAAATCCCCCGAATACTTTGTACGTTGGAGTGGATGATTTTGGGGAAACTGCCACCCTTGAACAATTGGCAACTCTGGTTGCCCGTAACCTGAAAAACGTTGCCGGCAAATTGGGCACTGCCCTCGGTTCGAGACCAGCTGATTTGGAGCAGGCGCGCTTGGCTGATTGGTTGGTCCGAAACAAGGGATTAATCGGATTGGATGAGGAAAGTGTCACGGCTGAATTCGTTGCCGAATACAAGGAACTGGTTTCTCAAATCAAACGCGATTCGCGTACTGCCATGGCTATGCTTGATGGTTCCCCGGATGATGAATACGTTTTTGTGCGGGGCAATCATCGCAGTCGGGGAGATGACGTGCCCCGCCGTTTTCTCGAGGCCTTGGGTGGCTTGGACGGGCCCATTTCCGAAACAGGCAGTGGACGGCTTGAATTGGCCCGTCAAATCACCGACCCCAAACGCAATCCGTTTGTTTCCCGGGTATTGGTCAATCGTCTGTGGCATCACTTGTTCGGTCGCGGGATTGTCCCATCCACCGATGACTTCGGAGTTTTGGGTCAACAACCCACTCATCCCGATTTACTGGATCATTTGGCTGGCCGGTTGGTTGCGAAGGAGTGGTCCGTTAAAGCGACGATCAAGGAGGTAATGATGAGCCGAAGCTATCAAATGAGCAGCGAGGCAAAGGAACCGGGAGAAGAGAAGGATCCGGCGAACGCCTTGTGGCATCGAGCCAATTTACGTAGGTTGCAATCCGAATCCATTCGGGATACCCTGCTTTTTGTCTCCGGTAGGCTTGACCCCAAGATGTACGGAAATTCTGTGCCCACTTACCTGACGGCTTTCATGGAGGGCAGGGGAAGGCCCGGGAAGGGACCACTCGATGGTAATGGCAGACGAAGTGTTTACCTTTCCGTCCGTCGCAACTTTCTCTCCCCCTTCATGCTGGCGTTCGATACCCCTTCTCCATTCAACGCGGTGGGTCGCCGAACGACGTCAAACGTTCCCTCGCAAGGACTGATCCTCATGAATGATCCTTTTGTCGTTGGGCAAGCTGGCTTGTGGGGACAAAAATTGCTCAAACAGTATTCCGATACGGGCTCGCGAATCCAAAATCTTTACGAATCCGCCTTTTCCCGTCCACCCAGCAAACTCGAGATGGATGCAACCCTTGCTTTCCTTGCCGAACAAGCCAATTTGCATGGCGTCACCGAGGATCACGAATTGCCTTGGAAGGATTTGGCCCATGCCATCATCAATACCAAGGAATTCATCTTTTTGAATTAACCGGTCATCCTATACCATATCATGAATCATCATTGTAGAAAGTTCCGGGAGGCTCCTTCGACGCGACGGAGCATGCTGAAGAGTTGCGGGATGGGCTTTGGTGCGACGGCTCTTTCAGCCTTGTTACAGGACAAGGCTTTCGCCGGCCTCGATTCTTCCGGAAAGGATCGGCACTCCGCTCTTAATCCCCTTATGCCTCGGAAGCCTCATTTTCCGGCGCGGGCCAAAAGTGTAATTTTTCTATATATGGACGGGGGGGTCTCCCATGTCGATTCCTTTGATCCCAAGCCCATGCTGAACAAGTGTCATGGACAGGATCCGAGAAAGCTGATGGATGTCCAACCGACCCAATTCAATAGCATCGGCAAAGTGCTGAAGAGTCATTGGGAATTCAAGAATTATGGATCCAGCGGCTTGCCCGTGAGCGATCTTTTTCCCCATATCGGCGACTGTGCCGATGACCTTTGCGTGATACGCTCGATGACCTCCAATTTTCCCGAGCATACCAATGCCAATTACTTTTTGCATACCGGAAGCGGGCTGCAAGGGCGACCCAGTATGGGTGCTTGGGCTGGCTACGGCTTGGGCAGTGAGAATCAAGACTTACCTGGTTTCGTGGTCGTCAACGGGGGGCTTGTTCCCCCGGGGGGCTTGGATAATTTCAACGCAGGTTATCTTCCCGCCGCTTACCAGGGCAGTGTTTTTCGCAATGCCGGCATAGCAAACGTCAAAAGGAGCGATCCTAGCGACGCTCACCAGCGGTCCAAGTTGAACTTCATGCGCAAGCTTGATTCGGAGAACCTCAAGCGAGCCGGTGAGCATGACGCATTGGAGTCGGCGATTTCCAATCACGAACTGGCCTACCGTATGCAACTCGAAGTTCCCGAGTTGATGGATCTTTCGGGTGAACCCGAATACTTGAAGGAAGCCTACGGTTTCAATCAAAAGTGGAAAGGGACCCAGACTTTCGCCCGTTCCTGCATGACTGCCCGCCGTTTGGTCGAGAGGGGCGTTCGCTTCATCGAACTGACTTGCCCTGGCGGATCGGGGGACAGATGGGATCAGCATAATAAGCTGCTTGACGGACATACCAAGAATGCAAGGTCGGTGGATCAACCCATAGGCACTTTGCTCAAGGATTTGAAACAAAGAGGATTGCTCGACGAAACCCTGGTTGTGTGGACGGGGGAATTCGGTCGTACGCCTTTCGCCCAAGGGGGTGATGGGCGGGACCATCACCCTTGGGGCTTCTCGCTTTGGATGGCAGGCGGTGGAATCAAGGGCGGAACAACTTACGGGGCAACTGACGAATTCGGGTATCACGTCGTGGAGAACAAGTTGGAAATTCACGATTTGCACGCAACCATGCTTCACTTGTTAGGCGTCGATCACGAGCGTTCGACCTTCAGGTACGGTGGGCGTGACATGCGATTAACCGACGTTCACGGTCACGTCATTCATGATATCATAGCCTGAGTTTCCGTGGAATTTCTGTGTCCTTGCGGACACTGCGGGCTAAAAGTTTTCATTTTTTTTCCCCATCAAAAGAGACTGCCTGCAGAACGATCGCATATCGTCCCAGGGTTTTTAATCCTTGTAATCTTCGGTTTTAGCCCACAAGTTCTATTAGTTGCTCGAATGGAAGATACTGTGCAAATGGAGGAGGTTTTCGACGCCCCCACTGTGGAAATCTCCGAGCCATTGGAGGGGGCTTTTGGCAAATATCTCAGGGAATACAGGTTGTTGAACAGCCTTCTTCTCTCCTTGTTTTTCGTGACCTTTCTTTTCGTATGCCTGTGGGGCATCATCATATGGGAAGCGCCCCCCGGAGACCAAGGGTCGGATTTTTCCGATCCGGGCAAGCAACCCACTTCCACAAAAAAACAGGAGCAAAAAGTACGGCTCATGCAACGGCAAAAATCGGCCAAGCCCACGCAGACTTTTACCTTTCGTGCTCAAGCGATATCTGACATATCCGTGCCCTTCGTGGACATTGAGACCAGGGACTTGGATCCCGGGGTGGCCTTGAGTCCGATGGGTAACGTTGGCGACGTGAGCGTGAACGTTGATATGTCGGTTCTCGGGAAGGCTTTCTCCTCCAGTTTCATGGGCGTCAAGTCGAAGGCCAACAAAATCATGTTCATCATTGATTATTCGGCGTCCATGAGGGGTCGGGACAAGGTCATGAGGTCCGAGCTTTGCAAGGCGATCGAAAAGCTTCCCGCCGTTGGTTCCGTCGCAGTCATCTTCTTTTCCGGTCCAACATGGGTGGCCGGGGAAGACGCCAAAGCTCTCCATGGCAAATGGAAGGGGGACAACAGCAAGAATGGATGGAAACCAGTGGGCGGGTACGAACCCAAGCGTCCCAAATGGCTTCCCGTTACCCCCTCCAACAAGAAAAAGCTTACCCAAGCGGTTAAAAGCACTCCGCTCACTTTCGGGACGGTCTGGGATAACTCGTTCGAATGGGCCTTTTACATGAATCCAAAACCGGATGTCGTCTATTTCATGACGGACGGCAACGCCAACGACAAGTTCAAGGGCATGGAAATCATCAAGCAAAAAAGAGGGGGAACCAAGATTTATACTATTGGCTATGGCGCACCGGCCGGAGCCAAGGGGCCCCTTGAGGAAATTGCCGCCATGAGCGGAGGCAAAAGCAAATTTGTGGACATGGACGAAATTCGAGCCATGGAAAAGGAGATCGACAAAAATCCACCGAAAAAAAACTAAATACTCATGAAATCAACCCTGTTGGCATGCTTTTTTGCCGTTCTTCTCGCCTTCCCTTTGTCCGCCGCGAAAAAAGCCCCGATCCGGGTTCTGCTCATTGACGGCCAGAACAATCACAACTGGAAAGCCACCACTCCGGTTATGGTCGAGGCTCTGCAAAAGGGAGAAGCGTTCGAGGTAACGGTTTCAACTTCTCCTCCCAAAAAATCCAATGCCGGAGATTGGGAGAAATGGGCACCTGCCTTCAAGAAGTTCGACGTGACCCTGAGCAATTATAACGGCGAGCTTTGGCCCGAGCAGGTTCAGGGGGCACTAATCGATTATGTCAAGGGAGGCGGGGCTTTCGTGGTTGTTCACGCCGCCAATAACGCATTTGGCAAATGGCCCGAGTACAACCGTATGATCGGTTTGGGCGGATGGGGTGGACGAAACGAAAAGTCCGGTCCTTATCTGTATTTCAACGATCAGGGAAAACTTATCCGTGACCCGCGTCCGGGACGCGGGGGAAGCCATGGTCCGCAAAGCGCGTTCAAGGTTACCCTTCGAGATGCGAAGCACCCGATTACGCAGGGGATGCCCAAAGTTTGGATGCATGCCAAGGACGAGTTATACGATTCCCTTAGAGGTCCTGCCGAAGGAGTCGAGGTCTTGGCCACGGCGTATAGTGAAAAGAGCAAGAGACACGAGCCCATGATCATGACGATTTCCTACGGAAAGGGCAGAGTTTTTCACACCCCGATGGGGCATGCCGACTATTCAATGAAATGCGTTGGTTTTCAAGATACCCTGAGAAGGGGAACCGAGTGGGCGGTCACGGGCAAAGTGAGCCTCGGATTGTCCGCCGATTTCCCTCGGTGATCATCAAGTTGACCGCCTTTGAGGAATGGAGTACCCAATCTCCTCTGTCATTTGATCCAAAAAAAAGACCGTCCCGAGGGACGGTCTTTTTATAAATCCTTAAACGAGAAAGGGTTTTAGCTCGAAGAATTTTCTTCGGTGCTGTTACCTTCTCCTTCTTCGCTCGCGCCACCGCCGCAAGAAGCGAAGAGGGCCAACGAAAGGATGCTTAAGATGGTCAGAAAGGTCTTCATGACGTCTGTTTCCTTTTGTTTGGTTTAATATTATTGATTGGATTACGTTGACGAGGTCAACAGCCCTTAAAATTGCGATTTCAGGGCTCCTGTCAAGGTGAAATCTTGAGTCAGTCGTTTCCCATTGTACTCTAAAAATCGCATTCTCATTGCAAAGTTCTTCTCCTTTTAGTTGCTTGGGAGGATGTATTATATCGGATTGGATATCGGTACCTCCTCGGTCAAGGCTCTGCTTGTTTCGGAAGAGGGGGAAGTCGTGGGTTCCGCAACGCCTGAGTATCCCTTTCAAACGCCCAAGCCCTTGTGGGCCGAAACGGACCCTGAAGTTTGGTGGGATGCCACCTGCAAGGCCATTCGCTCGTTGCTTGGTGAAGTCAAGGCGAGCGAAATAGCAGCCGTAGGTCTTACCGGGCAAATGCACGGAATGGTTGCTCTGGATTCCAAAGGGAAGGTTTTGCGCCCCTGCATCATGTGGAACGATCAGAGATCCTTTCGGGAATGCGATGAAATAACGCGGATGGTCGGAGAAAGTGAAATTCTTCGAATTACGGGCAATCCCGTTTTGGCTGGGTTTACGGCACCCAAGGTTCTTTGGGTCAAGAACAACGAACCGGAAGTCTACTCGAAGATCGCTAAGATTGTTCTTCCGAAGGATTACGTGCGTTACAAGTTGAGTTCTGAATTCTTTACCGACGTTTCCGATGCCTCCGGCACGTCTCTCTTGGACGTTGGAAACCGCAAGTGGTCCTCTGAAATGCTCGATGCATTGGGTTGGCCCACTCAATGGATGCCGGAGGTAACCGAATCGACCGAGGCTACGGCAAAGGTATCGGAAGAAGCATCAACCTTGACCGGTCTGGCATCAGGCACGCCCATCATCGCAGGCGGTGGGGATCAAGCCGCTCAGGCAGTCGGATGCGGAATCGTAAGGGAGGGCATGGTTTCCGCAACGCTTGGCACGAGCGGAGTCGTGTTCGCCCAGAGTGACGAATACCGGGTGGAACCGAAAGGGAAGTTACATGCCTTCTGTCATGCCGTGCCGGGAAAATGGCATCTCATGGGGGTAATGTTGTCGGCCGCGGGTTCCTTTCAATGGTACAAGAACCAACTTGGATCGGAGGAACAAAAATTGGAGGACAATGGCGGTCCCAATGCATACGATTCCCTGACTTCCTCCGCCGAGAGCGTACCGCCGGGCTCGGAAGGGCTGATTTTTTTGCCTTACCTTTCCGGTGAACGTACCCCTCATCCCGATCCTCACGCGCGCGGCTGCTTCATAGGCTTGAGTGTCCGCCACGAGAAGAAGCATCTCACGCGAGCCGTGCTTGAGGGCGTATCATTCGGCTTGAACGATTCTCTCGAGCTCATGAGGGACTTGGGGGTCAATCCCAAGGAAATCGTTCTTTCGGGTGGGGGCGCCCGGTCTACCCTGTGGAAGCAAATGTTGGCCGACGTTTTTTCCTCGAGATGCACGATGGTCAATGCATTGGAAGGAGCGGCCTATGGCGCGGCCGTTCTCTCTGCCGTCGGAAGCGGAGCCTTTGCCTCGGTCGAGGATGCCTGTGACCAATGGATTAGGCAGACCGAAGCGGTCGAGCCGAGTGACGAGAGTCCGTCCTATGAGAAATTTTATTCGATTTACCGTTCCCTTTATCCGTCCCTGCAAGATACCTTTCGTTCCTTGGCCGACGACGCGTCTGCCTGAAACGGACGGTTTGAGTTTGTGAAAAACCCTTACGAATCCTCCCGATTGCTAGGCGAGTACCTGCTTTTTCACTATGGATCGAAAGAGGATTTGATGCCCTGGATGAACGGGCCGGCGAATGGGGTTGATTTTGCCTTGAGAACCGTTTCCGAATTGATTGACCCCACGACATTGGGGATGGGTACGCATGCATTGGATCTAGGTTGCGCAGTCGGCCGGTCGACTTTCGAGCTGGCGAGTCATTGCTCGAAGGTCAAGGGCATCGACAATTCATCGTCTTTTGTAGAAGCAGCCAATGAACTTGTCGACAAAGGGTCGCTTTCCTATCGTTTCCGAGAGGAAGGCGACTTGTTCAAGGAAGCCGTTGCCCTTGTTCCTGAGAACCAAAGGAGCAAGGTCGTGTTCGAGATTGGGGACGCCTGCTCACTGTCCCCGTCCTTGGGTTACTTTGACGTCGTCCATGCGGCCAATTTGCTTTGTCGCCTGCCGGATCCCAATTTGTTGCTCAATCGTCTGCCCGATCTTGTGAAACCCGGCGGGCAACTTCTGTTGGCAACCCCTTTCACTTGGCTGGAAGAATTTACGGCAAGGGAAAATTGGTTGGGCTCGGGCGATTCCGAGGAAGAGCTAACTCGTATCCTGAGCCCTGACTTCGAGCTTGAGGAAAAAAGGGAGATGCCCTTCGTCATCAGGGAACACAGAAGAAAATTCCAGTATTCCGTCGCTTTTGGTACGCGTTGGAGGAGACTCCAACCTTGATTCCTTCGATTAACTCTCCTAGTTCTCTTGGTGGATGAACACCGTTAGCGATTTTCTTAGGGACCTTCAGGGAAGGGACAAGCCTTCGGATGCCTTGCCAGTCCACCTGAGGGCTCTTTGGTGGGCCCAAAAGGGAGATTGGGACACGGCGCACGATCTGGCACAGGATGCCGCTTCCCAATCGGGAGATTGGGTACATGCCTACCTGCACCGAGTAGAGGGTGATTTGGGCAATGCCGCCTATTGGTATAGGCGGGCAAATCAACCGGTCAAGGCACGGGAAAGTTTGGAGGAGGAATGGAAAGAATTGGTGACCTTCTTTCTGGAAAGCATTCAAGGGGGTGAGGAATGATTGATGGAGAACGCTAGGAAGAAGGACTTGTCTTCAGCCGAAATTGAATCCAAGGCCTATTTGGCGGAGGAAGACCGTTGGGACTTTTTTACCCCAATCAGCCTGCTTGTCCTTTGTACGATGAGCGTTCTTTTCATCCATTCGGCCCAGGCATACGTAGGGGGCAATCAGTGGAAAATGCAGATCATATGGTGCATAATTGGTTTTTCCCTCTATTTGGCGGTTTCGGTTTTGGATTATCACTTTTGGATGAAATTCGCTCATGTCTTTTACCTTTTGGCTGTCTTGGCCCTTTGCCTGGTTTTTTTCAATTCCGCGCTCTACGGGGCTCGTCGCTGGATTGACTTTGGCTTATTCAAGATCCAACCGTCGGAGGGAGCCAAATGGGCCGCGATGGTTCTGGGCGCCAGTATTTTGGCGCGATCCCGAATTGGGGACGTTCGTGATTCGCTCAAGGGGATTTTGAAAATTTCCGCTTGTTTCGGTTTACCAATGTTCTTGATTTTCCTGCAACCCGACTTAGGATCGACTTTGGTTTTCCCACCCATTGCCTTTTCACTCTTGTACGTCGCCCGCATACCAACACGTTTTTTCGTAACCACTTTCCTTGTGTTCGTGGTTATGGTTGGGGTGCTCGGATATGACGTCTTTCGCTACTATCAATATAAACTCGAGAATCCGCGTCCCTCCGAAGCCATTGAAGCTTACGAGGATACGTCTCTCTTACCACTCAAGGACTATCAACGTAAACGCATACTTACCTTTCTTGCCCCTGAAGTCGAAGACCCCAATGGAGTCGGAGCAAACTGGAACCGCATCCAAGCCCTCATCGCCGTTGCCACTGGTGGAATATCCGGCAAGGGATTGGGCGGCGGAATGCAGGCAAAGTTAGGTTATCTACCCAAGGCAGTCGCTCACAACGACTTTATCTTCGCGGTTTTGGCTGAGGAATCCGGCTTGCTGGGTTGCCTGCTCGCACTAGGTGCCTTCCTTCTCGTCATCTTCGGATGCCTGAAGGTTGCAGCCAAGGCATCCGACCGCTTTGGAGCCATGCTTGCCGTGGGCGTTTCCGTTTTGTTGATGATGCATGTCTTCATCAACGTTGGCATGACGATCGGAATCACTCCGATCACGGGCTTGCCCCTGCCTTTTCTCAGCTACGGGGGTTCCTTCCTTGTCACTTGCTTCGTTATGCTTGGGATGGTACAGAGCGTTTATCGGCACAGAATGGAATTCAGATGAGCTGTTTAAGTTTGGCTTCTTTGATTCTTTTGCCGGTCACGGGTCGTGGATTCTCCACTACCAACCAAAATGGCCAGAAACACCAAACGTCGCCCTCATTACTCAAAGCGTAGAAGAAATCGAAGTTCTTCTCCCTCTCCCGAAAGCGGTTCCTCCTCGGAGGACATGTCTTGTCCACCGGTCGAGCCCAAACCCATTCATATCGACAAAAGGGAATTGCGGGAAGCGGCTCTTGAGAGAGCCAAGAAAAGACCTATTCGTGAGAGATTCAAAGCTCTTTTCCGCCGCGAAACCAACAAGGATTACAAGGAGCTGATCATCAATACGGAGGCCCTCGAAAGAAGGGTGGCCATGATGGAGAATGGGATTCTTCAGGGATTCGACGTCGAACGTCTCGACGAGGACCGAATGGTGGGAGCGATTTTCAAAGGGAAAGTTCAAAACCTCGAAGCCGGGCTCAAAGCCGCCTTTGTTGACATTGGGCAGGAGAAGAATGCCTTTCTCCATTATTGGGATATGCTTCCCGGTGCCAACAACGATCCCTCGATCGAGATTGTCCGCGAGAACAAGCGGAAAAACCCGAATCGTACGGAAGCAAAATCCGTAAAGGACATTCCCCGGGCTTTTCCGGTGGGTTCGGAAATCGTCGTTCAGATTACCAAGGCCCAAATTGGAAGCAAAGGTCCCCGGACCACCACCAATCTTTCCCTTCCCGGACGTTTTCTCGTTCTTATGCCCTATTCCGGTCAATGCGGAATTTCGCGCAAGATTGAAGACAAGGCGGAGCGGGCCAGGTTAAAACGCATTATCGGCAACCTGCCCCTGCGCGAAGGCATGGGCATAATCATCCGTACGGTGGGCCAGGAAAAGCCGGAAAAGTTTTTTGACCGGGATTTGCATATCCTCTTGCAAAAGTGGGATGAAATCGAGGCAAAGATGAATTCCCAAAAGAGTCCTGCCTTTCTTTACGAAGAACCCGATTTGATCGGACTGACAGCACGGGATTTTCTTACCGACGACATCGATCGCGTGCAAGTCGACAAGAAGGACGATTACAACAACTTGATCGAGACGATCCAACGGATCTCGCCCAAGTCCAAGTCAAAAGTCACTTTCTTCGACGAGGAAATCCCAATCTTCGAGAGGTTTAACGTCGAGCGACAGATCGAACAAACTTTCATGCGACGGGTGCTCCTTCCTTCGGGCGGTGAAATCGTGATGGAGGAAACGGAAGCCTTGGTTTCGATCGACGTCAATACCGGGAGTCACAAGGGTGACCGCAAGGATGGAAAGAACTTCATTCTGCAGGCCAACGTGGAAGCGGCCATGGAAGTCGCCCGTCAAATGCGTCTTCGCAACCTGGGCGGGTTGGTCATCATCGACTTCATCGACATGAAGAACAAGGGCGACCAGAGAAAGGTTTTCACCAAAATGAAATCCGCTATGGCCGATGACAAAGCCAAGCACAACATTCTTCCCATTTCGCAACTCGGAATCATGCAGATCACCCGTCAGCGTCATGACGAAAGCAAGTCCAGCGGCGTATACGAGGCTTGTCCATACTGCACGGGTCGAGGGATCGTCAAGTCACCCCGGGCAGTCAGTATTGAAATTCAGCGCAAGGTTACCAATATGGTGCGGCGTTTCCGGATGGAGGAGGGCAAGGAAGATTTGACTCTGAAGGTATTTCTTCACCCAAGCGCTCTGAGGAGGCTGCGGGGACCCGATTCGGCTCTTCTGGACCGGTTGGAGAGAAACTACGGTCTCCAGTTGTCCTTCGAGGCGGCCGAGACCTATCATGTTGAAAATTACAAGGTGATAGACGAATCCAACGGCAAGGAAATACGCTGAACGGCTTGGCATGCGAATACTTGCCGCCTTTGACAAATGCAAGGATTCCTTTTCCGCAGAGGACTTGTGTGCCCTCGTCCGTAAAAGAATAAACAAACGTTCCCAAGACATATCCGTTCGTTGCCTTCCCCAAACGGATGGTGGCGAAGGTTTTGTGTCCATTCTGACCCTCGCCAAGGGAGGAGAGTTACGAACCGTCGAGGCACTGGATTCACTTGGTCGCAACCGTCCGGTCTCAATAGGCTTGCTTGCCATCGAGGGCTTGAGTGAAGAGGTCATCGGCCTTCTCCGCCTTCCTCCGAAAGGAAAAATTGCCTTGATCGAGATGGCATCGATCGTGGGTTTGGCAGACTTGAAAGCCGAGGAACGAAATCCCTGGAAAACCGCTACGGTTGGGGTCGGGGAATGCCTGCGCGAATGCAGGGAATGGGGCGTTTCCGCAATCTTGCTTGGAATCGGCGGAAGCTCGACCAATGATATGGGGCTGGGTGCCTTGAACTCATTGGGCGTTCGTTTTCTTGATGAGAACAATAACAGCATTGATTTCCCTAGTCCGGAAACCTGGGATTCGATCCACTCGGTCGATTCCTCGGCCCTTCTCTCTCTCCCCCCCATGACAATTGCCTGTGACGTGAGAAATCCTCTGCTTGGCGTAAACGGAGCTACCGTCCAATTCGGTCCGCAAAAGGGTCTTCGGATCGAGGACAAGGAAACAATGGAGGGCAAGATGACTGAGATGGCGCGGTTTTTGGAACAAAGTTTTCCGGATGCAAAGGGGAGGGGCGGACTTCCGGGAATGGGAGCAGCCGGGGGAATCGGCTTTGGTCTTTCTTTGGCTTGCGGGGTCTCCATGACAGGTGGCTTTTCACTTGTTTCCAAATGGTTTGAACTTGAATCGGAAATTGCCGGAAGCGACCTTGTTCTGACCGGAGAAGGACGCTTTGACGAGACTTCCCTGGCAGGCAAAGCCCCCTGTGAAATTCTCCGCATGGCGGAGAAAAAGGGAAAACGATGCGTTTTGTTGGCCGGTTCCGTTCAGGCCGATGCCGCTTTGCGTTTTCGTGAGGAGAACCCACTTGCGGAAATTCACGCTTTTGGACGGGAAGAACTGTCCTTGGAGGAAAACCTTGCCCGTGCGGAAGAGTTTTTTCTAGGCAAACTTGACGAAGTAATCGGAGATCTTTATTCGAATTAAAGGTGAGCAAGGAAACCGACAGGGATCAAAAAGAGGTTGATCAAGCCGAGATAGAAGCCAAGTACAGGCGGATCCGACGTCTGAAGAAATGGATGCGCCCTTTGCCCCGCCGTTCCAACGTCCATCGTTACCCAGTCTTGAAATGGTTTTCGAAGATCGCATACGACCGTTCCTATCTTTGGTCGTTCAAGGGCAATGCCATCATTGCCGCGCTTTTTTGGGGTATGTGGATTGCTTTTTTACCGGTTGTCGGGATTCAAATGTTGATCGTTTTTTTCGTAGCGCTCGGAGTGCGGGCAAACTTGCCCTTGATCGTTGCCCTGCAATGGATTTCGAACCCTTTCACGGTAGCGCCAATCTATTTTGCCGACTACGAGATTGGGTTGACGCTCCTTGATTTGTTTGCAATCGACTACCCCCGAAACGAGATACTGACGGCCGAATATGATTGGGCTGAATTCGAATTTTCCCGAATGGGCACACTCGTGGACACTTTTCCGCCCATGTTTCTTGGAGGTTCCGTATTGGGGATTTCCCTCGGTGTCCTGTCGGTCTTTCTTTACAAAGGTTTGGCCAAGCTTTACAAGTCGCCAACCACGCAAAGCCAATGAACATGAAGTTGAATAAAAAAACCGTCCCCTTTTGTCTTGTCCTGTTCGCGTTGAACCTTCTTTGCTTCGGTGCCTTCACCTTGACAGGCAAGCCCTCGATCAAGCTGGGAGTCGACTACCTGGAGGAGACCGGTTTTGAGATTTTGAAGGGCAAGCGATGTGGTTTGCTTACCCATCCGGCTGGAAAAAACGGAAGAGGGCAAAGTACGGTCGGGGTACTTTACCGCTCAAGGGTGGTGAACTTAGTCGCCTTGTTCGGTCCCGAACACGGAATTTATGGAGACGAGAAGGCATCGGTTCCGGTAGATGACAAAATAGATGCCCGAACCGGGTTGCCCGTTTATTCGCTCTACGGCAAATTTCGCAGGCCCACGGCCAAGATGCTTGCCGGCTTGGATTGCCTGGTGATCGATCTGCAGGACGTGGGGGTACGTTGCTACACTTACGTCAGTTGCATGAGATACGTCATGGAGGCCTGTTTTGAGGCAGGAGTCGAAGTGGTCGTGCTCGACCGACCGAATCCGCTGGGGGGACTGAAGGTGGCCGGTCCGCCCATGGATGAGAAATGGATGAGTTACGTGGGCGCCTTCCGGATGCCCTTCGTTCACGGCATGACGATTGGTGAAATCGCCTTGTGGTCGAAGAAAAGCGAAGGGGTGCTCAAGACCTCGACCGCTTTTCGAAAAAAAGGAAAACTCTCCATCGTTCCGATGATTGGATGGAAGAGAAGCATGACTTGGCCGGAAACAGGTCTTGTTTGGTCCCCGACTTCGCCCAACATACCGACTCTGGATTCGGTCGCGGGATATCCGATGACTGGCCTTGGGGCTCAGATGGGTCGTTTCAAGCATGGCATTGGAACCCCACATCCCTTTCGTTTTCTTACTTTTGAGGGCAAGGCGCCCGAGGAAGTCAAAGGGGCTCTCGAATTCTTTCGTCTTCCCGGACTTTCCTACAAGATCAAGACGTTGCGGAATTCCTCCGGCAAGGACGTTCGAGGCGTATACCTCGTCATCAGCGACTGGAATGCATGGAAACCCACCTACCTCCCCTTTTACATGATGAAGCTTTCGGCCCTTTGGGAAACGCCCAGTCCTTTTCCCAAGGCAAAGGAGATCAAAGCGGCTCTTTTCAACAAACACGTTGGTTCGAGCTGGTGGTGGGAAGAATTGTTGAGCAAAGGAGGCAGGATCGACCCCACACCTTTCTTGGTCGAGTGGGAAAAGGATGCTTCGAATTTCCGTAGGCTCGTAAGTCCTTACCTTCTTTATTGAACCTAGCGGGCAAAGTCTTCTTGCGACAAGATTCGCAAACGGTGTCTTGACAAAGCTTCCTCTGCCGTGTCCTCATCCTCCATCGCGATAGCCAATACGGGTTTTTGATTGGGTTGATAAAGGAAAGGGTAGACGTAATGGATGTTGATTTCAGCATGCAAGAGTGACTGCGTAATGCTTTGAAGGGAACTCTGCCCCTCAATCTCAACGGCCAAAACCTTTCTTTCCGTAAAGCTGATGGAACGCGATTTGAGCAACCTCGCCGTTTCCTTCGGATAATTCGGTATCAGTCGTATCACCGCCGAATCGGTGGTATCGAGGACCGAAATCGCCATGACGTGAATATCCTCCGCCATCAGCATCTCGAGAAAGTCGTTCAGCCACCCGACTTTGTTTTCCGCATAAATGACGAATTGCCGGATTGTCTCTTTTCCGGGGTTGCGAAGAGTGGAAATCGGATTGTCGGGGTCAGTCACTTGAGGCGGGGATAAGTGTTCGCGTCATGGTTGGGAAAAGTATCAACCGGAGTGTTGGTGGGATCTGCGTTTTGGGAAGGTTTGCCTCATTGCGCGCTTGCAAGGCTTATCCATTCGAGTAATAAGTATTGGAACATGAGAATGGGTATTTTCAGGGTGCCGTTTTACCTTCTTTGCATTTTTGCGCTTAATCAAGCCCATTATGCAAGCGAAGGCAGGAGGTGGTTGGATCTCTCATTGAAAGACCTGCAGGCTGCAGCCGAGGCGAGAGATTCCTATGCTCAAGGCTTTTTGGCCTTGGTTTACGCTCATGGGGACAAAGGTGCGGACATTTCGATCACCAAAGCCAGCAAATGGGCGGCCCTTTCTTCTCAAGCCAATCATTGGCTTGGTCACTTTGCCCTTGGTTTTCTTGCTCGGTTTCGGGCCGATGGATTGGAGGAGGCGGACGTTGGCCGTTATTACCTCAAGTCCTTTCTGGACCGCGACGGACGAATGATCAAAGCCGCCGCCTCCGGTGACCCCGTCGCATCCTACGCTTTGGCCGAAATCTTCACCTCCGACGAGGTCAGGCCTTCGCTTGTTCCCGATTTGGAGTTGGCGGCCGAGCATTATTCCGTTTCCTCGCATGCAGGCTATGGGCCGGCAAGCATTGAATTTGCTCTTATCAAGGCTCATCTGGTCGGAAACGAAGAATTTGGAATCAAGAAAGACTTGCCCGGCGGAATTGCCCTCCTGCAGGAAGCCGCTCGGGCGGACATGCCTTCGGCCAATCATTATCTGGGAAGGTTTTACTACCAGGGGATTGGGGTCAAGGCCGACCCCAAGATGGCCCTTGTTCATTACCATGCCGCTGCCGATCGGGGGCATGCAATCTCCCAGCTTACGGTTGCCGATTTTCACGCTTACGGGGAGGCCGGCCCGGTAAAGATCGACCTTGCCCTTCGTTACGCCCGCTTGGCCATGGACCAAATGGAAACTCAGGCCCTTGAAAAAATCGCCGCCTACGAAGAGCTCCTCGCAGGAGGCGGAACCGCTCCGCGAGGCCAGTCAACCACCTTGCCTCAGGTTCCTTCCCCC
>JABGWD010000146.1 GCA_018645725.1 Opitutia bacterium
ATTTGAAGGCTGAAAAGATCATGATTGCAACGGGTTGCAAGCCGAGAAAGGTTGACGAGGTAGAGGTGGACGGCAAGCGGGTGATGACCTCCCGGGAAGCCCTCGCCATGACGGAGCAACCCAAAAGCATTGCCATCATGGGTGCCGGAGCTATCGGAGCCGAGTTTGCTTATTTCCTGAATGCCTTTGGCACCAAGGTCACTCTGATCGAGATGTTGCCGAGCGTACTGCCCGTCGAAGATGCCGAGGTGTCAAAAGCCATCGAGAAATCTTTTGCCGAGCAGGGCATAGACTGTTGTGTCGATACCCGGGTGGACGCCATTGAAGTCGGTGAAAATTCCGTCATTCTTACCCTCGCCCACGGCGAGGAGACCGAAACCCTGGAAGCAGAAAGCCTCCTGCTGGCAATCGGTGTCGTTCCAAACCTCGACGGAGCGCTCTCCGAAAAGCTCAAGCTTGAGCTTAATCGCGGCTACCTCCAAGTGGATGAACGATACGAGACTTCAGAGAAAAATATTTACGCCGCAGGGGACATCGTTGGTCCTCCCTGGCTTGCGCACGTCGCTACTTATCGTGCGATTCAAGCGGTCAATGGCATGTTTGGTCATTCCGACCCCATTCCTTTCGACGCTTTCCCGGGCTGTACTTATTGCCAACCCCAGGTTGCGAGCATCGGTTTGACCGAGGAAAAAGCCAAGGAAGAGGGAATCGCGTACAAAGTGGGAAAATTCCCCTTCGCCGCTTCCGGCAAGGCCGTAGCGGTCAACCACTCGGAAGGATTCGTAAAGGTCTTGGTCGGGGAGAAGTACGGGGAAATCCTCGGCGCTCACATCATCGGTTCCGATGCCACCGACCTGATTGCCGAATACGGGTTGGGCATGAAGCTGGAGGCAACCGTGGATGATATTCACCAGACCATTCACGCCCACCCCACGATGAGCGAAGCCTTGGCCGAGGCCGCCGCCGACACGCACGGCGAAGCCATACATATTTAAATAAATTTAAGTTCCAGTTGCGACGCCAGCAACTGGCTGATCAATGGCCTGGCCGTGCCTCATCCTTGACGTTCGTACAGAAAGGAATAATCACATTCACATGTTTCAGAACACACGTATCCTTGTTATCACGCTGTTGAGCACCCTGTCAGTCCTGCCGTCCCGGGCCGTGGATCCCGCTCCTTTTCCAATTTGGAAGCCGGGGGTAATGCTGGCGGAGGCTGAAAAACTACCTGAGATCAGCAACGCCGAATTCCATGTCATAAAAAAGTGGGACAAGAAGTCTGACGGATACACCTTCCTTCACGGTGTTGGACTCGCAAAGCACAGGGGAAAGCTCTATGCATCCTTCGGGCACAACAAGGGTGCCGAGAACACGGTTAGTGAAGAGGCTCAATATCGGGTCAGTAAGGACGGGGGCCGGACATGGGGCACGCTCGAAGTTATGGATATTGGAACTGAACCGGATCTCGCCGTTAGTCACGGAGTATTTCATGTTCACGAAGGAGCTCTCTGGGCGTTCCAAGGCGCTTATTATGGAAAGATGAAACGCATCCACACCCGGGCGTATCGCCTCGATGAAAAGACAGGCAGGTGGTTGAAGCACGGTGTCGTCGTCGAGAACGGCTTCTGGCCGATGAACCAACCTGTGAGAATGGCAAATGGGAACTGGATCATGCCGGGCATTTCCGCGGGCCCCTACTCGAACAGGGGTATCTTCCCCGCTGCCGTGGCGATTAGCCATGGCAATGACCTAACGAAGTGGGATCTCGTGAAGATCCCTGTCGCTAAGAGCGTCACGGCTATGTGGGGCGAGTCGGCGATATTCGTGGATGGAAAGACAATCTTCAACATCGCCCGTTACGGACCCGATGCAGTGGCACTCGTCGCGAAGAGTGAGGATTCTGGTCGAACCTGGTCGCCGTCAACAGTAAGTAATCTGCCTATGACAACCTCGAAGCCCGCCGCCGGAATCCTCAGCACGGGACAGCGTTACCTCGTCTGCACCACCGCGAAGGGAAACGGCGGCAAACGCACACCGTTGACGATCGCGCTCTCGAAACCGAATGAAAATCAATTTAGAAAGATCTTCGTCATTCGTCGTTCGCTGCATGATGGCAAGCCCGGCGAATCGGCCGATAGAGTGAGCCTCTCATACCCATACGCGATGGAGTACGATGGTAACCTTTACGTAGGCTATTCGAACAATGGCGGTCGGCGCGGCAACCTGAACAGTGCTGAGCTTGCCGTGATTCCAATCAAGTCACTAATGATCCTCGAATAGTCTCAACGCGAACAATGCGTTGCGGGCAATGCCGCTCCGCGTCTGACCTTGAGCGTTCTTCGCCTAAATTTAAATAAATTCAGCTTGCTTCAGGCGATCTCAGCCCATCGTTTCGAAGCCTTTGCGCTGTTTGCGGGATTGCCATTTGTTGGCATCCTTGTCCCCAACGACCTGCTCCTTTTTCGGATCCCATTTGATCTTCCGGCCCAAGCGGATCGAGATGTTGGCCAAGTGACAGGTGGTCATTGCCCGGTGATGGGTGTGGACGTCTGAAATCGGATCAGTCCTGTCCTTCATGCAGGCGAAGAAGTTCTCCATGTGGTTGGTCGTCTTCTTGCCTTTGTAGACTTCGGATACGGTGTCGGAAGACAGGGGCTTTTCCTTGAGGCCGTTGACCGCTTCTCCAGAAAGCTTTCCGCGGGATACGAACATGTTGCCCTTGCTCCCTTCGAACAAGATGCCGTTTCCTTCCTTCGATTTGCTGACGATGTTCATCTCGGTGTCCTCGGGGAACATGCACCTGATATGGAAATTGTGCGAGGTGTTGTAATGGTCGTCCTTGGTCGGCATGCCATCCTTCAAAGGTATCGGATGATCGTCGATGAGCGGATCGAGAGACAAGACCCCCTGCCCTTCACCGCTTTGGTTCAAGGCCCATTGGGCGATGTCGACGTGGTGAGCTCCCCAGTCGGTCATCTTTCCTCCGGAGTACTCGTACCACCAGCGAAACTGATAATGGCATCGTTCCTTGATGTAGTCGACTTTGGGGGCCTGACCCAGCCAGGTGTTCCAGTCGATGTTGGCGGGCGGGTCGGATTTCTTGAAGGGTCCGCCCCTGGGTCCGCCGCCGATGTTACAGGTTACCTTCTGGATCTTTCCGATCCTGCCCTCCCGGATGATTCCGATGGCGGTAAGAAATTTCTGGCCCATCTCGCTTCTTTGCTGGGTGCCTACCTGAAAAACCCGTCCGGTTTCCTTGGTAACTTTGGAGATCTGCTTGCCTTCCTCGATGGTGAGAGTGAGGGGCTTTTCGCAGTAAACGTCCTTGCCCGCTTGCATGGCTTGAATCGCCACCCGGGTGTGCCAATGGTCGGTTGTGCCAATCGTTACGAAATCGATATCCTTGCGCTCCAAAACCTTCCGGTAGTCCTGATAGCCCTTGGCTTTGCCCCCGGCGAGAGATTTGTTCACGCGGTCGATTCGCTGGGTATCCAAGTCGCATACGGCGACGAGATCCGACAACCTGCGGGCGTTGTTGGCTACGCCGGCTCCGCGTCCGCCAACGCCAATCGCACCGAAGCGGAGGCGTTCGCTGGGTGCTTCCTTTGCGGCATCCGCAAGGTAGGGAAAGTAAGATGATGCGAGAATTCCGGCAATCCCTGTTTGGGCGGATTGGTTAAGGAAGCGACGACGGGTAAGGGCTGATTTATTCATGGGTTTTGAGTTTTGAGGAATATGCCTGTTTTCATCAACCTTCTTTTCACCTTTTTTTTGTTTTGTTTTACGGGGATGTGTCGATTAATATGAAGATAAGCTTTCAGGACATATGCCCATATCATTCCATTCGACCCTTTCCATCCTCGCATTGCTATGCTTGAGCTCAACGCTGGTTCTTGCATTGGATGATCTTGCGAAGATCGAGTTTTTTGAGGAAAAGATAAGGCCGGTCCTTGCTCAAAATTGTTACGAGTGTCACTCGGCCAAGGCGAAAAAACTCAAGGCGGATCTTTATCTGGACCGCAAGGCTGGCTGGGTTAGGGGTGGTGAAAACGGGCCGGTCGTGATACCGGGCAAACCAGCTGAAAGTCGTTTGCTGACCGCCATTCGGTACAAGGATAACGACTTGCGCATGCCCCCGAATAAAAAGCTGCCCAAGCATGTATTG
>JABGWD010000147.1 GCA_018645725.1 Opitutia bacterium
CGAAAGAAAGGACAAGGTCACCTACGAACTGTATGATCTGAGCAAGGAGTCGATGGAAACAACCGACCTGACGAAAAATGAACCTGCCCGGGTCGCGAAGATGAAGGCCTCTCTCGAAAAATGGCAGCGTTCCGTACTCAACAGCTGGGCCGGCAAGGACTACTGATCAAGTCACACGAGCCCCGCTTAAAAGCGCGTCATAAAATGTCTTTTCCTTGCTCTAATGGGAAGAACCTTTCCTAGTGTTGGAATGCATCTCGTGCCTAACGTCGTTTCCCGATGAAAGCCCTCGTTAAGAAAAAAGCGGAGGAAGGTCTCTGGTTGGAAGAAGTTCCTCAACCCGAGGTTGCTCCCCACCATGTCCTCGTCAAAGTAGACCGTGCCGGCATCTGCGGGACTGACCTGCACATTTACAAGTGGGACGACTGGGCAAGCAAGACCGTTCCCGTACCCCTTGTCGTCGGTCATGAATTCGTTGGGGAAATCGTGGAGGTCGGATCGGAAGTGACCGATTTCAAGCCAGGTGAACTGGTAAGTGGAGAAGGACACGTCGTATGCGGACGTTGCCGCAACTGCATGGCCGGACGACGACACCTTTGCGCTGATACTGCGGGGATCGGGGTCACCCGACCAGGAGCCTTCGCCGAGTACATTGCCTTGCCCCAGACCAACGTCTGGGCCCACAAGAAGGGAATCGATCTGAACGTGGCGGCTATTTTCGATCCCTTTGGCAACGCCGCCCATTCCGCACTGAGTTTCGACGTACTCGGGGAGGACGTTCTCATCACCGGAGCGGGTCCCATCGGCACCATGTCCGCAGCCATCGCCCGCCATGCCGGAGCCAGGCACGTCGTGGTCACCGACATGAACCCATACCGCCTGGAATTGGCCAAACAAATGGGAGCGACCCGGGTCGTCGACGTATCCAAGGAAAAACTTCCCGACGTCCAAAAGGAACTCGGTATGGACGAAGGTTTTGACGTCGGATTGGAAATGAGCGGTTCCCCCCAGGCATTCATCGACATGTTGGCCAATATGTGTCACGGTGGAAAGATCGCGATGCTGGGCATTCCCGAGAAGAAAATGGCCATCGACTGGAATATCGTAGTCTTCAACATGCTCACCATAAAAGGAATCTACGGACGCGAAATGTACGAGACCTGGTACAAGATGACCGTCATGCTGGAGAGCGGACTGGATCTCAAGCCAATCATTACCCACCGCTTCGACTTCACCGATTTCGAAGACGGTTTCGATACCGCCTTGGGCGGAAACAGTGGGAAAGTCATTTTGGAGTGGTAGGATGTACGGCAAGATCAAGGACGACCTGAAAAAGGAACTGGAGGAAATCCGTTCGGCCGGCCTCTACAAGTCGGAACGGGTAATCGAAACCGCTCAGGCGGCCCGCGTTCAAGTGGGCGATGGTTCCCCCGTACTCAACCTCTGCGCAAACAACTACCTCGGGTTGGCCAATCATCCGGAAGTGGTCAAGGCCGCTCGCGAAGCCCTCGACAAATGGGGCTACGGATTGGCCAGCGTTCGCTTTATCTGCGGCACGCAGTCCCTGCACAAGGAATTGGAAGGCAGGCTTTCCGCCTTTCTCGGGATGGAGGACACCATCCTTTACTCCTCCTGCTTCGATGCCAACACGGGGCTGTTCGAGACCATACTCAACAAAGAGGACGCGATCTTTTCGGACGCCCTCAACCATGCGTCGATCATTGACGGGGTCCGCCTCTGCAAAGCCGCTCGATTCCGCTACGGGAACAACGACGTGGAGGATCTGGGCAACCAACTCGAAAGTGCGGGGGACGCCCGGCGCAAACTGATCGTGACCGACGGCGTCTTCTCCATGGACGGCTACCTCGCAGACCTTCCAGGCATTTGTGACTTGGCCGACCGACACGAGTCTCTGCTCATGGTGGACGATTCCCACGCCGTCGGGTTCATGGGAAAGAATGGACGGGGAACCCATGAACATCATGGAGTCGTGGAACGGGTCGACCTCATGACCGGGACCTTGGGCAAAGCCTTGGGCGGAGCAAGCGGTGGATACGTCAGCGGGCGCAAAGAGATCGTCGAATTTCTCCGCCAGCGATCCAGGCCCTACCTCTTCTCGAATACCTTGGCTCCCGCGATCGCGGCCGGTTCGCTCAAAGCGCTCGACCTGCTCGAGTCCTCCACCGAACTGCGTGACCGGCTCGAGGAAAACACCTCCTTCTTCCGGGAAGCCATGGACAAGGAAGGGTTCGAAATTCTGCCCGGGGAACATCCCATTGCGCCCGTCATGTTCGGGGATGCAGCCAAAGCCGCCCGCTTCGCCGATATTCTGCTGAAAAAAGGTGTCTACGTCATCGCCTTCTCCTATCCCGTCGTTCCCGATGGGAAGGCCCGGATCCGAACCCAAGTCTCCGCAGCCCACAGCAAGGAAGACCTTGCCTTTGCGGTTGAGAAATTCGTCGAGGCCCGGCGGGAAGCCGAATAAGGGGCCATGTTCAGCCATCGCCCTTGTGGGGGGATCCCGATCCTTGCCTTCCTCTTGCTTTTCACATCGCTCCTCTGTGGCAAGGAAGAACCAAAGGTACTGAGCGAAATCAAACTGCAAGCCGACCTCACCTCGGGAAAGAAAGCCATCCCTCAGGTTCAAGTCGCATTCGGCAAACACTCGATCGAGAGCCCGGAGACATTCAAGCAAAATCATCAAGACTTCGAGCACCTGGTGGTCGAGAAAGACAAGGAAATGGACGCCACCTTCGTCTTCCGGATTCACCGTGACAAGGATGGTGACCGGGACAAGAACTGGCCCAAGGGAGAGGAAAGGCAGCGCAACGAGATCAAGGGCTACCAAAGTTCCCCGAAAACCCTGAAAGCGCTACAGGGGGAAGTGACCCGCTATCATTGGTACCTCAAGATCGACGAGTCCTTTGCCATCACCAAGAATTTCTGCCACTTTTTTCAGTTGAAACCGGTGGGTGGAGAAAATTCTTCCGATCCCCTCCTCACCCTCTCCGGTTCAATCTTTCAGGGAAAGCCCCAGCTCGAGATTCGATTGTGGTCAAAGGACGGAAAGAGACGACTGTTTGTTGCCAATTGGAAGGATTGCAAGGGAAAGTGGTTGGAATGCGAATGCATCACGAAGATGGGAGAGAAGGGATTCCTCAGGTTCTCGTTGGCTTCTTCGGATAAGAACATAAGGTTCGCCCGCGAGATTCCAAGATTCGCCACCTGGCGCCCGGGAATTTCCTTCGTCCGTCCCAAGTGGGGCATTTATCGCAGCCTGGCAAACAAAGAGGCGATTCCCAACGAAGAGGACGATGTGCGCATGACCAATTTTACCATTCAGAAGCTTTCCCGCCTGCCCTAGGCATCATCGCCTTGCCATCTCCCGACACCCTCCCTACCATGAAGGATTTGAACTCATGACCAAACCCCGCATAGCCGTTACAATGGGCGATCCCGCAGGAATCGGTCCCGAGATTTGTCTCGATCTGCTCGCGGACTCTTCCGTTGCAGAGCGTTGCGTGCCCATCGTATTCGGGGATGCCGAAGTCCTGAGACT
This sequence comes from Opitutia bacterium, assembly GCA_018645725.1. Taxonomy (GTDB): domain Bacteria; phylum Verrucomicrobiota; class Verrucomicrobiia; order Opitutales; family Seribacteraceae; genus Seribacter. The sequence goes on from JABGWD010000147.1 coordinate 3,560, forward strand.
TTGCGCCGGGCAGACTGGAAAAGCATCGGACTTCCAAGTGGTCGATCAGGAGAACCTCGCTTCGGTTAGCTCGCCTTCCGTAATCGATCTTGGATTGATGGACCTGGAACAGCTCCAACCCGGCACGGTCAACCCGGCAACGGGCAAAGCTACTTTCGGTTACGTCACGCAAGCCATCGACGCCTGCCTCGCCAAGCAAGTCGATGCCGTGACAACCTGTCCGGCCAACAAGGAAGCGATGAGGAGCGCCGGAATCCCCCACCCCGGACATACCGAGATCTTTGCCGAGCGCACTCAGACCGAAAATTTCTGCATGGCTTTCATTTCCGAAACCATAAGTTGCAGCTTGGTTACCGTACACGCCGGATATGCGGAGGTTCCCGGCTTGCTTAGCGAGCAAAGGATAGCCGAGGTCATCGAACTGACCCGTGAGACCCATAAAAAATTACTTGGCAAAGAGCCGAGGATCGCCGTCTGCGGGCTCAATCCGCACGCTGGGGAAAACGGGTTGTTCGGTAACGAGGAGGAAGAAAGGATCATCATTCCTGCAATCGAAAAGATGAGAGCAAAGGGTTGCGACCTGACGGGTCCCCTACCCCCCGATACCGCTTTCACGGAATCCAGACGCCGGGAGATCGACGCTTACGTCTGCATGTACCATGACCAGGCTCTCATCCCGGTTAAAGCTCTTGCCTTTGACGAAGCGGTCAACGTGACTCTTGGTCTACCCATCGTACGAACCTCGGTCGACCATGGAACCGCTTTGGACATCGCATGGCAAGGCAAGGCCGATGCAAGCAGCTTGAAAGCGGCGGTGAATTTGGCATCTTCACTTGTTTAACGGGCAAAACTGCATTCCCACCAGTCTAACGGACCGCACTTGACTTGGCGGATCATCCCCTGAGTCACGTCACAAAAACCCGACAAGGGAATTTGACTTATGGTATATTTACGCTTCTAGTACACAATAGCCCGTCACTCTTCCGTTCGTAGA
>JABGWD010000148.1 GCA_018645725.1 Opitutia bacterium
ATTGGCGCCCCAAAGGCCCCATGCCGTGGGAGAACCCAAAGCCATCGTCTTGCCGTTCGCATTTGTTTTCAGGACCCCGTTACGGAACATTTTCATCTTCCCCGTGGATCGGTTGTGAGTGAATACCCAATGAGCCCAAGTTCCTTCCAGTTCGGCTTCGGTAAAGGGAGTATCAATACGATCATATGAATTCCCAACTCCAAAGTCGAAATAGACCCGATTGTTACTCCAAGGAAGGTGGATATTGATGATGCGTCCCGCCAAACCGTTCGAATAAAGAAAAGTCGAATTATTACCCCTGAGGTTACTCGCCCCGTTCACCCAAAAGGAAAAGGACGTTTCCAAGTCTTCCACCTTGGGATGAGCCTCCAAGGGAAAATAAGTCCGCTTGTTATTGGAAGGGAAATTGAGCGCACCCCCGAACTTGCCTAAAGAAGTACGCGAGGGTGTCCCGATCTTGGGAATGTCGTATCCATTCGGACCAAGATCGAAAATCTTGCTTCCACTGTCCTCGTCAAAACTCCAATGGGCAATCAGGTTTTCATACTGGGTGACTTTTTGGTCAATGAAGTTGACCGTCATGGAACCAGGTGTCGTGCCAAGGGAACTGGTATCAGTCGCGGCATCGGCGGCGAGGGAAACGGTCACAGCTCCGGGCCAAGGGTTGCTGCGTACCTTGAAGGTGTAATTTCCATCGCCAACTTTCGTAAAATTGAGAACCTGACCATTGGTCACGTTCAGGTCGGACTCGGTGAAGTTGGTAACCGCAACTGGGCTCAGGCCCGTGCCGAGACGGAATTGAAGGTTCACGCTCTCGGTGTATTTGCCCGATTGCGACTGGACGATGAAGTGAGGACTGACTCTTTCTCCACCCAATTCATAGAGTCCTTGAACCTCGGATGGATCGAGGTAGGAGTCATAAACGCGAAAATCATCCATCCAGCCCTTGAATTCACCCCAATTGTTGTCTCCTGGACGGGCAATACCCACGCTGAAGGGCGAAGCATCGGAACTGTCAAGCGGTCCGCTGAATTGCGTCCAGGTCGTCTTCTTGACTCCGTCGACGAACAAATCCAAGTTACCCAAACCACCACTGTAAGTAAGAACCAAATGGTGCCATGTGTTGTTCTGGATGCCCGCCTCCACTTCGACCCGTGCATCTTCATTGCCACTCCCTGAATCCAAATAAATCTCGACCTTGGACCCTTGGGTGCCGATTTCGATGTTGTCGTTTGATCCGGCACTACATTGAGAAAGGAGAACGTTGTCGATCCCATGATTGGTCGACTGACCGGTCACATCGGCTTCCCGCTTGAACCAAATCGAGATGGCGAATTCCCGGGGCGCATCCAGTTCGTCCAAATCGGCAAAGCTCAAGCCATCGTCATTGCCGTCAAAGTAAATTCCCTTACCAAATTTTGCATCCGCCCATGCCGCGTTCCCCACGAGGGTACCATCCGTAACCCGGTACTCGTGCCCGATGACCAAGTCCTTGGCCAAGCCCCACTTGTGAGACAGGTATCCCTCAAGCTTACGACGATCGGCACCGTTCAACATTTGGTTAAAAACAAGCACTTCCCCAATGGCAAGGTCTCCCTTGTTAGTGCCGTTTCCGCTCGCTCCAACCGAGAAAATCGGGGTTTCAGCATCGTAAAGGAGCTGATTGGTAGGCAAGTTGGAATAAGTCTCACCGCTTTCACCGTTCATGACAAGTTGTGTATCACCATAGGTTGCGCCCGCATCCAAGGCATGACTGAGTACATATCCCTTGCCTGTTGTAAAGATGATATTCGACTCGGTATAACCGTCTCCGTGACGGCCCGTAAATTCGTTTTGACCACCCTTCATGGACATCGAGAACTGCTGACTACCGGTGGGGTTCCCAGATGAATAACCGTAGGCGTGAGACCCCGAGCTATAACTGTCAGGAACGATCACCGAGACCACTTGCATGGCCGGGGCACCGGTACCGAAGTCAAGTGAGTTCGTTTTAAGCCAATGGTTGGACGCGAAATCGATTACGTTCTTCCCGTTCAAACTGCGCGAACCACTCGTCGGGCGGTTACCCCCAGTGCCTTGGGTAAGACTGCCCCCCGCTCCGCTCTTGTCCGCCCAAGCGGAAACGGAAGTTCCCGTGATAGTACTGGCATCCGCTGCGTCCAGCCAAAGGGCTAGGCCGCTCAAACTCGTGGGTGACCACGCGGGGTCCGGAGCAAGACCGGAAGAAGTCGTGGTCCCGTTGCCTTCGTCCATTTTCCACCAAGCGACCAAATCACGGGTTTTGGGGCCGCTGGTGAAGTCGACTTGGAAATTGTTTGCGATGGTAGGCCGGCCGTTTGATATGTTTGCGGCACCCGTAGCAACCCCTATGATAACCGTGGATGGAACGGCTTGAGGTGTTACCTTGAAGGTATACTTGCTGGCCGAAACCGCATTAAAAGCCGAGACCGAGGCTCCGGGAACCGAGATGTCGGATGCGGAAAAACCGGTTACGTTTTCGGCAGAATTACCCAATTTGAAATCGATTTGGTAATTGCCGGAAGTGCCCGCCACACTGACCGGACCGGTAATGATGGGGCCTGCGTATCCGAAGTCACCCAGACCGTTCCCATAAACACTGAGGATTTCGGCAGCGGAAAGAGCGACCGAATAAAGACGGGCATCATCAATCAACCCCTTGAAATAACGGCTGGAGTGATCTGCGCCAAAGCGCAAATCCTGACTCGATGCCGTATTGATGGTGTTGCCTCCGCCCCCCGTGTAGGAATTGCCCAAGGGCTGACCGTCCAAGTAAAAAGTCAGTGAATTAAGGTTGGTTCCGCTCAAGACAGCCGCCACGTGATGCCAAGCATCGTCATCCGCACCCACATCGCCAACCCGGGATCCGCCGTTTATCTCAACCCGGATGGAACCGGGAAAACCATTGTCTGTTTGAGTACGGAAAGTCCATTTTTTAAGTGCGGCATTCTGCCCCCAATTCATGATGGCGGCATCGGACTTGGAAGTCTTGATCCATGCGGTCATGGTACGGGCGGCGGAACCGGTGATGCCTTTGTAACCAGTCACGTTGACGTGTTCGTTCGTGCCGTCGAGATAAAGAGCGTTTCCAAACTTCCCCGTTGCCGTGAGGTTTTCGTAATCCGTGGTATTGGCATGGGTACCGTTACGGGCGTTTCCACTCAAGTCGTTGAGGTTACCGTCGAACTTCCACCAACCCTCGAGATCGGCGTAACGGGTGATGGGTTCGACGAAATCAACGGTGTGCTCGAGTTTGGCATTGCCACGGGCTTGAGCATCATAGGCGGAACCAGTCGGCAAGGTAAGAACGGTCGCCCCGCGAAGGGTGGAAGCGTTGAGGGTTAAAGTGTAACGACCCGTGCTTCCGGCAGTAAGTCCGGTAACCGTGCCGTTGGTCACTTGAAAGTCACCGGCGGTCAAACCCGTCACCGCAACGTTCGAGCCGTCCCGTTTGAAATCAAGGGTGAGGCTCACGCTATTGGCCGAGCTGATGACGGGTGCGGAGGCCAAACTGGCTTCGGGCCCGATATCCCCGTTTCCACCGTTGTAGAGAATTTTCACGTCTGCTTCGTCCATACCAATCGAATAAACGCGAAAATCGTCGAGAAATTTCGAGAACCGCTGACCGCCTCCCTGATAGTTGCCGATCGAGTAGATATTGTTTCCGGTATCCCGATCGGCCGAACCCATGTAAACGGAATCATAATAAAACTTGGTTACTCCGCCCGTACTGGCGTACACAAAGTGGTGCCAGGCTCCGGAAGTGGAGGCCGGGGTCAAATCGAAGGATGCAGTCGGACGATAAGCACCGTTTGAATTGTTGTACACTCCGACCCTGTCCGAATTATCTTTGATAATGACATGGTGATCACGGCTTGAACCACGGGACAAGGTACGCCAACGCCCGCTCGGATAAATTTCCTTGAACCAAGTGGAAACCGTGAAAGTCGCCGCGTACAAGGTTCCACCCAAATCGAGTGGGTCAGCCACGAGCACCCGGGAATTCTGCTGTCCGTCGTTCATGCGAAGGGAGGAGGCTCCGAATTTCTTGTCCGAGGTGTTGAAAGAGGCTCCATTGTAAAGAGTACCTACCTTCAAGGGGCCTGCAGTACCCGAATTTTGGGCCTTGTTGCCGGATACATCGTCAAAGTTCCAGTAACCAATCAATACGTCGGGTCGGTAAAGCCCCCCAACTCCGAAGCGGACAGTGAAAGAACCGCCGGACAAGTCATTGTTTTCCACGTCTTTGACACCGCTGGCCATCGAGATGGTGACATCGTTACCGGGCGTGGTGGGGGTAAGGGTGAAAGTGTAGTTGCCGTCGGCGACTTTGGTTATCCCGGATACCGCACCGCCCGGAACGCTGAAAG
>JABGWD010000149.1 GCA_018645725.1 Opitutia bacterium
AAGCTGAGAAAAAGGGGAGAAGAAGGAGGCAAAGCCCCAGCGCATGATTTTTCATAAGACGAACCTTAGTTGACGGAGTTGGTTTGGGAAAGAGTGAAAGTCCAGTCGGTTCAGTTGTCCCCGATGGTTCTTTGGCTTGGGCTCCCTTGCGCTTGAAGTTTGCGTATTGATAAAGAATTTTAATGTTTTATTGTTTGAATCTCATGAGCGACGAATCCAATGCCCTTCAGTCTGACTCGGCCTTTGCCCTTTTCACGATTACGTCCGAATAAAAAACAAAATGAAGAAATTAGTGATCATACTCATTCTCCTTGCGGGGGGACTTGTTGCCTTGGCGGTCAGCAATCCTGACGAAAGCGACTTTCGCGAATGGTACGTCGATGAACATGGATTCGGGGGAGCCGTGGTATCCCTCGCAGTGCAAAGAGAAAACAGGGTGTTCTTCAGTAGTTACTCGATTGGCGGACATGCCCTCATCAAGAAGCGAACCCTTGCCTACGGAATAGCGGGTACCTTCTTCAAGGCCGGGGATTGAGCGTCGATCCTTCCATCATGATCGAGGATCTTGACGATTTTTTGGAAAGTCATGCCGCGCTGGATTGATTGGTAAAGTTTGCTCTGGGGTCGGGTCGGTGTTTATTGCTCAAAAACGATGTTTATGTTTGTTGTGACCGTTCAATTGTTCTAGCTTTTGAATTTAGGCTTTCCCCCAAGCCGATCTTTGCCCACAACATCCCCCCTGCCTATCATATGACTTCCGAAAACCATAGTGCGAAAATTCTCTTTGTCGATGACGAGGAGATGGTCCTGAAAGGGATCGAGCTGACGATCGGACGCAATTACGATATCCGTACCGCTACCTCGGGGGCCGAAGGTCTTGCTTTGATCGAGAGCGAGGGTCCTTTTGCCGTGGTGGTTTCGGACTTCAATATGCCGGGGATGGACGGGGTGGAGTTTCTCCAACAGGTGCGCGCCAAGGACAAGGATGCGGTTACCATGCTCCTGACGGGCGGGGCCAATTTCAACGAGGTCTCGGATGCCGTCCGCATGGGGGCGATCTTCCGTTTGATCGGCAAGCCTTGCCCGACGGAGGATTTGGAGGAGAACTTAAACCAGGCACTCAAGCAATACCGTACCGTCCGGGCGGAGAAGGATATGCTCGAGCAGACCATGAACGGGGCCGTTCGTGCGATCACTTCGATTTTGGCCGCCTCGAAGCCTTTGTTCTTCGGCCGTTCGCAGCGGGTCAAAAAATTGGCTTTCGAGTTGGCCAATGAACTCAAGTTGTCCAATGACTGGCATCTGGAGTTAGCTTCGACTTTTTCATACCTGGGTTATTTGACCTTGCCCGACGAAATTCAGGAAAAACTCTACAATAATGAGAAAGTGCCTGATGAGATCATGGACGTGGTCGAGGTCTTTCCCAATTTTGCCAAGGAAATCCTCAAGGGCATTCCGAGGCTGGAGGAAATAACCCCGATCATTTACTTGATCGGCAAAGACTATGTGGAACCGGAATCGGCCAAGGACGATTCGGCCAAATTGGCTTCGGTGATCCGCTTGTCCCAGCATTATGATCATTATGCAAGCGATGGATACTCAAGGACGGACATTTTTGAGATCCTCGATAAGGACAAAGCGATTTATTTGCCGGGAGCCCTCGATGCCCTCAAGAAAATCCGCGATTATTCCAGCGTCTGCCCCGAAGTCGAAGAGATTTCCATCGATCATCTCAAGGCGGGCATGAGAATCTTGAGCGACCTGAGGCTCCCCAACGGTTCTTTGGTTGCCCCAAAGGGCTCGGTGGTGGACTCGCATTTTATCAAAATCGTCGAAAACTACGTCATCAGTTACTTTGGCAATCCTTTTCCCGACCGCATCAAGGTAATCATGGGTTGAGCTTGTTTTCTCTTTTTTATCCTCCCCGTTCCGAATTTTCGAAATGAAATCGTGTTCCCGTATATTCGCCTTGCTTGTTCTTGTTTGTTGGCAAAGCCCCTCGTTTGCCACCGAAACGCTTCCTCCGATCAAGGAGGGGAAAGCTCCGCAATCACATGAGGATATGTGGATGGGCTTCGATCCGCGTGCCGAGCCTTTGGAGGTGGAGGTATTAAAAGAATGGGAAGAAGAGGGAGTGGTTCTCAAGGTTTTGCGCTACCGGATCGGAATATTCAAGGGGAAAAAGGCGATGATGGCGGCCGTATACGGATACCCGAAGGGGGCGAAGAATTTGCCCGGGCTTCTCCAAATTCACGGGGGAGGGCAGTACGCCGACTACCGGGCTCCTCTGACTAATGCCCAGCGCGGGTATGCATCGATTTCCATTTCCTGGGCGGGCCGGATTTCCGCTCCCGGCTATGCGGTGAGGCCGGATGAGGTGAAGCTTTTCTGGGACGGAAAGACGGATGACCCGAAGTACAAGCTAACCACCGATTGGGGAGCCTTGGACGCATATCACGCTCCGAGCAGAAACGGCAAAGATGCTTTTCCTTCCATCCCGGTTGCCGAGTGGACTCTTGATCCGGGGGAGTCCCCACGGAACAATTCATGGTTTCTTGCCGCCCTCGGAGCCCGTCGCGGACTGACCTTTTTGGAGAGGCAACCGGAAGTCGATGGTTCCAAGCTCGGGGTGTACGGGCATTCCATGGGCGGGAAACTGACCGTTCTTACGGCCGGTTCGGACAAGCGCGTCAAGGCGGCGGCCCCGTCCTGTGGAGGGATCAGTGACCGTTATTCAAAATATCCTCTTCACTTGAAAACGGTGAGCGATCCGCCGAGCCTGAAAAAAATCACTTGTCCGATCATTTTCCTGAGTCCCTCAAACGACTTCCATGGCCGGATCGACGATTTGGAAACCTCCGTGCGGGAAATTCAGGCCAAGGACTGGCGGGTGACTTGTTCCCCGCACGGAAATCATCAGGATACGCCTCCTTACGAGGTTGCGACCCAAGTCTGGTTCGATCAGCACCTGAAGGGAAAGTATGTCACGCCCAAGACTCCCGAGCTCAACCTCATTTTGAAAAAAGGAAAGCCTCCCGTGGTCACGGTTTCGATGGATGAATCCAAGGAGGTGGAGTTTGTCGACGTCTTTTACACCCAGCACGGCCAAATGGATGGTGAAAAAAATGATATGACGAACACCAAGAACCGTTTTTGGCATCACGCTCCGATTCCGGTGGGCAAGGGCAAGTCCGCGGCCCATATTCATCTTCCTTCCGTGGACAAACCGATCTGGGTCTACGCAAACGTTCGTTACAAGCTCGAGAAGCCCATTTCCGGAGCAGGTTACTACTATGGATCATACACCGCGAATTCCTTCAACTTGTCCTCCCTGATGAAAACCGTTTCGGTTGCCGAATTGAAAAAAGCGGGGATCGTTCCCACCCTCAAGCCAAGGTTGCGGATCGAGGATTTCAAGGGCGATTGGAAAAAGGAGTGGTTCAGCTACAAGGTCGAGAAGTGGGGAATCAGGACGCACAAGCTTTATGACTCGACTTGGGTTGCTCCGGATGCCGCCAAGCTTTGCTTTGAGGTTCGTGCCCAAATGGCGAACAAGATGACGGTGGGGATCGATGCCTTCGCGACCGAGGTTGCCTTGCCGGGAAAGAACGAGTGGAAGTCAGTTAAGCTTTCGGCGAATGATTTCAA
>JABGWD010000150.1 GCA_018645725.1 Opitutia bacterium
ATCCCAGTGGTAACTGTTGACCTTCACGAAACGAACAACCGCCTCGAGCAACTGGCGAGCCTGCAGGACATGCCTGCCCAAGGGGTGTTGCCCATACCGTTCGCGATCCCTGGGATCGAGCTTTTCATCGTCAAAAATCTCCTTGCGGGCCATCAACTGACGGGCCATATCGTAGCTCGTCTCGTAAGCATCGACGTCGGAAAGGTTGCGGTAGGCCTTGAATCGCTCGTTGGCCTTTTGACGCAGGGCATTGCGGGCAGCATCCAGTTCGGAAGACACTCCTTTCGGCCGATGGATGTGAACAGGCGGTCGACCATCTCCCAAAGCCAAGGCGCCGTACCGGGCGTCAAGGAATCCGGCCTCCCGATGAATGAACCCTCCGTTGCCCGGCTTGATCCATACGTAGGGAGGCAACTCCGGATCGGCAGGACCCATCAACTTGGCCACAGCCGAACCAAGGTAGGGATAATCCACGCCACGATCCAAGGGATCTCCTCTTTGCATACGGGGCACGCCCGTGGAATGATTCGGATCCTTGGTCGACATGGTTCGGATAACGGATATCTTATGGGCAATCTTCGCGCTGTGGGACATCAGTTCGCTAAAATGGACACCGGGTATGCTCGTCTTGATACTTCTGAACGGACCGGCAAATTTGCTGTCGGGCAATGGATGCCAACTTTCGTACTGACTGATTCCACCATCCAGCCAGATGAGGCACACTTGCTTTTTTCTTTCCTTGATCTGCTTGGCAATGGACGGATGAAGGAGGCTCCCAAACCCCGCCAATCCACCCAACGATCCAAGCATGCGACGCCTGGTCATGGCATGGATTGCCTGGCCACAGGAGAAATTTCGTTTTTCTGAACTCATCAGTGATTGAACCTGAATTCGGCGGAGTTCAACAAGGCCCAGACCAAATCGCCCAAGGCACCCTTCTTCCTGTGAGCATTATCCGACAAATAATCTGAAACCCAATCCCGTTCCTCTTCCTCGGGCAGTCGGGAAAGTACGCAAAGGTAGAGTTCCCGCACGACTTCCGAGTCCTTGTTCAGGTTGCCAAGGCGATCGACCAAGTTACCCGATCGGGGCTTCAACCAATGCTGGATCAGCCGGTCGTTCATAAGAAAGAGCGACTTGTTTACGCCTGGACTGAAATCGACCTCGGCTTGACCCGGGGGCTCACCGAAGGTCTGCACGAAAATTGCCTTCATGTCATCGAGGGAAGAAGGCAGTTCGTCATGGCTTCCCGTGAAATATCCCTTGCGATCGAATTTTTCAGCTTCGGGATCGGTGTCCGTCGGCTTGATTTCTCCAACGTTTCCGGTGGACCGCAAGACGGCACGCAACAACTGCTCGGGTGTCAAACCCTTGGGGGTGACCACCCGGTAGGAAGTTGGCTCGACCTTGGCCACGCCTTTGGGCAAGCGGCTGCTTCGTTGGTAAGTCTCACTGAGCATGATTTCCCGAATCAACCACTTGAGATCGAAGCCATGGCGTGCGAATTCACGAGCGAGCAAGGCAAGCAAATCCGGATGCGAGGGCGGGTTCTTTGAATGCATTTCGTCCAAAGGATGGGACAGTCCTCGTCCCATAACCAGAAACCAAATGCGGTTGGCGCTGTTGCGCGCGAAAAGATCGTATTCCTTTGCAGTCAGATCGTTTGCCAAAAGTTCGCGGGGTCGAAACTTGGGCACGGCCGGCAAGCCATCCTCCGCTTCTTTTTCGAATTCGTCTCCTTTCACGAACTGAGGAATTTCAACTTCACCGCCTCCGGGCAATTGAGGGCCCGTAGTCATTTTCTCCAGATCGAAAACCGATTCGAATTCAACTTTCTTGGTCGCCAAACTCTCTACGAGATAGGTTTTATCCTCCGTTTTGCGGGTAGCCTGCTTGGTTTGATTCAGGTAGGCAAACAGCCCCCAGTAATGACGCTGTTTCCATTCCTTGACCGAAGGGTGATCGTGACATTTCGCGCAGGTCAGATCCATGCCCAAGAGTAGACGGGCCACGTTTTCGGTCATTAGGTGGTGATCAGCCTTGCCAAGGAACTTCATCGCGGGGCGGGAAAAACCCTCCCCCTTGGCCTCGATCATTTGCCGAACCATGTCGTCCCACTTCGGTTTCCCCCCCAACGACTCCCGAAGGAAAACTTCCCATTCTTCTTGGGGTACCTTTCCCAAATCCAGGCGCTCAAGGAGCATGACACTGAGCCGTTCGGCCCAGTAGTTGGCAAATTCATCGCCCTTCAAAAACCGCTCGATCAGATCCGATCGCTTGTCAACGGACTTGTTCTTGAGGAAAGCAACCACCTCATCGGCGGTAGGGATATTGCCCGTCAAATCGAGCGATACTCTCCTGAGGAAGGTGGCATCATCGGCAACTTTGGCAAAGGAAACGTCCCCGGCCCTAGACTTGACCAATTTGTCAATTTCCCGATGAGGAGGCTTCTCGGCAAACAAGTGACACCCCAAAACCATACCCGCAAAGATCCAAAGAATCTTACCAAAGGAACCTCTGTGAAAAGTAACGAGCATTTTCTTTTTTCCCTTAATTTGTCCGCAAGCCTTCGATGATTCAAGGCTCAACACATAGTTGTCGAAAATCAGATCATGACAGCAACCGAAGTACCAAGAAACCTTCGCGGCTGAAAAATGGTCAGGCGATCAAATCCTTGACCACGTGTCCGTGGACGTCGGTCAGGCGGTAGTCGCGTCCCTGAAAACGGTAGGTCAGTTGCTCGTGATCGAATCCAAGCAGGTGCATCCAGGTGGCCTGCAGGTCATGAACGTGGACGGGGTCGTGAGCCACGCCGAAACCGAGTTCATCGGAATCTCCGTGAACGTGCCCGCCCTTTACTCCGCCCCCTGCCATGACCATGGTATAGCAATCGGGAAAATGATCGCGCCCAAGAACCTTGCCTCGGGACGTTCTTCCCTCCCGGAAGGGAGTCCTTCCGAATTCACCTCCGATAACAATGAGTGTCTCATCAAAAAGGCCACGCTCCTTGAGATCCTTGATCAAGGCGGAGATGGGTTTGTCCATGGTCGCGCATTTCTTGGTCAAACCATCCCGGATATCCTCCTTGGGATTGGTCCCGTGAAAGTCCCAACCCCAATCAAAAAGTTGAACGAAGCGTACGCCCTTTTCGGCCAACCGGCGGGCAAGGAGGCAATTGTTGCCAAGGCTGGCCCCTCCGACCTGAGCCCCATAAGCCTCGAGGGTCTTTTTCGATTCCTTGGAAATATCCATCACGTCAGGGACGGAAGTCTGCATCCGGTAGGCCAATTCGTATTGGGCAATCCGGGTGAGAGTCTCGGGATGGGCGAATTTTTCGGATGCCTTTTGATTGAGGTCGCGCAAGGCATCCAAACTAGCCCGTCTCAAGCCACGATCCATTCCGGGAGGGTCCGAGACGTAGAGCACTGGATCGCCCTTCGATCGGCATTGCACCCCTTGATAAACGGACGGAATGAACCCGGCGCTGAAGGAGTTCTTGCCACCGTTGGGCTGAGTCCCACTGGAAATGAGTACGACGTAACCGGGAAGATCCTGGTTTTCGGAACCGAGCCCGTAGGTCGTCCAGGCTCCGAAAGAGGGGCGGCCAGGTTGGGGAAAACCGGTATGCCCGAACAATTCGGCAGGGGCATGGTTGAACTGATCGGTATGCATCGACTTGATCACGCAAAAATCATCGGCATGCTCATGAAAGTTCGGAATGGCATCCGACATCCACATCCCGGATTTTCCATATTGCTTGAAAGTCCGGGGCGTACCCATGAGCTTGGGGGTGCCCGAGGTGAAAGCGAACATCTTCCCCTTGACGAACTCATCCGGACAATCCTGATCGGTCCGCTTTACCAATTCGGGCTTGTAATCCCACATGTCCAAGTGGGGTGGAGAACCGGTCAGGTGAATGTAAATGACACGCTTGGCCTTGGAGGAAAAATGAGACTTGCGGGGCAACAACGGATTCTTCGGAGCATCGAGAGCGAACGCCTCGGGAGAAAGCATCTGGGCCAAGGCACCCGCCCCCAAGCCCATCCCGCAACTTCTCAAAAAGTGTCGGCGAGTATTATGTTGGATTTTCTCAAGAAATGGATTCATGGCAGTGGTCGGTTAAAGGGAGGTCATCGCTTCATCAACATTTCGTCAAGGTTGAGCATAACGTTACCGGCAACGGTGAGAGCAGCCAAGTCGGTCAAGTCGGCATCCTTGGGAACCGGTCCGATCGGATTGGTGGCCATCTTTTTGGCAAGTTCCGCGTCTTCGGCGTAACGGATACGAACCTGTTCGAAAAGTTTGACCAGACGATCAAGCTCTTGCTTGGTTGGCGGACGGGAAAGGCAGGTTTCGAACCCAGACTTCAACCGGTCGGGCGTGGTTTCTCCACTACTGATCATTTTGCGGGCCAAGGATTGAGCAGCTTCTACGTAAACCGGATCGTTCATGGTGACAAGGGCTTGAAGGGGCGTATTCGTACGATCCCTGCGGACCGTACAGACTTCCCGGTTCGGGGCGTCAAAAGTCGCCATTGAAGGATAGGGGTTGGACCTTCGCCAAGTGGTATAAAGACCTCGGCGGTAGCGATCTTCCCCGGCACTCGTCTTCCAATCGATTCCTCCCCCGAAGGCGGCCCGAAGGCCCATGTTCGGTTGAGGTGGACGGACGGGCGGACCATACATCTTGGAACTGAGCAAACCGGAAACGGAGAGGGCTTGGTCACGCACCATTTCAGCGGAAAGGCGTATGCGTGGCCCACGGGCAAGAAAACGGTTTACCGGATCACGGGCAGCCATTTCATCCGTAACGTGCGAATTTTGGAGGTAAGTTTCCGAGGTGACCAACAACTTGATGAAAGCCTTGACGTCCCATCCGGTACGAACGAACTCCGTGGCCAGCCAATCGAGCAATTCGGGATGTGACGGCAACTCGCCTTGCGACCCGAATTCCTCACTCGTCGCGACTAGACCGATACCAAAGATTTTTTCCCAAAACCGGTTGACGGATACGCGGCTGGTCAATGGGTTTTTCTCATCCACCAGCCACTTGGCCAAATCCAGACGGGTAGGCTTTCCAACGCCTTCGGGCGCACGGAAGAGTGACTTCGGGAAACCTGCCTCGACTTGGTCTCCCCGGTTCAGGTAGGACCCGCGAAGATGAATGTGGGTTTTACGACGCTTGGCCTCGGCCAACTCGCGAAAGATCGGGACGGTCGGTCCTTTGATTCCCGCAAGTTTCTTCTCCAAGTCTTTGAGCTTCTTCGTTAGTTCGTCCCCGGGAGAAGGTTGATCGATCTTGAGGTATGATGCGAGGAAGTCCTTGTCCCCTTTCGAAAGTGCCTCGTGCGTTTTCGGCAGCTTCCCTTCCCACTTTGGATTGGGGGTTTTCTTGCTCAAGTGAGCCCAGACTGGTTTACGCTTGGAATCGTAAGTAACAGCCCAGAACTGCTTAAGGCGGCTTCCGGCCGCACCGTCCGTACGGTTGAAGACAAGAATCCGGTCGATCGCCTGCTCGGAACCAAGATCTATTTCCAGCCAAGGTCCGTCCGCCTTCGCCGTGTGAGTAACAGATTTGCTGACGAAATAGTCCCCATTGGTATTCCCATCGATGGCAAGTTTGGCAGGTCCGTTGTAACCCGTGCTTATTTGCGTGGCCTTGCCCGCCCGGGCAAGGTTTTTGCCTCCTTGGTAAACCTCCACCTCGGCCAAATGAAGATAACTTTGCTTGTCCGGGTTAACGATCCGGACATACCGGGCCTTGAGGGGACCCTTGCGGACAGGAAGAGCATTTTTCGCAACAACGGGCTTCTTCTCCTTGATCTTGGCTTTCAGTTCCTCGATCTGCTTACGCAAGGGAGCTCTTCTTTGTTCGGACGATGCGTCTTTGACTTGCAGGAAAGGGCGCTCGTCCCGCTTGTCAGAATCTTCGGTCTGATTGAGAATATCAAAGACCTTGAAGTATTCCTCGTGCGTAATGGGATCGTACTTGTGGGTATGACAGTTGGCGCAAGCCATGGTCGTGCCCATCCAAGTGGCAAAGGTGGTGTTCACGCGATCGACCACCGCGACGTTGCGGAATTCCTCGTCATTGGTCCCGCCCTCGTTGTTGGTTTGGGTGTTACGGTGAAAGGCGGTGGCCACCAGTTGATCCTCGGTAGGCTCGGGTAACAAATCTCCGGCCAATTGCTCGATGGTAAATTGGTCGAAAGGGAGGTTCTTGTTGAAAGCCCGGATTACGTAATCCCGATAGGCCCAAATCGTGCGGGGGGGGTCGTCAGCATAGCCTGCCGAATCAGCGTAACGGGCCAAGTCCAACCACATCCTCGCCCAGTGTTCCCCAAATTCAGGACGGGCAAGCAAACGGTCCACGAATTTATCATAGGCGTTCGGAGCCTTGTCGGTGACGAATGCATTGACTTCATCAAGCTTGGGAGGCAAGCCGATCAGGTCAAGGGATACCCGACGGGCGATGGTTCTGCGGCCCGCCTTAGTCGATGGTTTGATACCCTCTTCCTGCAAACGCTTACGGATGAAATGATCGACGGGGTGAACGTTAGCCGGGACTTCCGGACGAACCGTTTGCTTGTAAGACCAGTGCTTGTCGTACTCGGCTCCCTGCTTGATCCACTCGGTAAGCAAGGCAACCTCTTCTTTGCTCAAAGGTTCGCCTTTCCCCTTGGGTGGCATCCTTTCCTCATCACCCTTGGGCAAGGTGACCCGGAAGAGAATTTCGCTGTCTTCGGGGTTGCCCGGAACGATGGCGGAATATCCGTCCAAATCGCGGGTCGCGCCTTCGAAAGTGTCAATTCGCAACCCGGCTTCACGGTGTTCCTCGTCCGGTCCATGGCAGGCAATGCACCGGTTGGAGAGGAGAGACTTGATCTGGCTATTGAAATCAATGTTTCCGTATGCACCGCTTACACAGGCGATAAAAAGTAGAATCGAATGGATGAACTTGGGCATAAAGGTCGTACAGTCAGTAAAAAGCTAACAAAACCAAAGTCAACCGACAGCATAGGTGCAGCTCCATTTTAAAATACGACAATTAAACGGATTCAGAACCCAAAATTGGCTCTTTACGAAATTCGGGTAAGAAGGTTTGCTTTGTCCCAGCAAGAAAAAGGTGAAGATTAGGTCAATCTTCCCATGCGTTTATCACACGTTTCATGAAACTAGTCAGAATTGCCAGCCTCGCATCGATACTCTCACTGCTTATCGTTGCCTGCATATACTTCCTGACGACAACGGCCCCCAAGAAAAATTGGGTTGTGTCAGGGGGTGAAACAGGAGGGAGGTACGACGATGTCGCCCAAGCCTTGGCCGAAAACCTGGGGAAACGCGAGGGATGGACGGTTCGTGTCGAGCAGAGCTCGGGAAGCAAGCAGAACTTGGATCGCCTAACTAGTGGAAGCAGCGACCTTTGCCTCGTCCAGAACGATGTCGAGGGAAACGAGAAGGTTCGTTTGGTCGCCACTCTTTACGAAGAAACGCTGCACCTAATCGTGCGGAAGGAAACAACCTCCGTCGCTCAACTTTCCAAAGGTATTCTTTCTATCGGCCCGGCCGGGGGGGGGACCGAAGGCCTGGCTCTTGCAACACTTCGCCAAGTGGGGCTTCGGGAGGATGAAGTAACCTTGAGACGGGAAAGTCTTGAATCCGGGCTCAAGGCCCTTAGGGAAGAACAGGCTGATGGTGTTTGCATCGTCACTGGAATTGGGAATGCAACGATTGGCGAATTTCTGGCGGATGGTAACTTCGCTTTGCTTGACTTGGGCAAAGACCTTTTCGAAAGCATCAAGTACTCTTACCCCTTCGTTCAGCCTTCCACCATGCCGGCAGGGGCTTACCCGACCAAACCCGGGGAGGGACAGCCAGCGGAATCGTTGCCCACCATCGGGACCAAGGTGCTCTTGGCATGTCGCGATGACCTGGCCGATCAGGATATCTTCGAGCTAACCCGTTTCCTGCACGAGAACCAAGCGGCCCTTGTTCGTTCTCAACCCCTTCTTGTCCAAATGGGCTACCCGCAAGACTCGCACCATCTCCAGTTTCCCATTCACGAAGGGGCTCGGCTTCATTACGACAGGGATGAACCAAATTTCATCCAGAAATGGGCGGAGACCATCGCCCTGGTTTTGTCCATTCTCGCAGTAGCTTGGGGAGTAGGGACAACGATCAGGCAAATTTATCTCATGCGATTGAAGGAAAGCCTGGACGAATTCTTTGCCAAGGTTGAAGCCATCACTTCCGAATTAGTGGAGGGGGCCAGTTCGGAAAGAACCGTTGAAATCGCAAAGCAACTCCATGAAATCAGAAGGGAAACGACCAAGAAATTGATCGCCGAGGAACTCAGTGCCAACGAATCATTCGTCATCTTTCAGCGTCAGCTCCACACCGCTCAGCAAATGGTGAACGAGGCACTCCGAAAAGAGACGAGCCTTCCAAATCCGGCAGTTGAGGCGGATCCTGAAAAAAAAGACTAGAATTGGAAAGTCCAGCCTAGCTTGGCTATGGACTCGGTGCGAAAACTCTTGAATCTGCCTTCCTCACGATCAAACCCCTTGTTGAAAACCAGGTATACGTCACTTCCCGGTCGAATGATATAGCGGATGCGGTTGTTCAAGCCCATGCGCTTGGAAAGATTGTCATATTGGGTCAAACTGTTGAAGGACAGTTTGGTGCTGGGGGTTATGCGCAGGCCTAGAAAACCGGTCCAGGCCTCAAAATTGCCCACCGGCATATCGGCATCAGTCAAATCCCCTCCGAGCTGGTATTGAACAAACCGGCTCGGGCGGTAAAAAATCCGGCTTTCCAGCTTGAGGGCATCTCCGAGATAATAATCTCCGTACTCAATTTCCATTTCCATGAAAAACGGTCGCTTTGCGCTACTGGACCATTCGAATTCGAATTCAACTTGCCGGTAGTCCCCGACGGCGACCTCGATGCCGTCCACAATCTCAAAGGGGGCCGTCAGGATCTCGCGCTCAAACTCGATCGAGAAATCGCAACGGTCGCCCTCATGCGTCCTGATCTCAATGAGCTTGAGGTTTACCCCTTCGGTATCCAATCCGCCGTCCAGAAGATCGTAACGGGAATAGGCGGCGGCCACAGTAAGGTCGTCTATGACAGGATGATTCTCCAACTTGAAGGAGTAGGACGAATGAAAAGAAGCCGAGCGCCTTCCCCTCCTGCGCACGAAACCGAGGGCCGGTTCAAAGTCGTCACCCGTATGGAGCCAGTGAGCGCCCATGCGCCAAGGATAATTGGGAAAGGAAAACCAACTGCCAAAGGTTTCGTCCGTCCCCTCGACTCCGTCCTTCGTGGACATGACGAAACTATGCAAGGATACGCTTTTCCCGTCCCACCAGTCGCTGCTCCTCAGATCGAGATCAGCACCGACCAACCGGTTCTCGACGTCCGCTTGCGGATCTCCGTCCGTGAAAACCGACCCGACCTTCGATTCCTCAAGGAGATCGTAAGTAAACCGGCCGACGTATACGTCCCCGTCTCCGATATCGGCATCATCGAGCTTCATGCCCAGCATACCGATCCCCAGGGGACCCTGTCGGCCACTGATTTTCAAGCCGCCTTCCAGGTCGATCATTTGCCCATCATCGGAAAGTCCGATGGTACGGGAATGAAAGGCTCGGGGAGCCTTCACCGGCCCGAACGAAAACTGATCGGCGCCCTTGAGAAAGAAATCCCTCTTCTCGGGAAAAAACAGGGGGAAGCGGGTAAGGTTTACGCGCCTTTGATCGGTCTCGGTCTCCGCAAAGTCGGTATTGAGGGTAAGGGTCGCGGCTAGACTGGGCGTCCACTGATAAAACAGATCGAAGCCACTTTCGAAATCAAAATCATCGGTGCCGCCGGATGAAACGAACTTGGTGGAGGCGAAGGGTTTGAAATCAATGCCTTTTCCCGTCTTCAGGTTTTCCATGCCCTCGACCGACCCGGTCTCTTCAATGGAAAACCATTGCCTCTCACGGGCAAAGCCAATCCACCTGGAACGCTCCTGATTCCGTGCCTGCCACCTTCCGAAATCAATGCCCCATGAACCTGCTTGGGCGTCAAAGGGTATGCTCCTGAAAGGAATGGCGAATTCCGCCGTCCATCCCAGATCATCGATTTGGGCTTTGACTTCCCAGATCACGTCCCAGTCCATGTTGGGCTTGCTGATATCCGAATTGATCAAACCCTCCCCCTTGGCCCCATTTGGATTGGATCGGAAATAATACCCTTCGCGCCCTCGTCGATAAGGATCCAGGAGAACATAAAAATAATCGTCACCCTTCACCGTCGCATCCCGTTGCATGACTTTGGCCGCAATGTCCCGGGGCTGAGAATCGAAGCACCGGACCCCAATGAACAAAGTTCGGTCATCCCGGCATACGCGAACCTCGGTCTTTTCCGTTACCGGTTGCCCCTCGTTCGGTTGCCGCTGGACAAAGTCCTTGGCAACTGGCGCACTCATCCAGCAGGGATCGCTCAGGTTTCCATCAAGGACGGGAGCATGTTCGACCTGTCGGAGAAGAAGAGATGCCGTTTTATCAGTGGAAGAAGGAACGTCGGCAAAAGAAACGACCATACCTGCAAATGAAAAAAACCATGCCGAAAGCGTCTTTCTCAAGACACGCATACCCTTTTGTCGAACCAACATCCTCAATAGATTGCCTAAGCGATTGGCAAAAGGGACAAAAGAAACTTAGTTACTTTCGACAAAGCTTTCGAAATCGGCCAGTTCAACACGGCTGCCCACGATCAAAGGCGTTCTTTGGTGAATGCTGGTGGGCTCGATATCGAGAATTCTTTTTTTCCCATCGATTGCCGTTCCGCCTGCCTGCTCGGCTAGGAATGCAACCGGGTTGGCTTCGTAAAGCAGACGAAGCTTTCCTTCCTTGTTGTCTTCGGTAGGCGGGTAAAGAAAGACCCCGCCCTTGAGCAGTGTCCTGTGAAAATCCGCAACCATGGATCCGATGTAACGGGAGGCGTACTTTCGGCCCAGAACCCCCGAACGCAAGCGGTCGATATAATCTCCATACCTAGCTGGAAAACCGTCGCGATAAGCTTCGTTGACGGAATAATATTTTCCCTGATCCGGCATGGTCATGTTCGGATGACTCAGGAAGTAGGCTCCGACCGCAGGATCCAAGGTAAAGCCATGCACTCCATTCCCGGCGCTGTAGACCAGGATGGTCGATGATCCATAAACGACGTATCCGGCAGCAACCTGTCTGCTACCAGGTTGCAAAACCCATTGCTCGGGGTTGTCCATGGCGACGTCATCGGGCTTGCGCAAGATGGAAAAAGTCGTACCCACGCTTACGTTTACGTCGATATTGGATGAACCGTCCAAAGGGTCGAAAACCACGGCGTATTTCGCCTCGTCCGACCCTTTGTGGACAAGCATGGGTTCCTCGTTCTCCTCCGATGCCAGAACACCGATGCTCGCGCGCGAACTCAAGCAGTGTACCAAGGCTTCGTTCGAAATGACGTCGAGTTTTTGTTGAATTTCTCCCTGGACGTTAATCTCTCCATGCTCCCCGAGAACATCCGTTAACCCGGCCTTTCTCACTTGAGCCTGAATCATTTTCGTGGCCAGAGTAATGCCTGAAAGAAGAAAAGAGAACTCACCGGAGGCACCGGGAAAACGCTTTTGTTCGCGCATTATGTGCTGCTGGGCGGTGATGATGGATGAACTGTTCTCGGCCATGGGGAATAAGTTGATTATGGTTTGGGACTTGGGTAAGGGTCGGTTTCTAGCACGGAAGGGAATCAAGACCAAGGAAGATAGTAAGAACAAACAGGAATGGAAAAGACAGGTTGACTCGACTCAAGCGCCGAGCGGCTTTAATGATCGAACAGGATGAAACCGACTCCCCCATGTTCATGGGCTCCCATGAACGACACAATTTACCGCGCCTACCATGACGAGGAATGGGGCGTCCCCGAATATGACGATCGGCAACTCTTCGAGAAACTTGTGCTGGATGGTTTCCAAGCCGGTCTCTCCTGGCGTACCATTCTGTACAAGAGAGACTCGTTCCGCGCCGCATTCGATCAGTTTTCCCCTGAGAAAATCGCTGATTATGGTGAAGCAGACGTGAAGCGCTTGCTCCAAGACCGGGCCATCATTCGCTCGGAATTAAAAATTCGGGCCACCATCGGAAATGCGCGTTGTTATCTCAAGATCATGGAGGCGGGTGCAGGAGCGTTTTCCAACTACCTGTGGGGTTTCGTAAATGGGAACCCCATCGTGGAACCGATCAAATGCTACAAGGAGCACCCGGTTCAGTCGGCTGAAAGCGAATCCCTTGCCCGGGATCTCAAATCCAAAGGCTTCAAGTTTTGCGGGCCGGTCATCACCTACGCCTTCATGCAAGCGGTAGGGATGGTCAACGGTCATGAGAGCAACTGTCCGAGATGGCGGGAGGTCAATGCACTTGCCCGCTAGTTCCCCAAAGTGAAGTTAAGACAAAGGAAGCGGTTGCCCGTCGCAAATCCTGAAGGGGCGACCCTGTTGATCGTGCAGTTCCATGTCAGGATTGATTGCCATGGCTTGGTATACGGTGGCATGCACGTCAGCAGGCGTACATGGATCGGAGCCAGGTTCAGCGCCCTTTGCGTCACTTGAACCATAAACCTGTCCGCCACGAATCCCTCCACCGGCAAGAACCAAGGAATAAACACCGGGGTGATGGTCCCTCCCTCCGTTGCCATTAATCTTGGGGGTGCGCCCGAAATCGGTCAGGAAGACGACCAGGGTCTCATCGAGCATGCCGCGCATTTCCAAATCAGTCAGCAGAGCCGAAGCAGCCCGGTCAAAAACAG
>JABGWD010000151.1 GCA_018645725.1 Opitutia bacterium
GAGAATACCCCTGACGAAAAAGCACGCCCTTCTTGGCCAAGGCATCGATATTTGGAGTCTCCATGGGGGTCGGAGCATCGACGTCGTAGCACTTGACGTCCTGCCAACCCAAGTCATCGACCAAAAGTAGAACGACATTGGGACGAGGCGCGGGATCCGCAGCCAAAGAACTTGCCGCGATCAGCAAGCAAGCAAGAATGGAGATGGAGTATTTCATTTGTTCGGAAGGTTCGACTGCGGGAAACCTTTGGGGTATTTTGGTTGCCATGGGGACACAAGCCCCGAGCCCAAGAAGTTTGCTAGGCAAAAGCTTTGAGTGAAGAACAGTCCCGGACGATCTCCTTCATCTCGCCGAAATGTTCTTCCATCGATGACAAAAGCTTGAATTGGGCTCTTGCCCGATGGAGGTTGTGACCGGGTCGCTTGACCTTGAAATAAAGGTCGCCGTCCAAGTAATCGGCCAAAAAGCGAAGTCCGAGCTCGTAGGTAATGACCTGGGGAGCCAAGGCCAGGTGCTCGATCTCGCTTGGCTCGAGCATATCGCCTGCGGATTCGAGGTATCCCTCGACGATTGCACCGAACACCTCGGGTTGAAAACGCACCTTCTCCAAATCGATCTCATCCTCCAAAGCAGAACACGCTGCGGTCCGGACAAGATCACCAAAATCATGCAGAGCGCAACCGGGCATCACCGTGTCCAAGTCCACCACGCACATTCCCTCTCCCGAGGTCTTGTGCAAAAGAACGTTGTTTAACTTGGTATCGTTATGAACCACTCGGACAGGAAAATTTTCACCTTTTATCTTATCGGACAGGTCCTCGCGACCGAAGGCGAATTCAACCAAATCCGTGACCTCGGTACCCCGGTTGGCTTGGTCGTTGTCAACGGACGAACGGAAGGACTCGAACCTCATCCGCGTGTTGTGGAAGTCCGGAATCGTATCGATCAAAGGCTCGCCCGGCAGATCGGCAAGCTTGGATTGAAACTCACCAAATGCCTTGGCCGCTTCGTAGGCCTGCTTGGTATTCTCGGGAACCTCAAAGGATCGGCCCCCGTCCACAAACTTGGTGACCCTCCAGTAATTGCCGTTTGATTCCCGGTGAAAAGAACGTCCGTCCTTGGCAGGAATTACGCAAAGGCATTGCCTTTCTGATTTTTCATCAGCCATTTTTCCCTGCAGGTGTTTGGTTACCCGGGAGAAGTTATCCATCAACCCTTCCGGGTTTTTGAAAACCTCGTGATTGATCCTTTGGAGAGTGTAACGGTTCAAATCGTCCCCGTTTTCGCAAAACAACAAGAAGGTATCGTTGACATTGCCGTTGCCGTGTGCCTCGGACGAAGCAATATCCCCCTCCAATTGGAACTGCACCCCAATTTCGCGAATCAGACTTTCAGTTTGTTGAGCCAACTTGGACCGGATTCAATAAAATTTTACCCTTTTCGTCAATCCAAGAAAAGCAAGTTTTTACAAGTAGTCATGACGTTCAAACCATAATCAACAGTCCGATTTGCTCCCCATTATTTTCTTCTCTACGGAACCATAAGCTGATTGGCTTGGCGATATGATGAAAATAGCCCTCCTGATCCTTGTCACTCTCTCTTTTTGGCAAGGGTCCGCATTTTCCCAAAAACCGAACGTCATCTTCATTCTCACCGACGACCAAGGCTATGGAGACGTCAACGCCCACGGGCACCCCTACCTCAAGACTCCCCACACCAACCGCTTGCGGAAAGAGAGCGTGAGCTTCGACAGTTTTTACGTCAGTCCCTCCTGTTCTCCGACCCGGGCCGCCCTGCTTACCGGCATGCATGAATTCCGCAACGGGGTCACCCACACCATCGTTCCCCGGCAAGAATTGCACGAGGATGCCGTCCTTTTGCCGCAACTGTTGAAAACCGCCGGTTACAAGACCGGTTTCATTGGAAAATGGCACTTGGGGCACAAACCCGGCCCCGAAAAGCGTGGGTTCGACTGGTGCTCGACCAATGCTCGCGGTCCCCTCGAACATTTTGACGCCCTCTTCATCCGCAACCGCAAACGCATGGAAACCAAAGGCTATCGCGAAGACGTCTTCTTTGACGAAGCCATGACCTTCATTGAAGAATGCAAAAGCCAACCATTCTTCTGCTACCTCGCCACCTATTCTCCCCACACTCCCCTCGCCGCCCCGGAAAAATTCATCAAACCCTTTCGCGATGCCGGACTGAACGACACCCATGCAACCTATTTGGCGATGGTCGAGAACATCGACCATAACCTCGGACGCCTGATGGGCTTTCTCAAAAAGACCGGACGGGACGAAAACACCATCGTGATCATGGTCAACGACAATGGGGTGACCGAGGGACTCGACGTCTACAACGCCAAAATGCGCGGCCCCAAGTGTTCGGCCTGGGAAGGCGGAACCCGGGCTTTCTCCTTTTGGCGATGGCCCGGAAAGTGGAAACCCAAGGTCTTGGGCAACCTGACCGCCCACCTGGACGTCCTCCCTACCCTCTGCGACCTGACCGGCACCCAAATCCCAGCCAAGCTCAAGGATAAGCTCGAAGGCTTCAGCTTACGCCCGTTGCTGGAGAGCGAAAAACCAATAAAATGGCATTCCGACCGGATTCTCTACCACCACGTAGCCCGTTGGCCTAGCGGTCTTGCAAAATCCCACAAGTACGCCATGGCAGGCGTCCGTCAGGGCAATCACCTGATGTTACGCAGCCACGACTGCGGAACCCCTGAATGCATGAAGTACGTGAGCCAGTGCCAAGCCCTCCGCATCATTGCCCGCGGAGGCAAGAACATGACCTACGCCTACGGCACGGCCCAGTACCATTGGGGGGTAAGCCCGAAGGAACACTGGGTGCTGTACGACGTCAAAAAAGATCCCGGATGCCGGAACGATCTGTCGAAAGCAAAGCCCGAACTCATTTCCACGCTTACCCGTGCCTACGATCAGTGGTGGGACAAAACCTACCCCGGGATGATTGCCGCGGGAGGAGATTTGGGTGATCCCGATCAGGGCAGAAAAGCGGCCAAGCGGGACAAGAACTGGAAGGGACCGAAATCGGACAAGAAAAAATAATTTCGCTCAAAACTTGCGAACCCGTTCCTTTTGCGGGGAACGGCTTTACTCCACAACCCAGCGGAGGTTTCGAAACTCGGGAACCTGCCCTTTCCACTGACCGCCCAAACGTCGAGGTTTAGCTTTGGAACCGCGGGGAGGCCTTAGGTTTTCGGCTTCATCCAGACGCAACTCCTTTACGCCATTCCAATCGGCCAATGGCTTCCCTTCGGCATCTTTGAAATCATTCGCCGAAAGCTTAACTGACTTCCACTCGTTCTTTCCCGGCAAGGCAACCTCGGTCGCGAAGGCATCGATCCCCACCGTCATCTTGTTCGCCATTTGGGCACGAACCTCAAAGCAAAGCTTGGCGGCATCC
>JABGWD010000152.1 GCA_018645725.1 Opitutia bacterium
CGAAGATGGGCAAAAAAATCATAAATTCTCTCCTGCAAATCAAATGGGACAAACTGAATGGGGAAGATCAACTCGCCTTGGTTCGGGCCTATCAGGTCGCGATGGTTCGTTTTGGAAAACCCGAAAAGCAATCCGCTCAAAAGATCGTCGCTCAACTGGATCCAAGATTTCCTGACGAACGTTTCGAAATGAACTGGTTGCTTTGCGAAACACTTTCTTTTCTAGAAGCTCCATCGGCAGCGAAAAAAGGGATCGCCCTTCTCATGGATGCACCCACCCAGGAAGAGCAGATGGAATATGCCCGATCCCTGAGAACCCTGAAAACCGGATGGAACAAAAAACTCAGGACCCAATACTTCAATTGGTTCCTCAAGGCGGCAAACTATCGGGGCGGAGCCAGTTTCACGAAGTTCATCGAGTTCATCAGGAATGACGCAGTAGCAAGCCTGAGCGCACAGGAGAAAAAGGAACTGAGCGACCTGCTCAAGAAGAAGCCCGAATCCAAGACGCCCGCCGAGATCATGGCCCAAGCGATGGCCGGAAGAACCTTTGTCAAGCAATGGAAGTTCGAGGAACTAAGTGGATCGGCATCCAAAAACCTCAAGGGGAGAAACTTTCAAACCGGTCGTAAAATGTTCGCGGCAGGCGGGTGTTTCGCCTGTCATCGCTTTGGGAACAAGGGAGGGATGAACGGCCCCGACCTGACGGGCTCAGGCGGGCGGTACTCCCCTCACGACCTGCTCGAACAAATCATGTTCCCAAGCAAGGAGATCAACGAGCAATTCGTACCGACCTTCGTGAAAATGAAAAACGGAGACGTCCACACTGGCGTAGTGGTCAACCTGAGTGGGGACCGGGTAACCCTGAACACCGACCTCTACAACCCCAACCAAAGAACAAACGTAAACCGGCCTGACGTCGAAAGCATGGGGCCCTCACCCGTTTCTCCGATGCCTCCGGGCTTGCTTAATATGATGGAGAAGGACGAAATCATGGATCTGCTCGCGTATGTCCTGAGCGGAGGAAAGCAGAATCACGAGTACTTCCGCAAATAACCGGTGAACGTTCCCGCCTGTCGAAAAATACTCTCTACGGTCCTCGGGCTTTTGCTTTGCGGATGCGGTTTCGCAAAGGACAGTGGTTTCGAGGTTACCCCCGTTCCCCTTGAAGTGCGCGAATACCTCGAATTGGACGACTCCCATCAAAAACGGGTTTCGGTCGGAGGGTTTTCCGTACTCGGTTCAAAACGGGTCTCGGACTTCGCCCTCAAGGAGGCGGCGTTTCTAATCCGCAGGATGGTCGGCAACCGCGATGATCTGCTCGAAAGCCTAAACAAGAACAAAACCCGTTTCGTGATCATGGCCCGGGACGAGTATACGACCGACGTGCCCGAGCATTCCAACCTAAAGCCCGCGATTTACTGGGATCAGAGAGCCCGGGGGTTGGGTGCCACACATGAGAGGCCGGCGGTAAGCTGTGGCGAGGAAAACCTGCTCTGCCTACCGGGAGACCCCTACGATACGGAAAATATTCTGATCCATGAGTTGGCTCATGCCCTGCACCAGATGGCCATTGTATCCATCCATCCCGACTTTCAGGACAGATTGGACAAATGCTTTGAATTGGCCACCAAGGAAAAAATTTGGGAAGGCACTTATGCCTCGACCAATGTCTACGAATACTGGGCGGAAGGCGTACAGTCCTGGTTTGATACCAACCGGGAAAACGATCACGACCATGGCTCCATCGATACGCGTGAGGAGCTAAAGAAAAGCGACCCAAGGCTAGCTCGACTGATCGGGGAAATCCTGGGTGAAACCGAATGGCGCTATCAAAGGCCTCAAGACCGTAAGAAACGGTCTCTTCACCTGAAAGGCTTTGACTTGAAAAAGGAAAAGCCCTTCGCCTGGCCGAAAAGATTCGCCCGTTGGAAGAAGGATTTCGACAAGGGTCTCGTCAGCTTGGCACCCGATGGTTCACCTGTCATCAAGACCGTAAAGCAGGACGACAAAACGGTC
>JABGWD010000153.1 GCA_018645725.1 Opitutia bacterium
GAGCCCCCCAACGATAAAGGGGGTGTCGTTGGCAATCCGGGCGTAGGTCTTCACCTCCCTGATCGACAAGGTCGGGGCACTGGCCAAAACCACGTTGCTCACCCCCATCACGACCTGATCCTTGCCCGGAACGGGAGCTGAGACGGATGCGTTGATTTGAAGCGAAACCTCGGTTCCGTCCTGATTGATCCGCGGTCGAACCGCTAACTCGATCCCAGCCGTGACATCCCGAAAATCAACCGCGCTCACGTAATCCTTGACGAACTTCGTATTGGCGATCGGGATTTTCTCCGAGACGTTGATGTAGGCCATTCGATTATCCAAAGTCAGCACGCTCGGTCGGGAAAGAACTTGGGCCGATCCATCTTGCACGAGTGCCTTCAAGCGAACGTTGAATTCGCGAAAGACGTTGGTGATCGTCGCATCCAATTGGGCGTTGGCTGCGGTCGGGTAAGCAATGCTGCCGACCAGAAGGCTTCCGTTCGTGTTCGCTCCATCGAGCTTGGTATTGATAAAATTCGCGTCCGAAATCGAGGGCGATCCCCGATTGAAATCCCATTGAACCCCCAGTTCATCCAGTGCGCTCGAGGATATTTCCAGGACCATCGCCTCGATCATGATCTTGCGGGCAGGCAAATCGACTTGCTCCTTTATGATTCTTCTGATTTTCCCTGCGGCTTCCGGAAGGCTCGGATCATAAAACAAGAGCAACTCGTTGATCGGATCCACCTCGGTTTGGGGAAAAGCCTTTTCGTGATCGGGAATGGTTTCGTGAAACTTCGTGGAAGGAAGAGGAACGACGACCGGCAACTTCTTTGGGTCAACCGCGGTCGAAGGGCTTCCAATCGTGACGCCATACAGCTGAAGGAGTTGCGTGCAACGGGCGGGATCGACGTAACTCAATCGAATCCGTTCCGATAGCATTTCAGGGACCGGTGGTTCCCTCGCCTCCTTTTCCTGTGAGCACAAAAGCGCCACAAAGAATACGTTCAGTAAGAAAACCCCGCCATATGTTTTTTTCATTAAGAAGACTCCTTTGAGGAGGACGAAGGAAACAGGTCCGTCAGGAAGGTTTGAATCGAACGACTTACGTTCTCCTTCTTGGCTTTGCTCTTCCGGGCAGAGTGCCTTTTCTTGATCCCCCACTTGCTTTTCATTATTTTTTCTTGTCCCAAATCCATTTCACTGTTGAGAAAGCTCAGGAATTTTCCGTCTTCGACCGCCAATTCCCGAACGACCTGCCTTTCTATTTCCAAAAGAACGCAATCCGTGGACGCCGTTACGGTGGAAGAACGGGGATTGTCCCCGAGAACGCATTCTTCGCCAAAATGTCGACCGGATTCGATTTGCTCGACCTTGGCGCTCCCCTCATAACCCGAAAGGGTATAAATCGAACTGAGCAACCCCTCCAGCAAAAGAAACATCCTGTCCCCCTGAACACCTTGCCTGTAAAGCACTTCCCCTGAAGTCAAAGTTTTTACGCGGGAGGTCTGCGCGACTTTCGCCTTCCCCTTGTCCCCAAGCATCCCGAACAGATCGCTCTGCTGAACGACCTGGTCGAAGTTTTCGTCCCCCGATTTGGCCAGAAGAGGCAAGACGGATGCCTGGTCGATGAAAATGCGCTCCTTTTGCATCGCGGGAGTGAACCCCGCTCGAGCCAAATGTTCGATCACACTCCGGTTCACCAAATGACGGGACTCCTTCGGGGTGACGTTGACCGGCAGAATGAAATAACGCACCTCGTATCTTTGCCCGTCCGCAAGAGCTTGATCGAGACGAACCTCGGGTTCCGGATCAGAAAGGATCCGGTGATCGTCAATAAGAGACTTTACGCCCGACAAAAGGATACGGATGGCTCTGCTCGATGGAATCGAATAATCAAGCACGAATTCCAAATCAATGCGAAAATGGGGTTTGGGTTGCATGTAATTGGTCAGAATGACCTCGCCCATCTTGCTGTTGGGCACAACGACCATATTCTTGGCCGTAGTCTTCAGTCGGGTGGTACGCCAATTGATTTCGATCACTTGGCCGACGATGTGGGTCTCACGCCGATTTTGGTGAATCATGACCCAATCACCAATTCGAAAAGGTTGCTCCACGTGCATGGAGAGACCGATGAACACGTCAAGGATTACGTTTCTCAGGGCAATCCCTACGACAATGCTCAGCACGCCCGAGGTCGCCCAAATCCCCGTAACCGACTGATCGAAAACGGTGGACATGACCCCCACTCCGGCCAAGGCAAAAACGATTATCCCGGTAACGTCCTTGGGCAGACGGGGGATCGGCCTACCCGAAATCCCGGATATCAGACCATCCCAAATAAATATCGTTATCATTCTCTGAACGAGAAAGGCGGCGGAAAGCCAAAGGCCGATTTGCGAACCATACTCTATGGTTTGACGAACCACGTTCGAGGCATTCCCCAAAAACCTGGCCAACAATTCCTCCCGGCTCAGAATGGAGGCGAGGAAGAACAAAAACAAGGAAACCGGAATCCAAAGCTTCGCCAAGGCAAGGTAAACGGATCTCCGGTTATCTTCCATTCCAATTTGCTGCGAACTGCTCACGACTCACCTCCCCTTCCCGTTCTGGCAACGAAAACGTCTTCGTCGTAGTTTTTCATCAGGCGGGCCATCACGGCGAACTTTGGAATCGGAATCTCTTGGCCTTCATGCCTGATGACCTCAAGAATTGCTCCTAGGCTTTGGTTGACGAATTGGTTGAAATTATAGGCGTCCCCCAAATCCGAACAAACGCCCTTGATTTCCTCGAAAGTATCCTCAGGCACCCTGATCGTAACTGTTTTACCCTTTGCCATCTGCTCCTTCGATAACGGTTCGCGCATAAATTGCAATGCAATTGTTTACTTCTTTTTATTTTATTTGATGTCTTAATATTCATTATACTTGCATTGCAATAGCTTTCTCCCTTAAAAAAAATTAAGAAAAAGAGGACAAAACCGGCTTGCTTGGATATTGATGTAAAATATACTCATTTTTGAAACTATAATTAAATTCGTACACAATTGCCATGAACGACAAATGCTTTGAGTTGCCTAAACATTTTTCACGCCGTGAATTTATGCATGTCGGATTCGTCGGTGGACTTGGCCTGAGCTTGGCCAACTTCATGCAGATGAAAGCCCACGGGGCTCAAAAGTTTTACGAGACCAAGGAAGGGCCGGCCAAGAACGTCATACACATTTATCTTCCCGGCGGAATGGCTCATCAGGAATCCTGGGATCCCAAACCCTATGCTCCCCTTGAGTACCGCGGACCTTTCAAGAGCATCAAGACCAAGATACCGGGAGTTCATTTCAGCGAGAACTTCAAGCACTCCGCCAAAATTGCCGACAAAATCACCGTTTGCCGTTCCATGACCCACGGGGAAGCCGCTCACGAACGCGGAACTCACAACATGTTCACCGGCTACCGCCCGAGCCCGGCTCTCAAGTTCCCTAGTTTTGGTTCCGTAGTATCGCACGAACTCGGCTCACGGAAGAACCTCCCCCCTTACGTCTGCATACCCAAAGTTCCCAACGAGTTTGCCGGAAGCGGTTACCTCAGTTCTTCCTATGGCCCGTTCGGGCTTGGCTCGGACCCGGCTCAAGCAGGGTTCAAGGTCAGAGACCTTTCCCTGCCCACCGGCATCAATGACGACCGTTTCTCCAAGCGGCGAAGCCTTTTGGATACCGTTGACAGTCATTTCCGCAATATGGAAAAGTCCGATGCGTTGGGCGCGATGGACAAGTTTTACAACGACGCCTACTCCTTGATCAGTTCAAAAGAAGCTCGCGAGGCCTTCGACATGACCAAGGAAACGGACAAGATGAAGGAACGGTACGGTAAAAATACCGCCGGTCAGCGCATGCTGTTGTCCCGCCGCCTCGTAGAGGCTGGGGTTCGCTTTGTTTCCCTTACTTACGGTGGATGGGACATGCACCAAAACATCGAAGCCGGTTTCAACAAGCAGGGACCCGAACTCGACCAAGCGTTCGCGACCCTCGTCTCCGATTTGGATGAAAGAGGATTGCTGGACAGCACGCTCATCATGATGTCGTCCGAATTCGGCAGAACTCCCAAGATCAACAAAGACAGCGGACGGGATCACTACCCCCGTGTATTCAGTGTCGTCATGGCCGGTGGCGGCATCGCCCGCGGTCAAGTTTACGGTTCTTCCGATGCCTTTGCAACCGCTCCCGAGGACAACCCACTTTCGGTCGAAGATTTGGCCACCACCGTTTACGACCGGATCGGCATTGTTGCCGACAAGGAGCTGATGGCCCCGGGCGACCGGCCCATAGAAATCGTGGATGGCGGCAAAGTCGTCAAAGAGCTTCTCGCCTAAGGAACCTCTCCAAGGACTTTCTTCCTGCCTGACATGAGTCTCCTCAAGTTTCGAACTTTGAGGGAAAATACCGTTACACGCACAACTATGAATCCATTTCTTCGCCTGTTGCTTTTCGCCTTTGCCTTATCTCAGTCTCTGCAGGGGGTTGAGCCGCTCATTTCATCCGTGCTTCCGCGGGGCGGGATGAGAGACTCCGTCCAGGAAGTCGTCATTCGCGGACAAAGGCTTGATGAGACCGCCGAGTTTTTCTTTTACTCCGAGGGCATCGAGGTCTCGAAGATCGTCGAGGAAAAATCCACCGCCCTCAAGGCATCCTTTTCGATTTCGGACAAGGCATCTTTTGGCCAGCACAAGCTCAGGATACGGACCAACGAAGGATTGAGCAATCTCTATACCTTTTGGGTCGGTCCTTTTCCCAACGTCCAAGAGAAGGAACCGAATTCCGGGTTCGATGATGCTCAGGGGATTCCCATTAATTCTACCGTCAACGGGGTAATTCTGAACGAAGACGTCGACTATTTCGAAATCAATGCAACCAAGGGCCAACGCATAAGCGTCGAGATCGAGGCCATTCGCCTTTCCGGCCCCCTTTTCGATCCCTATGTCGCCCTTCTTGACGACAAGCGCTTCGAGCTCGCTACCTCCGACGACAGCGAGTTGCTCCTGCAGGACAGCACGTTGAGCGTGATCGCACCGAGTGACGGGGTTTACCGGATCGAGGTTCGCGACTCTTCCTATAAGGGAGCAAGCAGTTACCAATACCGTTTGCACGTTGGCAACTTCCCTCGACCTTTGGTTGTATTCCCGGCAGGGGGTGAGGCTGGCAAGACCCAAGAGTTCACTTTTTTGGGGGATGCAAAGGGGGATTTCAAGGCCAAGATCACCCTGCCGGCAACAACCATTGACAATGAGTTGGCCTACTACCATCTGGAAAACAACCTTTCCTCCCCCAGTCCGAACCGCATTCGCGTCTCATCCTTTCCATCCGTCCGCGAGACCGAGCCGAATCAAAGTAGAAAAGTGGCAACCATAACCGAGCTTTCGCTTCCTCTCGCCTTCGACGGAATCATTCAGGAGGACGGGGACATCGATTACTTTCGTTTCCACGCGAAAAAGGGACAAAGGTATTATATAAGGGCCATGGCCCGGGCAGTTGCTTCTCCACTCGACCCGGTATTGAACCTCTACGACGGCGAAGGGAAGTCACTCGTTGGGAACGATGATTCCTCCAACGGACCGGACAGTCTTCTTACCTACACCTTCCCCAAGGATGGCGAATACCTGCTTAGGATTACGGACCATCTGAGCAAGGGAAGCCCGAGACACGTTTACCGGATCGAAAGCCATCGTCTCGTTCCCGAAGTCTCTGCATCCATTCCGATGTTTCGCAACCGGGACACCCAAACCCGGCAAATGTTGCCCATCGCCCGGGGTAACAGCGTGGCCACAGCCCTTACCATTAGTCGCAAGAGCTTCCGCGGGGACTTGGAGTTCATTGCCCAAAACCTGCCCGCTGGCGTGACGATGGAAGCACCCGTGGTAGACGAAAGCTTTACCAGCGCCCCCATTCTCTTCCGGGCCGCACCCGACGCACCCCTGGCCAACTCCCTCATCGATCTCCGGCTGAAGTACGAAAACACCGAGAAAAAACAACTTGTCGAGGGCTCCTTTGCCCAGAACGTGAGCTTGGTTTACGGGGCTCCCAACAACCGGACCTATTACGAAACGAAGGTCGACCGCCTGGCCGTTGGAGTCGTTGATTCCCTGCCCTTCAAGGTCAAGCTTCACCAACCGGTCACTCCCATTGTCAAGAGCGGGTCGCAAAACCTGAAAGTCGAAATCATCAGGGATGCCAACTTCAGCAAGGCTGTGACCGTAAGGATTCTCACCCGCCCACCCGGCATCGGAGCTAAGAGCTCGCTGAGCATAGCCACCGGAAAAAGCATTGGCTACTACCCCCTGACCGCAAACGGCAGTGCAACTGTCGGGGCTTGGAAAATCGGGGTACAGGCCGAAACCTCCGCACCGGGCGGTGGCATCTGGCGGGCCGCTTCCGACTTCATCGATTTGAGGATAGAGGAACCCTACCTCTCCATGAAGATCAACATGGCAGCCGTTCAACGAGGACAGGACGGGGAGATGCTCTGCGACCTGAACGTGAAACGACCTTTCGAAGGAATGGCTACCGCCGAGCTCAAGGGTCTCCCCCCCTTTTCGGCAACTACCAAGATCGAGTTCGACTCCAATACATCCCAGATCAGCTTTCCAATTTCAACCGAGGACAAGTCCAGAGCGGGCTTGACGAAAAACCTGTTTTGTTTCGTAAAGATTCCCTACTCGGGGGAACTGATCACTCACACCGTTGGTCAGGGTGGCCAGATTCGTTTGGACAATCCCTCTCCGAAACCAAAGGCTCCGGCCAAACCGAAACCAAAGGCAGTCGTCGCGAAGGCTCCCCCCAAGCCCGCCAAGAAAAAACCACTTAGCCGGCTCGAGCAACTCAGGCTGGCCGCACAGGGAGGCTCGAACTGAATCAAGCATGAGAATTCTTTGCATTCTTTTCCTATTCTCAAGCACTCTTTCATGGAGTGCCGAAGAGGCTCCCGCGCCTCCGGCCAAACCCGAACCGGTTCCTGCCCCGACCAAGGCGAAGCCAACACCACCACCCGCAGCGCAAACGCCCAAGCCAACGCCTCCTCCGGTAACGGCCAAACCCACCCCGGCACCCGCACCTCAACCACCTAAGCCCAAGCCAACGGCCACCCCCGTGGTTCCGGCCAAGCCTCCGGTAGAAAAAGTCGCTCAACCAAGTCCGCCCGCTCCTCCACCGATCGTGGCCCCGGACTTCCATCGGGAAGTACGACCCATTCTGGAAGCATCATGCATCCAATGCCACGGGATGGAGAAACAAAAGGGAGAACTTCGTCTCGACACCCTGGATTTCGCAAAGAAAGGAGGCGATTCAGGACCTTCCCTCGTAGCCAAGGATCTTGCCAAGAGCCTCCTGCTCGAACGGGTAAACCTCCCTGCCGACGACGATGACGTCATGCCCCCCAAGGACGGACCGCTCACAGGTCCGCAGAAGGATATCCTGACCCGGTGGATTCAGACAGGAGCAAACTGGCCATCCGGATACCAGCTTCACGCCCAGTCCGAACGCGCGTTGACCCTGAGAAAAAAATCAGAAGGCAAGAAAATCATCCGACTTGAAGCTTATCCTCCGGTCATTCGCTTGCAAACCAAGGGGGATTTCAACTCCGTCGTGGTGCAAGCCCAATACGATGACGACGTCACCCGTGACGTCACGCAGGAATCTTCTTTTGTCTTGAGCCAGCCCGGAATAGCCGAGTGGAATGACATGATTCTTCACCCCATCAAGGACGGCAAGACCGAGCTCAAGGTTACCTTTCGGGGGCAATCGAAAATCATTCCGGTCGAAGTCCAAGGGGCTTCGGCCGAAAGACCGATCAGCTTCAACCTCGACGTCATGCCCGTATTCATGAAGGCGGGTTGCAACACGGGGTCCTGCCACGGATCCGCCCGCGGACAAGACCGCTTCATGCTTTCCCTCTTCGGATACGACCCGAAAGGCGATCACTACAGGATAACCAGAGAGGAAGGCACTCGACGCATAAACTTGGCTATTCCCGAGGAAAGCATGCTCGTGGAA
The DNA here is from genome assembly GCA_018645725.1 of Opitutia bacterium. Taxonomy (GTDB): domain Bacteria; phylum Verrucomicrobiota; class Verrucomicrobiia; order Opitutales; family Seribacteraceae; genus Seribacter. Next base: position 8,027 of record JABGWD010000153.1, read on the forward strand.
AAAGCAACCGAATCCGTTCCGCATACCGGGAGAAAATTGTTCGAGAAGAATAGCAAGCACTGGCAAACCCTGGTCGGTTGGCTGAGGAACGGAGCCCCGCAAGACCCCGAAGGCATTGCGAAACCGGAACGAATCGAACTGTTCCCCCCGTCCGCATTGCTTGAGGGAGCGGGCGCCCCCCAGCAAATGACCGTGTTGGCCCATTACTCGGACGGCACCACCCGGGACGTCACCCCCTTGACTGTCTTTCAATCGAGCAACGACGTTTCCGCCGCGGTGGACAAAAAAGGATTGGTCACGGCCGGAAAAAGAGGAGAAGCGTTTGTCATGGCCCGGTTCAACGTTTTCACCGTGGGCATTCAGGTCGTCGTCATTCCCGAGGATCTGAAGTACAAGCGCCCGTCAACACCGGTCAACAATTACGTGGACCCCCTCGTCCACGACAAATTGCACAAATTGCGCATAACCCCTTCGCAACTATGCTCGGACGAGGTCTTCGTCCGCCGGGTTACCCTCGACATCACGGGCGCCCTACCCGACAAGAAGACCTTCGACGGCTTCATGGTCGACGCTTCTCCGGACAAGCGGGCCAAGCTGATCGACCGTCTGCTCGAACGCAAGGAGTTTACCGAGATGTGGGTCATGAAATTTGCCGAACTCCTGCAGATCCAAACCGATGCAAACCAAGGAATGAGCTACAAGGCGACCCTGCTTTACTTCAATTGGTTGAAGGATCGAATTGCCAACAATGTCCCGATGGACCGGATCGTGCGCGAATTGCTTACCTCGACGGGCGGGACCTTCGTGAACCCATCGACCAACTATTACCAAGTCGAGCGCGATGGCTTGAAGATCACGGAAAACGTGGCCCAAGTATTCATGGGCATGCGCATCCAGTGCGCCCAGTGTCATAACCACCCCTTCGACCAGTGGACCCAAGACGACTACTACTCCTTCTCTTCTTTCTTCAGTCAGATTGGCCGCAAGCGGGCCGCCGACCCTCGGGAATCCATCATCTACAACCGCAAGAGCGGCGAAATCAATCACCCCGTCCACAAAAAACCCTTGCCTCCCAAGTTCCTCGGTGGCGAAGCCCCGGAAATCGCGCGAGGGACTGATAGACGAGCCGTAATGGCCGAGTGGCTTGCTTCCCCTGAGAACCCCTTCTTTGCCCGCAACCTTGCAAACATCGTCTGGGCCCATTTCTTCGGGCAAGGAATCATCGAACCAGTCGACGACGTAAGGGTATCCAATCCCCCTTCCAACCCCCAATTGCTCGACGAACTGGCCAAGCGCTTCACCGAATACAACTACGACTTTAAGAAACTCGTTCGGGACGTTTGCAATTCAAGAACTTATCAGTTGTCCAGTGCCACCACCGAATCGAACAAGGACGATCTGCGTAACTTCGCGCGGTCGCATTTGAGAAGATTACGGGCGGAAGTCTTGCTTGACGCAATTTCTCAAGTCACCGAGACAAAGAACAAATTTCAAGGCCTGCCTCTCGGGGCCAAGGCTATCCAGATCGCGGATGGAAAGGTGAGCAATTACTTCCTCACTACCTTCGGGCGAGCAACCCGCGAAACAGTGTGTTCCTGCGAGGTGGTAATGGAACCAAGCCTGTCCCAGGCACTCCACTTGCTAAACGGGGATGCCACCAACAACCGAATCAAGCAGGGCAAGGTCGTGGCAAGCTTCCTCAAAGAAGGCAAAACTCCGGAGGCAGTCATAGACGAACTCTATGCTCGTTGCTATTCGCGAAAACCGCGAGCGAAGGAAAAGGCGAATATCTTGGCTTCGCTCGTCGGGTCGGACTCCCCGTCCGAACCCTTGGAAGACGTATTTTGGGCGCTGCTCAACTCAAAGGAGTTCATCTTTAACCACTAGTATTCGGAATCGCTCATTCCAAGCGATCAAGTCAACTCATGAATTCTTCGTTCAGGAACGCAATCCTCGCCAGCTCTCTTTTCTTTGTTCATGCACTTGGCGCAAGCCCGGAAAAACCAAACTTTGAAGACGATCTTCTTCCGCTATTCGAGGAGTCCTGCAATTCCTGCCATAACCCGGACAAGGCCAAGGGCGGACTCGACCTCACCAGCATGAACGGGATCCTAGCCGGTGGGAGCTCGGGGGACGTCGCCCTGCCTGGCGAATCCTCCAACAGTTTGCTTTACCTCTTGGCCGCCCGCCTGAAGGAACCCCACATGCCCCCGAAAGGTGACAAGATTGCCACCCCAAAGCTCGCTTTGATCAAGCTATGGATCGACCAAGGCTTGCTTCCCACTGCATCCGGCAAACCGATGATGAAAAAGAAATCCTCGGTCAACCTGGCTCTCGGTTCGGTCTCCCTGGGCAAACCGGAAGGTCCACCTCCCATGCCCGAGTATTTGTCGCTCGAGCCAAGCGTGGTGTCCAAAAGGGCCTTTGCTCCTTCTGCCATGGCGACCGCTCCCTGGTCGCCCGTCGTGGCGGTCGCGGGACAAAAGCAGGTTCTTCTCTACCACACCGAAACCCTGCGCCTGCTAGGCATCCTTCCCTACCCCGAAGGTTTCATCGAGTCCCTGACTTTCAGCCGAAACGGAAAGATCGTCCTCGCGAGCGGAGGACGAGGAGGAAAAAGCGGTCGAGTCGCTGGATGGGATCTAAAGACCGGCAAGCGCATACTGACCTTGGGTGAGGAATACGACACGATCCTCACCGCCGATCTTTCAGCCGATCAATCCCTCGTCGCAATCGGCGGGCCCTCCAAAGTGGTCAAAGTTTTCGATCTGGCCAGCGGGGAAGTCCTTTACCAGATCAAGAAGCATTCCGAATGGGTGACCCAGGTCCAGTTCTCCCCGGACGGAGTCTTGTTGGCAACCGGTGACCGAAACGGTGGGTTGCACGTTTGGGAAGCTCGCACGGGTAACGCATTTTACACCCTCGACGGGCACAAGAAAGCCATAACCGACCTAAGTTGGCGAGCGGACTCGAACGTTTTGCTCTCGGCTTCGGAGGATACGTCCGTACGAATTTGGGAAATGATCAACGGCAAGCAGGCCAAAACTTGGAACCCCCATGGGATTGGTACCCTTGCCGCGCACTATGACCAAAAAGGCAAAATCACCACCGCCGGACGTGACAAGACAGTCAAGTATTGGGACGGCGATGGCAAGGCGCTTAAAACCTTGGGTAGTTTTACCGAAATCGCCATGGAAACTCGATTGAGCCATGATGGCTCCCGGATCATTGCAGGAGATTGGTCGGGTGAAATTTCCGTTTGGCAGACCAGTGATGGCAAGAAGGTCGGATCATTGGGGGGCAATCCGCCGGAACTGTCCACCCGTTTGGCTCAATCAAAAACACAGAAGGGCAACCACGAAAAAGCTTTGGGCGCCAGTCAGTCCAAGCATGCTCCCCTCGCTCAAGCGGAAGCCCTTGCAGTCAAGAAAGAGGGTGAAACTGCGACCGCAAACAAGCAGGCCGAGGCAACCCTTGCAAGTGCCTTGGCAAATATGCAAAAGGCCCAAACCGCCCTCCAACAGGCACAAGCCGAGGAAAAGGCAAAGGCTCTCGACAAAACCAACAAGCAAAAGGACAAGGACTCGAAGACCCAAGCTCTTGCCCAAGCCAAGCAGAACCACCTTGCGCATTCCAATTCCCATAACGATTGGAAAAACCGCGCGAACTTCCGCTCCGAGCAGGTAAGCGCTCTTCACGAAGCCAATCGCAAGGCCGAGGAAGCAAAGGAACGAAACAAGGATGATGCCACTTACCAAGATGCCTTGAACAAGCAAAAGGAAGCCTTGACCGCCATGGAGAAGGCCTTTGCCCAAGCCCGGGATTCCGCGGCCAAGCACAAGGGGGAAATGGACAAGTTCGCCAAACTTGTCGAATCGACCACCCAGAGTCTAAACGCGGCCACCCAAGCCCTTGCCACTGCGACCCAGGCACTGGCTCAAGCCCAGACAAAATCACAAGCGGTCGACAAGTCCCATAAGGACGCAACCGCTCGACACGCCCAGGCCAAGACAGCCAAGGATCAAGCTCAAGCCACTTTGGTCGCGGCTCAGAAAGCGTTAACCACGGCGAGAGAGGCCTTGAAGGGTCCGACCGCCGAGCTTGCCCAGGCAAAAAGAAACTTTGACGCGTCCACCAAGGACGTTTCCCGTTGGCAGGCCGAGTTGGTCAACGTCGAGCGCCACGTCGAGCTCAACAATCTGCGTGGACTCGAATCGGAACTAGGGGGACTGAAGGATTTGCTTGCCGAAGCGGAAGTCTTCAGGAATTCGGCCATGCAGGCCGTTCAGTCGGCAAGCGAATCCCTCCGCTTGGTACCGGAAAAGATCGCCCAGGCGGAAAAGTCGGTCCAAGACAAGCAATCCTCGGTTCGAAACTTGGAAACCTCCAAGGGCTTGATCGTGCAAGCCAAGGACAAGAAAACGGCATTCATCAAGAACGTCGACCAGTTGGCCGCTTTGGCCAAGCAAGAATCCGAAGCCAAGCAAGACAATTCCGTTCTTTCTCAGGCAAATGCCAAGCTTCAGGAAACCATCGTCCTCCTGAAACAGGATCTCGCCAATACGGAAAACCAAATTGCATCCAAGCAACTTGAGGTTACAACTGCCGAAAATGTCGTGACCGAGGCAAAAAAGGCGGTCGAGCAAGCAATGAAATTACGCGAGAGCGCCCCCAAGGTTCTTGCCGAAAAAGAGAGAGCCTTGGTCGAGGCCAAGAAGAAACACGAAGAGAACAAGATTGCCTTCGACAGCTTCAAGAAAAAGGTGGATCGACAATCCACCTTGACCCAAGCCCTGCTTAAGAAATATTTGGACGCCTTGCCCAAATAAGAGAATAAGGAGGCCTCAATTGAGGCGGCCGAGGAGTTTGTTCATCTCCAGGCCCAAGATGCTTCCCGGGCCAAGGTCGAGGACTTTTCGCTTTTTGAGAAACTCGATCGCATCCGTTGCCCGTTCGCGTTGGTTGGCATCGATCAGGGCGCGAACATAGGGCCGAATAAGCCCATAGAACAATTCCCCACCCGCTGTTTTCTCAAAATCCTTGACCATCCTCTCGTAGCTCTTCTCCGCTTCCGTCCATTTTTTAGCCTCGACCTTCGCCATTAACTGCTCGGCCCCTTCGGCAATCGCAAGGTCGAATCTTCCCGATCGATTCTGCCTGACAATTAGGGTCCTTATCTTTTCGGCCTCCCTCGGGTTGCCCATCTTGTCGTAAACTTCGGCCAATTTTTTCTGACCCTCGATTTTCAAATCCACGGTATTGGAAAAGGCCTTGAGCCACTTGACCCAGAAATTCTTCTTTTCCCTCAGGTCCTTTTCGTCGCTTTGAACCCACTCCGCTTCTTTTTTCCAAACGTCGACGTAGGTCGGGTGCAAGGTTCGGGCCCGGACAAGGGACTCCCGATAGAACGGAGCATCCCGGTTGACCAACGCCCAGGCAAAATAATCAACCGCCTTGCCCCGGAACCCGCTCAAGTTTTTTTCTCCCCGGGCCAGGGCGCCCAGTTCGTCATCGGTTATCGGCTTCCACAACTGAGGATCGATCGCATTGCCTACCGGATAATTTTGATTCTCGTAACGCCCACAATCCGTTTCCCATCGACCCGGGCTCTTCAAGAAACCAAACCAGGCATGACCGCCGCCACTACCCTGCCCCACGAAGGTCAATGTAGGAATTCCCTTTGCCTTGCCAACCATGGAACTGAAGTAGGCTTGATCGACGCAAATGCCACCTCTCGAACGAATGGACTCAAGGGAATATTTTCCATGCGGCCAACTGAAAACGGATGCCTTGAGGCGGGGATGGTCATATTGGATCGATGAAAAGATCTTGCCGAAACCCGTACGGCGAAAGGATTCCCTTTCTCTCGCCCATTCGAGTTCGCTGGTCGACAGGGGGTGGTCGATCACAAACTTGAGTTCGGTCACGGACAATTGACTCGGATCGTATTCGAGCTTGCGCGTGGAGTGAGCCTTGACCATATCGGCAAAACGCTCGACAGGCGAAGACAGTGAGGCGGGGACGTCTTTCTTGGGTACTTGATGGTGTGGCCAATTCCGGGGAAAAGGTTGATCGAATACGACTGCATAGGCCGAGGCAAGCGACGCGTATTTTTCGATTTTGTCGGGATGCGTGGAAGCCAGGGAAAGAAAAAGGGCAAGGGCGCGCGGTTGATTGTCTTCCGGATGCAGCGCCTTGAGAAAGGTTTTTTGCAGGTCATGATCCTTGCCTACGGAGACGAAAGCCCCCTCCAGTTCCGATGAAGACGCCCCTTGGCCGATCTCGAGAAACAGTTTCACCCAACGCCAATGATCAAACCAGTGAAAAAAGTCACGACCTTCTCTCGCCGACCTAAGCTTCTTGTCAGCCCATGTCGCCCTCAGGTCTTCGAGGAGTTTCTCGGAGCCTTTCTTCCACTCTTCTCTTCCGGCATGCCCGTCCCACCACTGAGCAATCACTTGAGGGCTCCAGATAGGCAAATTCCCCACTCCAGTCGAAATGGCTACGGGTGAACCGGAGGGAATCCCTGCAGTTGGCGAAGCATTCTTTTGCGACCATGTTTCCCTTACGTACTGCTGATCCTTTTGCGAAAGAAGGCTCAGAGGAAAGGCAAATTTCTTTGAATCATTTCGTTCGATCGTAACCTTCGTTCCGTCGAAACCAAGCATGCGGGCCTGAATCCTGACCCCGGAGGAGGAAACCCAGGTTCTTTCGGGGAAAGATTGAGCCAGGCACTGGGTGCCAAAAACAAGCAGGAGTAGGAATTTAAGCATATTTTTTAAATTCATAAGTTATCTTTACAAACTATTTGATTCAAAAGCCATTATAATTTTCCGGACAAATCACAATGAGCCCGCCGGAAGGAACAAGATGGCGTGGATTACTCGTCATCTCAAAGAGGGTAAAAACTGGAGAAGCAACATGGTAATCGGAAGTCCGTGACAAGCGACTGGGCTACGGCGGTGAAAGGATTGGTTATTGCAAGCAAGGCAACTGACAGCCCTTGCTTGTGATCAAGGAGGGTTTATGTCAATCCATGAAACAAATTACAAAGACCAGCCCTTGCGATACTTTCTGCGTACGAACCTCTCGGCTTCCTTGACGCTTGGCTTCATTGCAGGACCGTCCCAATCGATCTTTTGACCGGTCCGTACGGCCAAGTTGCCCAACAAAACGGTCTCGGTAAAAGGACCGGCATGAGCAAAATTGGAAAGAGGAGTTCCTCCTCCTTTGATTCCATCGATCCACTCGACGTGATTGGCATCCTGGGTGGAAATGCCCTCCTGCTCGACCCGGGCAACGCTTTGCGGGGTCGATTGCTCGATTTGCCTAACCTCATCTGGATCGCGTCCGACGATCTTCCACTTGGTGGATCGGCGGTTGAAAACCATGGCTCCCTTGTCACCGACCAAGACCGATTCGTATCCTCGAAGATCCTGTCCGTCGGCGACGTCCCGGGGGGGCATGTTCGCTTGCCCATCCCTCCTGCCGTCATACCAGGTCATCGTTACGGGAGGGTTTGCTCCCCGAGCGGGAAACTGATATTTGATCACCGACCAATTGGGCCCCGAAACCTCGGAATTGCCACCCTGCTCGGCTTCCACTGAAAGCGGGTATTTCAAATCCAAAGCCCAGTAAGGCATGTCCATGATATGACAAGCCATGTCGCCCAAGGCGCCCGTTCCGTAATCCCACCAACCGCGCCACTTGAAAGGAACGTATTTCGAACTGTAAGGAACCTTGGGAGCCGGCCCCAACCAAAGGTCCCAGTCCAGACCTTCCGGCATCTTCTCCTTCGGGGGACGCTCGGTCAACCCTTGGGGCCAGATGGGACGATTGGTCCAAACGTGCACTTCCGAAACGTTCCCGACGATACCGGCCCGAACCAATTCGACCGCTCGACGGATAGGCTCTCCGGAATGGGCCTGATTGCCCATTTGCGTGACCAGCTTGTTCTTGGCCGCCGCCTCCGTCAGGACACGGGCTTCGTGAATGGAATGGGTCAAGGGCTTTTGACAGTAAATATGCTTGCCCAAGTCCATGGCGGCGGTGGCGGCAACGGCATGGATATGATCGGGCGCGCTTATGGTTACGGCATCGACGTCCTTTTGCTTGTCCAACATTTCCCGAAAGTCGGAATAGATCTTGGCTTTGGAAAAAGTCTTGATGCTTTTCGCGCCCCTTACCGTATCGACGTCACAAAGAGCCACGATATTCGCACCCGCATTCGCGGCGCTGGCCACGTCGGCCGTACCCTTGCCCCCTACCCCGATTCCGGCGACGTTGATGCGCTCATTGGCGCCCCATACGCGGGAGGGCAAGAATTGAAAGGCGAAGGCCGAGGAGGAAGCCCCGATGAATTGTCTGCGGGAAAAGTTTTTCATTACAAGTGTTGGTGAACGTCGTTTGGTTGGAAGAGCCGATCTAAGGTTGGGATTCTTGCCTTGGCAACAAAGATATGAGGTTGGGCGGAACTTGACTTTCGGGAGGCAGTCGGGATTAATGTAGCGCATGGTCTCAAAGTTCTATGATCGCTCCTTTTTGCGTTCGGCAATTTTTCGGGGAGGCCTTCTCCTTCTCCTTGTCAGCCCCGTCATCGGCAAGGACGATAATTCTTCCACGCTCTCAGAACTCGAATTGGCCAAGCGGGACGCGGAGGACTTTGCCAAGTTGGCCAAGTTAGTCAAACCATCCGTCGTGGTCATCGAAAGCGTGGACCGCCTGGGAAGAGAGGGTGGGCGCGGGACTGGCTTCGTCGTCCGCGGGGACGGGGTCATTGCCACCAACTTTCACGTCATCGGCGAACATCGCGACTTCGCCATCCGTTTTGCCGACGGAAAGACTTTCCGCCCCCAAAGCATCTTGGCCGTCGATCGGGACCGAGACCTCGCTTTGGTCAAGATAGATGCAAAAAATTTGCCGGCCCTCGAACTGGGAGATTCCGACAAGATCGACCCCGGACAGGCTATCTTTGCCTTGGGCAACCCCCTCGGCTACAGCCACAGCGTCAGTCGCGGCGTAGTGGCAGCCATCCGCGAATTGGAGGACGGGGACGGAAGACCGATGGTTCAAGTCGCCATCCCGATCGAACCCGGAAGCAGTGGAAGCCCCACCCTCGACCTGGAGGGTAGAGTCATCGCAATCCTGGCAATCAAATCAGGTGGGGCGATGGGATTCGGCATTCCCTCCAACGCCCTGCAGGATCTCCTGACAAAGCAAAACCCGATTCCGATGAATAAATGGCTGACCATCGGGGCATTGGATGAGCTGGAATGGGAATCGGTAATGGCAGGATCCTGGAAACAACGGGCCGGGGTCATCACGGCCAGCGGACTTGGCTCGGGGTTTGGGGGAAGAATGCTCTGCCTCTCTCATGCTCGAACTCACCCCATCCCCTACGAGTTGGAGGTGGAAGTCCGCCTGGAAGACGAAAGCGGAGCAGCCGGACTGATTTTCCACGGAGACGGAAAGGATCGGCACTACGGGTTTTATCCGACCAACGGTTCCCTCAGGCTGACCCGTTTCGAGGGACCGAACGTATTTTCATGGACCATTCTCAAGACCCTTGAGACGGATGCCTACCGGCCCGGTGAATGGAACCGGTTACGCGTTCGTTTGGAGAAAGAAGGAAGGATCATTTGCTCGGTCAACGACCAAGTCATTGTCGATCTTCTCGACCTGTCCATGAAAGAAGGAAGGATTGGGCTATGCAAGTTCCGTTCTCCCTCTGCCGAATTCAGAAAGTTCCGTCATTCCAAACGATTTCCTCAATCTTCCATCCCCCCTGCCCTCGTCAAGAAAATCCGCCGGATTTCGGATTCGCTCAACGAGAACTCGGACCCCTCGAAAAAAGACCTCAAAGACCTCGTCGGCCAAGGCCAAATGGCTTCCCAAGCCCTCCTTGACCACGCGGGCAAATTGGAAAGAAAAGCCGAACTGACAAGGAAACTCTCGGAGGAAATCCGTGAACGCATCGTCATTGCCGAGTTAGCCTCTTCCCTCGCCCAGGAGGACGAACGGTCGGTCGACCTGCTCAAGTCCGCCCTCTTGATTGCTCGACTGGACAATGAAGACTTTGATCTCGAATCGTACCTGAGAAAGACGGAAAGAATGGCCGAGAAGATCGAGGGAGGGTTTCCCGAAAAGGCCAACGGAGAAGAAAAGCTCAAGTCCCTCGTTTTTCAGCTTTTTCAAGAGATGGGTTTTCATGGCAGCACGTTGGACTACAATCATCGTTCCAACAGCTACTTGAACGAGGTCATTGACGACCGGGAAGGGCTCCCCATTACCCTTTCCGTTCTTTTTATCGAACTGGCCAACCGGCTGGATCTTCCCGTAAGCGGACTTGGTCTGCCCGGACACTTCATCACGATGTACCGCGAACCCACCCTCAAGGACTCGAACATGAAAGGAAGGGAAATCCTCGTCGACCCATTCGGCGGAAAGATCGTTTCCCGCAAGGATGCGGCGGATTTGACGGGTTACCGCTTGACCGATGACGATTTCGAACCTGCCCCCAAGAAAGAAATCATCAACCGGATGCTGCGCAACTTGATTCGCTCAGCCGAGCAGGACCGCGATTCGAAAGCCCGCCTGAGATACCTGGACGCCCTCCTGGCCATCAACCCAAAGGACAACTACATGCGGGCAATGCGGGCAATGATCCTTTACGCCGAAGGCCGGTTCGCGCGAGCGCTCGAGGATATCGATCGCTTGATCGAGGAAAATCCGGAAAGCCCGGAAACCGCTCCCCTCCTGGAAATAAGGGATCGCTTGATCGAACAAGGCCCCCAAAGGCCTTGATCGGCCAAGCGGGAACCCGGCATCGGATCGCTATTCCAAATCATCCTCCTCAAATCCTTCGCCCGTGGCCCCGTCCGGACCCAATGAAAAAAGCCGGTAACCTGGTTCGCCGTCCTCCCTTGGGTACTCGTAGACGTACTCGTTTCCCCATGGATCGAGAAAGGAAACGTCCTTGTCCAGTGTCTTGGACAGCCAAAGAATGAGAGACTTTCCGTCGTTGTGGGTAAAGTCGGGAATTTCACCGGCATCATAAGAGGAAGGATCGTAACCGAAAAGGTTGATTGGAATCAAGGTGGCGTACGGCGGAATTTCCAGCGTCCCCCTTTCGTTATGGAACCCCGCCAACGAAAGGAAAAGGCATTCGCCCGGCGTACAGATTTTCTTTGGGCAAGTCGGATATCCGTCGTGTTTGGACCGATAGTCGATCAAGGCCGTCTTCAGAGCCTTGATTTCGATTTTCGCGCGATCGCGGTTCTGTAGTTCCATGACATACCAAAAGCCGGTGATCGAAAGAGCGGACAAGATTCCGATTATGGTCAAAACGACCAGTAATTCGATGAGCGTAAAACCTCCTTTGCGTTTCATACCACGACCTTGCCCCAACCCAGTTCGATCAAATCTTCGCGCACGCCCTTCAGATCCTCGTCCTCGACCGCCATAAGCTTGTATTTCTCATCCCCCTCCACCGCCTCTTTGAGAAAGTCCATGCATTCGCGCAAATTCTCAAGCACGCAAGCGTAGCAGGCCAAATTGTATCTGATGATCGAACTGTCTTCATGAACGCCCAAACCCTCGAGCAAAATATCCCTGGCGCTCTCGAGCGATTCGCAACGGCGCGTCGCAAAGGCATCGGAAACCCACCAATCGGCTTCATCGGGAAATTCCAGCCTCAATCCCCTCGCAATTTCCTGGACCAACTCCCAGTTTCCCTGCTCTTGCCGGATACCCAAAAGGAGCATCCTTGCGTTCTTGTCCCATGGTTCCTCCTTGGGCATCGCCCTGAGCTCGCGCTCCGCCTCTTCGTACATCTCCAACGCGAAATAACCCGATGCTCTTTCCCAATGAACTTTCGGGGCCAATACGTGCGGGGGAAGATCTTCCTTGTCAGTCACTTTTGCAAGGGTAACGTTGGCTTCATCCTTTTCAAGCGACAATCCTCGAAGAAAGAAATTTCATGCGCTTCTCGAAATTGGACCGGGACTACTCTTCCGGCTCGGAATTGCGCCTCCACCGGATAGCCAGGAAACTCCCGATCAAGCAATGCATGACCGCACTCAATGCGCAAGGGGCGGCTACCATTGACGTTTTCCCAAAATAATCCGTCGCCAAAGACGTTCCCAAACCCGAGTTCTGCATACCGACTTCAATCGACAGGGTACGGCGCTCTCCCGTGGTCAAACCGAAAAAGCGCGCTATCCGGAAACCCAGGAAAAAACCCCCTGCATGCAAGGCCAGGACGGAGAGGGTGAGGGTCACCCAATTCTCCAAGATCAAGGTCCGCTTGGCGGCTAGCACGAAACCCACGATCAAAAGGATGAGAAGAACCGAGACCAAAGGGGAATAAGCGGACGCCTTGTGGGCCGATTTCGGGAAAAAACGATTCCAACCGACGCCAACCGTCAAGGGAAGCAGAACCACCAGGAGAATTCCCCTGAACAAAGCCCACGGATCAACGGGCAGGTAAGGCCCTGCGTACCAGCTCGTGAGGAGGGGGGTCATCCAAATCGCGGCAATGGTGGAAGCAAGGGTCAAACTGACCGAGAGAGCAACCTTTCCCCGGGCCAGAAAAACCACCACGTTGGAAGCCGTTCCGCCCGGGCACGAGGCCACGAGGATCAATCCAACCGCCATTTCCGGTGGCAACTCCATGACGTAAGCGATCAAGGCACCCCAAGCGGGCATGATCAGGAACTGAGCGCAGACTCCCAGACCGATCACCTTGGGTTCCTTCCAGACCCGAACGAAATCCTCAGCCTTCAAGGTCATGCCCATCCCGAGCATGATGATCCCCAACCCAACGCCGATTGACTCCTTCCCGAACCACAGAAAACACCTGGGTTCCACCAAGGCGAGAATCCCCACCAAGACCGACCAAAGGGGGAAAAGGTTCGTGCCCATGCGAATACAATTGGCAAGCATGGGAAACAAGAGAGCCCGCCGCTTCCCGATTGGCAAGAAAAAGTCGAAAACGGAAACCCGAAAGAGTCTTGCTTCAATCCCGGAGAGAAGAAGATTGAGTTTTTGAACCTCTTGCCTTTTCCTTTGCCTTGAATTGCCTTCGCGCCACTTGTCTCCAAGCCAAAACCATGAAATCAAGCCGCAAGCTGAAGATCATCGTCGTCCTTTCGATCTCCATCCTCATCAACGTCTTCCTGATTTGGGAAGTCTTCCGGTTGCGTGCGGAGAACAACCTTCTTCAGGAAGAAAGGATCAATCCCAAAGACCGGTAACAAGAAGTCCCCGATCTACTTGACGATCTCCCAAAATTCGACCTCGCCCCAAAGGTGTCCCCACCCCTGGTATTTCGGACTCAAGCGGAAGTATCGCGCCTTTACGGCCCGCAGATCGATTTCCGCCCACGCTCCTTTTCCTCTTTCCGCCACGAATCCCTCGTATTCGTTAAAATCAAGAAAGCGCTCCCCGTCGCGACTCACCTCGACCTTTATTTCGGCCAACTCGTCCCCACGGTCCCATGGCTGAAAATATATGCGGACGATGCCAATTCTCTTCTCCTTCCCCAAGTCGAAAACAAACGAAGGGTTGACTTTGTACCAAGCCGTCCAAGACGAGCGCCAACCGTCTTTGGGCAACTTCCCGTCAATCAGAAGATCCATCGTGAGTCGACGCCCGTCCATGGTCGGTTTGTCGGGACTCGAAACCTTGATTACCGGGCTCAACTTGAATTTCCGCGAATCTCCCGGGCGGCCCGGGTTTTGGCCAAACGCAGAAATCGACCACAGCGCATAAAATGCCAGGGGAAGGATCGAAAGCAAAATCTTGTTCATCCGTCCTTATTGAATGCAATCTTGCCCGCATGCAAGGTTCAACCGCGTGATCATTGGATTAATCGACCGTTGAGGTAAAGGTCCGCCCATACCCCAACGCCCCCCTCCCCCCGCTCGAGGTTCCTGATTTCGACGGTATGCGCATTATCCATCGCGCGTCTGAACGCAAGCCGCTGGTCGAAAGCCAAAGCGGCCTTTTGCGGATCCTATGCCCTGATCGACTCGGCTTGCAGACCACGGATCCGAATGGTCAGGGCTTCGCCAAAAACCGGATGAATCCCAGGCAAGGTTGCCACAAACGTATTCCCATTGATCGTCTCCTTGAGATGCTCTCCCTTGTCCAGAACGAAACACATGGGGAAACCGCTCCGCTCGGTTTGCATGGCTTGCTCGGAAACCGCGCAACCGGACGTCAGGCAACATGCGAATGCCAAGAGTCGGCCATATCCGAGAATTTTTTTCATTCTTGGCAAGCTGAAGGGCAAAATCCGGCAAGTCAACCCTTGCGATTGTTCAACCGGAAGGAAAGGTTCCTGAAATTTGATCTAAAGGGTACGGTTCACCATCCAATGGCAACCGGATTCTTCAGCCGTTTTGATGAAAATTCTCTCGGCCTTGTTTATTTCTCTTCCCTTCCGGACCGAAACGCCCCAAGTGCGATGAAGTTTCTTTCTTCCCAGCGGAAGGCTCTTGAGCTCTCCCCTCCTCACTTCGGAATCAACCGCCCAGTCGGCCATCAACCCGACCCCCATGCCAACCTTGATCAATTCCTTGCTCGCTTCCGAACTGCTGATTTCCATGAAACCCGCAAGCCTGACCCCCGCCCGGTTCAGGTAATCGTTGAGGATCCGGAAGGTATAGCTACCCCGGTTGTAAAGAATGAAACTCTCCGTACCGGCCTCCGACCACTCCACCTTGCCGGCTTCGGCCCATTTGTGGTTGCTTGGCACGACTACCCTCAGCTCATCGGTAAAACAAGGCGCGAACTCGATTTCATTCGTCCGCATCGGTTCAAGGGTAATGGCCAAATCAATCTCTCCCAAACCAAGCATTTCCAGACAACGGGGAGTGTCCTCGCACTTCACCTCGAAACGGCAAAGAGGGTGTTCCTTTTTGAACTGAGTCAACATGGGCGGAAGAAGGAACCGGCAGGCTTGGGCGCTTGCCCCCAAACGGATCCTTCCGGCTCCGAATTGCTCAAAGCCGTCCAATTCTTCCCGCACCTTTTCCATTTCGACCAAAAAAGGACGGGCAAAACGAAGGAGACGGTCTCCCGCCTCCGTGAGAGAGACTTTCTTGCCCTGCCTGCGAAAAAGTCGGCTTCCACACTCATCCTCGAGCGACTTCATGGAATGGCTGACGGCTGATTGAGTCAGAAACAAACGCTTGGCCGTGTCGGTAAAACTTCCTGTCGAACAAAGCATGTCAAACGCCTGCAACTGACGGGTATCAAAGGGACGGATTCTTTTCATCGTTGATCGGGATTTTGGGATTGGTAACCCTATTAGCATTTCACGAACCAAACTCGAATTATTGACAAAATTGTCACAAGGTTGAACTTCCCTGATCAACCGGAGACGAAAAGAGCAGACCGCAAAGGATATCGCCTGAGGAATCTTCGCGCTTGTCTGAAAAGCAAGAACCCCCTAGCCTGTCTTTATGCCGATTAATTTGAGAATCATTGCGATTGCCCTCTTCCTCGCCGTTGGCATTCATGAAACGCAAGCGAAACAACACCCGATGGAATCATTGGGAGTCACCCTTTTCAATACCTTCCGTTCAAATAATTTCGATGCATTCTTCGAGCGCTCGGTCTTCTCCCTTGACGAAGGGAGCTTCCGCGCCTTCCTCCGGGACATCCGCAACAAGACGCTTCGGGAGAACCTGATTGCCCTGCACAAAATCCCCTTCCCCGCGGATGCATCCACTCAGGAGGCGAAATGGCAGGAGGCATTCAAGCACAATTGGCGGGAGCAGTGGAGGCACATAACCCGCAATTCCCGCCGGAACGTTTTTGATCAAGCCTTTTTGCCCATCCTCGAAGGAGCGGACAAAGACGGAATCCAATGGAAAACGACGAAATTGGCCGCAGTGGAGATCTTGCTACCGGTAACCTGGACAAACGTTGGTTTCCACGTAAAAGGGGACCCCGACCCCGATATCAACGCGAGCAGCACACGCACGCTCTTCATCGATCGAAACTGCTCCTACAGGCTCCAGCTTGACGACCTTACCTACGCCAAGGCCTTCATGATCGGTCTCGACAAACAAGACTCGGAAAAAGCCTACGACACCGGAATTTTGGGGAACGGGGCAGGTGAAGGCGACGTCTTGATTCGCTTCGGGGACGACACCCCCGAACGTCTGTTCTACTTTTGCCCCGATCAAAAGGGAGCCGGCGGGGGAATCCTCGTCAAAAACGCATCGCATCGCGACAAACCGAATCAACGCACCGACCTCTTGCTTACCTTCACCTTCGGGCACCCGACCCGATTTTACCAAATTCTGATCAACGAGGTTCTCATGACAGCCAGTGGGCCTCTTTTTTTCGAGCGACCGAAGTGGATTGGAGAAGTGTCCAAGCCCTTTGGGCTTTCCACGCCCGGACAGCCTTAGTTCATCAAGTTCTCGATCCGTTGACCGCTTTTGTAACGGGCGGCCCGAATAAGTTTTCCCCGCTCGTCCCACTCCCTGAAAATTCCGTTTTCCATTCCGTCGAACCACTGGCCCTCGCTCTTCAAGATTCCCTTCGGATACCAAAATCGTTCCATCCCGTCCTTCTTGCCATTTAAAAAACCCGCCTCCGCCCGGGGCGATTGATCGGGATACTTTTCCAGAATCATTCCGGTGAAAGGTTCGCGCGAGACGTCATTGTGCCAGAGTCCGGTTACCCTATCCATCACCAAGCCGGCCCCGTCAATCGTTTCGATTTTCAAGGCAAGGCGGATGTTTTCCCACCTCAGGGATTCCACTTCATTTTCCAAATCACGGATCCTCCTGCTCCGATCAAGGGCTCCCGAATCTCCCGAATCCCCGGAGTCGGCATCCTCCTCCGAACACCCCAGAAAAACCAGGAACGGAAGAAACAAAATACGACCAAGCACTCTCATCATTTACCCGAACAGATAACCGCGCTTACCTCAAAGGCAAGACGATACCCTGAATTTGCCGGAAAGAGCCTTCGTACCGACCGTGCGCAACGCCCCTTTCCCCTATCTCTTCTCCAAGGCCCGCAAGCGATTCTCGAGCTGCTGCAAACGAAAACGCAATTCCGCATTTTCGGCATGTACGTTCTTCAGCTCGCCCCGCAAAAGCTCGACCTGTATTTCCTGTCGCATGGCTTGCATACGAAGATCCCCTTCACCCTCTCTCGGAC
>JABGWD010000154.1 GCA_018645725.1 Opitutia bacterium
GATCTTGTTCCCCCGGGAAGTCTAGGCTCGGGTCAAGGCTTTCTATTCCTCTTGTGGAGTCGGTTCCTCCTCCGCCAAGGTTGCCTCTGCACAGAGGACGCGTGTATCGTCCGCTTCGAGCATGGTGACTTTCAAATGCTGCAGTCCCACGGTTTCTCCTTTTTCCGGAATTCTGCCAAGCTCGCGGGTTACGAAACCGCCGAAGCTCGTGAGCTCATCCTCATTCCCGCTTTCATCCAACTTCAGTTCGTCGGGCAATTCGTGAACCGGGGTAAGGCCCGGAACCCTCCATTTGCCTTCCCCGAACTTTTCGACGGCATGTTCATCCGCATCGAATTCATCCTGAATTTCTCCAACCACTTCCTCGAGCATATCCTCCAAGGTAATGACCCCGTCTATGCCTCCGAACTCATCCCGAACCAAGGCCATATGGACCTTCCATTTCATCATCTTTCTCAAGGCGACGGGGAGGGTGTCGTCCTTGGAGAGCATGGCCGGGGCCTTGGCAAGCGCATGGAGGTCGATGGGCGTGCCTTCGCTCAGGAGCCGGAATGCATATTTGACGTGTATGATGCCCAGGCAATTGTCCAGATTCCCAATGCAGAGAGGGAGGCGGGTATGACCGGAGGTTCGGGCGATCTCCATGTTTTTCTCCAGAGAGTCGTGATCATCGAGAACCTGAACCTGGTTTCTCGGAACCATTGCGTCCTGAACGTTAAGCTGACTCATTTCCAAAGTATTTCCAACGATCTCGAAGACCTCCGGATCCATATTCGAGCTTTCCATGCCCAAAGTCCGGATGTGTTCGGCAACTTCGTTGCCTTCGGTGTTGTTTTCTTCGGCTTGCGGGGAAATGGACAAAATGGATTTCTCAAGTAGCTTGACCACAAAACCGAAGGGCGCGCAAAAAAAGCGAACCAGAATCATGAGAGGAAAACCCACCTTGAGGTGAAAGTCGAGGTGCCTGCCGGCGGATAGGCTTCTTGGGATCAGGTTTGCCCAAACCCTTTCCCAAAGGAAAGCCAAGGCGAAGGCGAAGGCAAAAATGGCATAACCCATCATGCCTTCCCGAACAATGGGAAACGGTTCCACTCCCATCGCCACGCTGCCTTCGATGAAAAAAAGGAATCCGAAAATTACCTGCAAGCAGGATAGCAACGCAGCCTCGACGTGAAAAGGCCGGTCCTGATTCGGTGCCGTAAGAAGAGAGGCAATCAGTTTTGAAAACCTGTTTTCTTCCTGAGGAGAAGGAGACAGCCCTGCCCGAACCCGGTCGACATGGGTGCGGTAAAGACCTACGTAAAGGTTCCATGCGGTAAGAATGATCCAGAGGATCAATAGGTACGAATATTCCCTCATGAGTCGGTTGTTCTTTCCTTCATCACGGAGCCGAGGGCTTTCAGCGCTCGCTCATTTTGTTCCTCTGTTCCGATGGAAATGCGCAGAAATTCATTCAGGGAGGGAGGCATGGGTCGGGTGATGATTCCCCTTGCTTGCAACTCCTCAAAGACCTTCTTTCCGTCCCCGACCTTGACTAGCAGAAAGTTGGCTTGGCTCGGGACAACTTCCAGTCCGATTTTTGCGCAACCTTCCGTTACCTGTTCGAGTCCGGCCCGATTTCTCCTTCTGCAAAGATCAACCCAGTCACCATCTTCCAAAGCTCCGATCGCGGTGGCTTGAGCGACCGAGTTGGCATTGAAGGGTTGTCGCGCCCGCTGCAACAAACTGATCATTTCAGGCGATCCGTAACCATAGCCGATTCTCAAGCCAGCCAACCCGTGAATCTTGGAGAAAGTGCGCATTGCCATGACTTTTCGCCCTTCGCGAACAAACGGAACAAGGGTGAAGGGATCGTCCAGGTATTCGGCATAAGCTTCGTCCAGACAGAAAATGACGTGTTCGGGAAGGGAGCTAACGAACGCACTGATTTCGGCAGTGGTGTTGGCGGTTCCCGTCGGGTTGTTGGGACTGGGTAGAAAAATTAACTTTGTCCGTTCCGAAACCGCTTCTCTCATCGCTTTCAAGTCATGGGTGAGATTGGGCATTTCAACTTCCACCGCACCTGCACCCATCAGTAAAGCGACAAGTTTGTAGACCACAAAGGCATGTTCCCCGACCAAAACTTCATCGTTGGGCTTTAGGAAAACGTGACCAAGCAGTTCGATAATCTCGTTCGATCCATTTCCCAAAATGAACTGGGCCGGATCGAGTTCATGATGTTGGGCAAGTTTTTGGCGCAGAGCCAGACCGCTTCCCTCGGGATAAAGAAAAACGGACTTGAGGGCTTCCGCACCCGCTTTCAAGGCGGCGGGAGAAGACCCCCACGGATTCTCGTTCGAGGCGAGCTTACACACGTCTTCCGGCCTGAAGCCATGCTCTCGGGCGACTTGCTCGATAGGCTTGCCTGGTTGGTACACCGGTTGGTCCAGTATGCGAGGGTTCGCAAGTTGGGATAGATTCATGTAAGTATTTTTACACTATCGGCAGAAAAGCCCCCAATCAAGGAATAAGCTGTTATAACTTGTGAAATCCTCTCTGCTAAGCTTTATGATGTTCGTGTGAAAGTTGCGCTTTTTGGAGCTACGGGGCTATTGGGGTGGTCGGTGGGGCAAGCCGTCCTCCGCAGAAGATATGAATTGATTCCCTATTCGGGAAACGGTTCGGATGATTTGAAGGGTATTGGCCGGGTGAAGCCCCTTTCCTTGTCCGATGACGAAAGGCTCACCAGAACCTTGCTCGACGAATGGCCGGATGCGATCATCAATTGCTCGGCCATCTCCTCCCCCGATTCCGTGAACGAATCACCCTGTGAATCCCATGCTCTCAATGTGGTGGCAACGACTCGTTTGGCTGAAATTGCCGCCCACTTGGGCGCCCGATTCCTGCACGTTTCCTCGGACATGGTTTTCGACGGAACCCAATCCCCTTATCGCTCAACCGACACACCCAACCCCTTGAGCGAATACGGACGACAAAAACTGGAGGCGGAAAAGCGGGTTCTCGCAACCACGGACGAAAACTTGGTCGTTCTCCGGGTCACTTTGCTTAACGGAAACAGCCCAAGCGGGATGCGCAGTCCTCATGAGAGAATACTCAATGGGGTGGCCAATGGCACGCCACCCACGCTTTTTGACGATGAGATTCGACAACCTTCCTCTGCCGAGAACGTTGCCGAAGCGATGGTCGAACTGATGGAGCGCTCGAATTTGAACGGGTTGTTTCATTGGGCGGGAAGCGAGGAGGTGAGCAGATACGAATTGGGTCTTCGAATTCTGGACCGCTTTGGGTTTTCTTGCGAACGAATCAAGCGCGGAAGCATGGAGGAAGCCCCCGCTGAAATTCGAAACCGTCCCGCTCATCTTGCTTTTGAGCTGAACCCGCTGGTCGGCAAACTAAAGACTCGACCAGCTGACTTGGATGAGCAGCTGAGAGATTTGGTCGTACCTGCCCATCTGTATGAATGGTACAGGGAAAACGCGGACGACCCGACCCGATACGTGGCCAGATTTTGAAGTTTATCCCTTGAGCCTGCGCATTTTTCCAAAGCGGATCGAATCCGGTCCTGAAAACATGGCCACCGACTGGTGGCTCTTCCTGGAGCAGGGGGAGCAGGGTTGCCCTGCCTTCAGGCATTACGGTTGGGTCGCCCCGGAAGCAAGCTTTGGGTATGGTCAGGATTGGACATGGGTCCAAAAACATATTGGGCATGATTCCGAGAACACGGTGCGGAGGCCGACGGGCGGTGGAATCGTGAGGCATGGCAAAGATTGGACTTACTGTCTGGTATTGCCAAGAGGGCATCCCTCTTTTGCCCTGCCCGCCCTCGATCTATACGAGAAAATTCATCAGGCAATGTCCAGGTGCTTGAAAGAGCAGGATCTCCCGGTCTCCTTAAAGCCCTGCCCGGAACTCAGGCAAAAGGGAATACCGGGTGATTGCTTTCGCGAGCCGGTCGCAAGGGATCTCATGAGCGAAGACGGGACCCAAAAAATTGCCGGGGCAGCAATGAAAAGAACAAGGGCAGGGGTGCTGGTTCAGGGTACCATGGATCTGGCGACCCTCTCTTCTTTCGACGAGGAAACCTTTTTCTCGAACTTTGTTAACGAAGTTTCCTGCCTGGTCGACGAGCCACCCGAATACGTAGATTGGCCCAAGGAATTCGCAAAAGGGCGAAGAGGCTTTGTCCGTCAATTTGCTTCCTTGCCTTGGCTTACCGACAGAGCGGTCAGTTGAGTTCCAAGGTAACGACGTTTTCTACGTGGCGAGTCTGGGGAAACAGGTCGAAGGGCTTGGCTTGAAGGATGCGGTATCCTCCCTCGATGAGCTTCTGAACGTCCCGCGCTTGAGTGGCAGGCTCACAGGAAACGTATAGGATCCGTTCCGGGCGAAATTCCAGCGTTTGATTGAGAAAGTCCCCGTCACATCCTTTTCTTGGTGGATCGATAATGAGGGAACAGCGTTGTTTGCAGTTATCCAGTTCCTGAAAAATAGTGGATGCGTCGCCCAAGAGAAATTCGGCATTGTCGATTTTGTTCAACAGGGCGTTGGCCCGAGCCCACTCAAAGCCTTCTCGGCTTATTTCTATCCCTACTACGCGCTCAAAATAGGCAGCACCGGACAAACTGAACAATCCGCCCCCGCAATAGGCGTCCACTAGCAAATCGGGATTTTTTTCTCTTGCTTGCCCGATGACGTGATCAACCATTTTGGGCAGAATAAAAGGGTTGTTCTGAAAAAACTCACCTGCCCTAAACTGAAAAAGCAACTTGCCCACCCGTTCGCTGGCAGTTTTTTTCGGGTCGGTCACGACCCCTTCCGGAGTGTCCCGCAAAAGAAGGGTGCCACCTTTTTTCTTTCCCTGCATAAGGTGGACTTCCTCCCGGGCGGCTGGCAGGGCTTCGTTGATGCCGTCGGTCGCTATGGGGCATTGCGGAACGTCTATGAGTACCTTTCGCGATCCGTGCCTCAGGAAGCCCACTTTCCTTTTTTCCGATGATCGGGCTCTCTCGTAGTGAGGCGTGAGCTTGGATCGATACCCGTATGTTTTTGGGGAAGGTTCGACTGGCTCAACTTCAACGTCAATGCCGCCAATTCTGTCAAAACTGTCTTTGACCTGTTTGCGTTTCCATTCGAGTTGAATTTCGTATCGAACGGCTTGGTATTGGCATCCGCCGCAAACCCCGAACAGTTCGCACTCAGCTTCGACGCGGTCGTCCGAGGGTTCGAGGATCTCCATGCAATCGGCATCCGAATAGTTTTTGTGGTTCCGGTAGATCCTCGCTTTGACTCTCTCCCCGGGAAGGGTGAAAGGGATTTGTATGACCCACCCGTCATCTCGGGCTATACCGTATCCCAGGTTGGTTACGTTCTCAATTACAAGCACGAGCTCGTGATGGTAGGGATAGGGTTGGCCGACGAAGCCTTTTGGAGGGTCTTGCATAAAGGTTTCTTCGTAACGGGCTCGCCCTCGACAGGCAAAACCCTTTTTTTGGAGTAAGTGAAGGAGATCATATCGAGTACGACGAACCCAAAGGTAAAAGAGCTGGTCAGGCTGCGCCAATCGCCGAGAAGAAGAAGGGCTCTCGGTCTCTTCGTAGCCGAAGGGGTTACCGAGGTTGACGCCCTTTTCAGGTCTGGCAGGAAAGTTCGCGAAATTTACTGCTGCGAGAGTTTTGCAGAAAGCGCCCAAGGATCGGAATTTCTCGAGTCGCGGAATGAAGATGACTGTTTGGCATTGAAGTTGGGCTCCGAAGCCTTTGCCAAGGCATCTTACCAAAACAGCTCGGATGGCGTGCTTGCCATTGTGGAAAGCTGGAGCCTTGATCTGCCTGCCGTCCCCCAGTCACCGAGGCTTGCTCTTGTCCTTGATGAGATTGAGAAACCCGGAAACTTGGGTGCGATCCTCCGGACGGCCGAGGCCTTTGGGGTTTCGAACCTATTGCTTTCGGAACCTGTTTTGGATTTTTTCAACCCAAACGTCGTTCGTTCTTCCCGCGGACTCATGGCAAGCTTGCGGGTGAATGCCGGAACCAAGAACGAAGTTTATTCTTGGCTCGAAAAAGAGGAGCTTCGAGTTGTCGGAACGAGCTCCAAGTCTTCGAAGCCTTATTGGGATTTGGGGTTGGGCAAGGGCACGGCCTTCGTGCTGGGAAGCGAAAAAGAAGGTTTGGGGGAATTCTGGAAGGAGCGCATTAGGGAATGGGCTTGTATCCCGATGGAGGGGGACGCCAGCTCATTGAACTTGAACGCCAGCGCTGCCTGTCTGCTTGCGGAATTCAACCGTTCGGTTGCCTGAAGATCAGAGATTGCGAAGCCAAGGAAGAGATTTTTCCAAGCATTGCTCCATGTTTGCAATGGGCTCGTATCCAAGATCCGCTTTGGCGGCTTGGGGGGAGAACCAATGATCGTGAGCCAGTTGACAAGCAACGAATCGAGTCATCGGAGGGTCGCCTCTGAAACGAAGAAGCCGCCAAATCTTTTCAAGAACCAAGCCGGCAAAATGAGCTTTTCCAAACCCGATGCTTTTCTCGAGAGGAGGGAGGCCTATTTCCGCAAACAGGTGGTTTAGCCATGGCCAAAGTCGGACTGGTTCGTCTTGGCTTATGAAGTAAGCCTTGCCCCCGGCACTTTCATCTCCGAGCAAGGTTTTCATTGCGCAAAGATGGGCATGGCAAACATTGTCGACGTGGGTCAGGTCGACCTGGTTTTTCCCGTCTCCGACGATTTTTAATTTACCTTCCTTGTGCCGGCTGATAACCCGCGGAAGGAGATGAGGATCCCCCTCACCCCACACGAGGTGAGGGCGAAGGGCGAGGGTTTGAAGTTTCCCCGGATCATGCGCTTCGAGAACGGCCTTCTCGGCCATGGCCTTGGTCAGGGAATAGTAAGAAACCTTGTCTTTTGCGTAGGGGAGGGATTCCGTACCGGCGCGTATGGGCTTTCCGGAAAAAGTCACACTTGGCGTGCTTGTGTAGACAAGTCGCGGAATGCCGGTTGAAAGACAACTCTCAAGTACGTTGAGGGTCGCTTGATAATTGGCCGAATGGTAACTGGAATAGGTTCCCGCAACCCCCGCTTTTGCCGCAACGTGAAAAATCAAGTCTACTCCGGAAAGAATGGATGGCGGGATTTGACGGGCGGAAAGATCGCAAGAATGATAGACTGCTCCTTCGAGATTCTTGTCGTCGGGTGGGGGCACTGTCCGGGCGATTACTTGGACGTCGTGCCCTTGTCCCAAAAGTTTTTTGACGAGAGAACCCCCGATGAACCCCGTTCCTCCCGTGACTATGACCCGCATGAAACCAAGAGGTATGTTTTCACTGATGCAACTTGCGTGTCCATTTTTTAGCTAGGGCCAGGCGGTGAATTTTCGCGTTGTGACGGGCATCTACGGGAAGAGATTTTTCAAAAAGAACGCGCTCAATTTTATGCTTGGGCCAATTGGCCTTGAGCTTGCCAAGGATCTTCCTTCGCATTTCCTCCTTCGATTCGCGGTTCCCGAACCCCTTGCTTGGCTCTACCACAATACAA
This sequence comes from Opitutia bacterium, assembly GCA_018645725.1. GTDB lineage: Bacteria > Verrucomicrobiota > Verrucomicrobiia > Opitutales > Seribacteraceae > Seribacter. The sequence continues at coordinate 7,531 of JABGWD010000154.1, forward strand.
GGCTCTTTGGTTTTTTTGTCGCCAATGCCGATGAGGGCGGATCTTCGAACCCCTTTGATCGTGTTGACGATTGGTTCGCACTTTTCCGTTTCCAAAGGCCCTCCGGTTGCTTCGATCCGCTCGGCCTTTCTGCCCAAAAAACGCAAATTGCCATTGGCATCAAGATACCCCAAATCTCCCATTCTGTGATAGGTTTTGGATTCTTTCTTGAATTTGGAATCGAGGGTGGCTCCGGGCATGCGATAATACTCTTCTGTTACCGTGGGACCGGCTACGCAGATTTCACCGACCTGATCGCTCTGAACCTCCTTTGGCTCAGGAGCGAAAGGGGAAGAGGAAACAGGAAGCAATTTGATGGATACGCCCGGCAAAGGTTTGCCAAGAAAAGAGCCTTCTCCTTTTTCGGTTCCCTTTCTGGCGGTCATTACGTCAAGGTGGTCGCAAAAGGAAATGGGAAGGGCCTCGGTCGAGCCATAGGGAATAATCACTTTGCCGTTTTCCATGACGGAGGCCAAATTCTCCACCAGTTGAGGAGGGGAGGGGGCTCCGGCCAGAAAAAAACGCTTCATCAAGGGTAACTTGGTTTTGTTATCCATACACCACTGGGCGATCTTCCGTCCAATGACCGGAGACGCGAATGCAGTTGTTACGTCGTAAGCCCGCAAGGTTTCGACAAGGCTTTGGGCAGAAGCTTTGGCAGGTCTGCTGGGATTCATCTCCGGAATCACGGTCGTAATGCCCAGCGCCGGATTAAAGAGCGCAAAGATAGGGAGCGTGGCCATGTCGACTTCGCCTTCCTGCATCCCGAAATTTTCCTTCAGCGCATTGATTTGGCCATTGAAGGTTTTGTTCATGTAGCAAACGCCTTTTGGGGGTCCGGTAGAGCCGGAGGTAAAGACAATGGCAGCAAGTTCGTCAGGGGAACTGTTCACGGGCATCAAATCCTTCCCCGTGTGGCCTTCGAGGGCAGAAGAGAAAAAAGTTTTCGGGCGGACAAGAATGCGATTGCGAACGCTTTGAAAGGGTTTGCGAAAAACCCGGCTGACCCAATGAGCCACGGGGATCCCCACCATATGTGATGGTCGCGTCGACCGGATGCATCGAAGAACGGATTTGAGCCCCATGCCGGGATCAATGATGATGGGTACCGCTCCGACAAAAAAAAGTGAAAAGGCAAGGACGACCAATTCGTAACCGGATCGGACGAACAGCAACGTTTTGTCCCCTTTCCCAACTCCCTTTGACTTAAGGAATGCAGCGGTAGCCTGTACGTCCTGATAAAGCTCGAGAAAAGATTTTTCGGGAAAACCACCATCCTTGGCCGAAAGGATGGCCTTCTGGTCGGGCAGGCGAAGGGAAGCTGCCTTGAGGTGGGACGCTATGTTTCCTGCCGTCATGAGGATCCGGCGTGGTGAGCTGCCTACTTGAGTTCGGCCAACCAGCGCTCAGCCTCAATTGCGGATTGGCATCCCATGCCGGCGGCCGTGATTGCCTGGCGGTAAACGTGGTCGGCGCAATCGCCTGCCACGAAAACTCCGGGTACGGACGTTTTGACCATGCTTCCGGGTTCGGAAAGAAAATAGCCATTTTCATCGAGCGGAATGATTCCCTTGAAAGCGCTTGTATTGGGCAGGTGCCCGATCGCAATGAAGACCCCTTTGCATGGAACTTCGCTTTCCTCCCCGGATTTGAGATTTTCCACAAGAATACCTTGGGCTTTGCCTTCCTGGTCGGGCAAGACCTCTTTGACGGCCGAATCCCAAAGTGGGGTGATTTTCTCATGGGCGAGCGTTCGTTCAGCCATGATTTTCGAAGCCCGAAGCTCGTCCCTCCGGTGGACCAAGGTAACCTTTGAGCAAAACCGGGTAAGGAACAAAGCCTCTTCACACGCAGAGTCCCCACCGCCAACGACGGCTACGTCCATGTCCCGGTAAAAGGCTCCGTCGCAGGTTGCGCAAGTGGTGACTCCCTTCCCGCCGAACATTTCTGCTTCCCCCGGAATATTGAGAAGCCTGGGGGCGGCGCCTGTGGCAATGATTACGGTTTTCGCCTCAAACTTCCGGTCACCTGCGTACAGAACCTTGACGGATTCACTGAAATCGACTTTGTCCACGTAGGCATTCTCTACCCTTGCGCCGAACTTGAGCGCTTGTTTGCGCAATTGATCCATCAGCTCGTACCCGTCGATTCCCTCGGGAAAGCCGGGAAAGTTTTCGACCTCGGAGGTTGTGGTGAGTTGGCCGCCGGGTTGCTTGCCTTCCAGGATCAAGGGATTGAGGTTGGCGCGCGCAGTGTAGATTCCTGCGGTGAACCCAGCGCATCCGGTTCCTAGGATAATGACGTCTTCCATGATTTTGTTTTGGTTGAATTTGTATTAAGGAAAAACAAAAGAGTTTTTTAGGATGGCGATGATGGCAATTATTTTCGTATTGGTCGAGGAGATGTCGTGGTTTGACAGTCATTGCCATTTGAATGGCTTTTTGGAAAAAGGGATTCTTGAGGAAGTTCTGGATCGGGCGTCCCAACACGAGGTGTCCAGAATGACGGCGGTAGGGACGACGCCAGAGGATTGGAACGTCTATCGAACCCTGGTGCGAAAATACCCCGAACGGATCTTTTGTTCGGGGGGATTGCATCCAAGTTACGTCGGTATCGACTGGCCCTCGCAAGTAGCCGAATTGGGAAAACTTTGGGATTCTGAGCCAAGGCCAGTTGCAGTTGGTGAAATTGGCCTCGATTACTTCCGCCTGCCCAAGGATGCGGACGATGCTCTTGTTACGATGGAGCAGCAACGACTGGCTTTTTCCCATCAGCTTTCTTTTGCAAAGGAGAGAGACTTGCCGGTGATCGTTCACTCGAGAAACGCCTTCGAGGATTGCCTGACCTTGATCGACAAGTCAGGAGTGAACTGGAAGAAGGTTGTCTTTCACTGTTTTTCGGAGGGGGTGCCGCAGGTTGAGCAACTGATGGAGCGTGGCGGACGGGCATCCTTTACGGGTATTCTTACTTTCGGCAAAAACGATCACCTGAGGGAAGCCGCCCTTCGTCAGGGTCTGGAAAACCTGATGATCGAAACCGATAGTCCGTACTTGGCTCCCGAACCCAAAAGGGGCAAAGTCAACGAACCGGCTTTCCTTCGGCACCTTGGTCAATTTGCGGCCAAACTGTTCGACGTTACGGAGGATTTTCTTGCCGAACGGACCTTTGAAAGAACATGTGATTTTTACGGAGTCTGAGTGCTTTGGCACTGTCGATTTTCCGAAACTTACCCTTGGTTGCGGTCGGCATAAATCGTGACCTTTGCCTGTTCCCCGGAAATGAGGAACTTGGATCGTTTGATGGCCTTGGCTGTGGAGAGGGTGGGGTTGCTTGCAGTATGAGGAAAGACGTTTTTACGGTTTATTCTGGAGAGAACCCCGGAATCACGCAATATTCTGAGGGCGTCCTTGCGGACTTCGCAAAGGAGGACATGGCAGTTTTTTTCCTTCAAGTAGTCCAACAGCTCTTCCAGGGCTAAGACCGAAGTCGCATCCAAGTGGTGGGCATGAAGAAGTTTGAGAACCAACACCCTTAGGTTTTCGTCTTCGCCGACCCTCCTGATTTGCTCGTAAAAGAGATCGGCGGCCGCGAAGAAAAGCTCTCCTTCGACATGAACGATGGAAACTTCGGGTTCCGCCCGTTTCGTTTTATCCGAAAACTCAGTCAACTCACCATCTTCGTTGTAGCCGTGTTCTATCATCTCGGGTTCGGCTACTTTTCTCAGAAAAAGAAGAATGGAGGTTATGACACCCACGAAGATTGCCATTTGAAGGGAGATCAAGAGCCCGACACCGAGAGTAACAACAAAGACAATGCCGTCGGACCTGGTTGCTTGAGAAACCGTTTTGATTTGCCTTGCCTTTACAAGCGATGCCCCGATGAAAATAACGAGCGTTGCAAGGGAAGGCAAAGGAACCAAGGATACCAAATCACCGAGTAAAAAATATCCACCCAAGATCAATGCGCCTGCCAGAAGGTTGGAAAAACCAGTTTTCGCTCCGGATTGAACGTTGAGGGATGATCTTGTCAGTGATCCGGAAGCAGGCATGCCGGACAAAAGGGCACAGCCGGCGTTCGCAATCCCAATGGAAAAGGTTTCCTGATTGCTGTCGATTCGTTCACCCGCCCGGGCAGCCAGTGATTTGCCGATCGAAAGACCTTCGAGCAAGCAAAGAAGCGAAACGGCGGAAGCCGACCAAAGAATCGTTTCCCAATGCATGCCGAGAGCTTCAACTTCCGGGACGGTAAGAAAAGTACGATTGGATTCGAAAGAATCCAGATAGAACACTTTCCACCCAAAGTTCTCGAACAGTATTCCGAGCAAGGAAGAAAGCACCAGAGTGAGCGCGACGTTGGGAAGGGCTTTCAGGGCGCGCTGGAGGAAAATGAAAGTGCCGGCCGTAAACAGACTGAGCCACAAAGCGGGTTCGGAGGCTTGACCAAGCAGGGAGAAGGTGTTGGAGAGGATTCCCCAAAAGGTGGAAGAGGTTTCTTCCCCCGTCCCGCCAAGACCGAGTACGTGCTTTGATTGGTTGGCAATGATCAGAAACGCGGCTGCCGTAACGTAGGCCGTGATTACGGTCCGTGAAACGAACTGAACCATGTACGAGATACGCAGAAAGGATGCGAGAAGAAGAAACAAGCCGGAGAAACACAAGATCCATGGCAGAACCAGAAGAGCGGATTCCGATCCCATGCCATTTCGATTGATCATTCCCAGCCCGGCGAAAACACCGAATAGCAAAACGGCAGTCGCATTTGTGGGACCGAGGGTAATGAAGCGGCCTTTGCCGAGCAATCCACCGAAGATGGCGGCAAAGGCAGACCCAAGAAGCCCATATTGAATCGGTAGTCCTGCGACAAGGGCATAAGCCATCCCCTGCGGAATGGCCAACAGGGCAACGTTTACGGAGGCCCGCCAATCTCCGGACCAATTTGAACGAGTATAGCCCTTGAGGATATGATAAAAAGGAAAATTCGGGCAAAAGAAAGAGCTCAGTCCCAATCCTGTTTTCATATTCGATTTATTATTCATTGAAGTAGATGGAGTAAACTAAAGTAGACTGAAAATTCTCCAAGTAGATTCGGTAAAATCCGTTGGTTTGCAAGTGATCCAACTAAACCCGCTTATTTCAGTAGCTCGATTTCTTCAAAACGAAAGGTATTTTTCGCCTGTGTCCATTCTTCGTAATTAATCAGGTAAATTTCCTTTTGCCTGCTAATTTCCGCATTGAGCCTTTCGAGGAGAGCGTACTTTGGGTTGGACTTGACGAGACTGTCCTCCTTTGCTCGCAAATCGATCATCCTTTCTTCCAAAACTTCTTTGCGTTCGATTCCTTCTCTTGCTTCGGATTTTATCCGAGTGATGGCATCGGCAATTTCTTGAACGGTTTTGACCGTTGTCGTTTCAAGGTTTCGGGAAACCTCCTTTCTGACAAATGGATCGGTGCCCTGGTTGGCCAAAATTTCCTTCAACTGTCTGGCCATTTGGACTAATTCGGGAATGGTTTTGTGATTGGCGACCCTTTCGACTTTCAGCAGAGCAAGGGGGTTGCGGTCCTTTTTGTGTATCGAATCAATCTGACTTAGCGTTTCGTTTAGCAAACCCAACTCATTTGAGATTTCCATGAGTTCGGATTGCAGGGCAATTTCTTCGATGTTGGCTCCCGTTGCGTTGGTAACGCTTCGTTGAATTTGCTCTACGAGATCGTGTTTGCGTCGCTCCAAGTCCCGTATCTTTTCGTTGTACTTTTGAAATCGAGAGATGAGCGGTTGTTCCATGTTTTCATCCGTTGCGGCACTTCTGTAAGCCTGCATTACGGTATTTGTCAGGAGTCGTGAACTTTTGATGGAATGGCCACGGCACACCAAATGGATCCCGTCTTGCCTGTTTTTCGAATTACGGGTGGAGAAAAGAGCCCGTAGGATTTGGCTCTCGTTTTGCTTGAACGCATTGCTTTGGAAGGGACTCAGAATCATCTCTTTGGCAGTGGGGTTCTGTCCAAGCAAGTCAACCAATTTGACTAGAAACACGGGGCTTTCAAGTGCATCGGAATGAAGCGAGGTGAGGCTCGGTGTGCCGTTTTCAACCACGAGCAGAACGCGATGCTCGGCCCAATTTTCTGAGTCAGCGAGCTTTTTGAACGCGCTTTCTTCGGGTGTTGGCTCCGGATCGTCCCGGTCCTCGGGAACTTGCTCGGTAAAGTCTTCCTCGTAGCTTAGGGCAAGGGGCGCTTGGCTTTCCTCCCTTACGTCCTGATAATATGCCCCGTAAAAAAACAAGGAAAGGGTGAGCACGATAAGCAGTACGCAATGCCATGGTTGCATGAACAGATGAAAAATAATTAATTCCACAAAGGCAACACCTTACCTAGTGAACTTGTAAGCGAACCTTGCATACCACCCAAGGTGGTTGTTTGATCTGCGGCATGAATTGCCGAAAGGTTGACAATGGGATGAGAAAGACTTTCTAATGAGTGGAGTGTCCGATGACTTGGTGCCATTTGATTTTTCTCGCAAGCTTACCGCGTTGCAACGTTCTCTTTACGCCTACATCCTGACCTTGCTTCCAAACCGCACGGATGCCGAGGACGTATTGCAGGAAACGAACCTGATTCTGTGCAGGAAGGCCGGGGAGTATGATCCGAAGGGGCATTTTCAAGGCTGGGCCTTTCAAATTGCGCGCTATCAAGTGATGGCTCACATAACGAAATCAAAGAGAAGCCGGCTTCAGTTCAGTACCGAGATTATCGAGGCCTTGGCAGCCGAGGAGCTTGATACCAAGCGAATTGTCTTGAGCCAAAAGGCTCTGCAATTGTGCTACGATTTGTTGCCCGATCATATGAAGCGGATTGCCCGCCTCCGTTTTAGGGAAGACAGCCAGCTCAAGGATATTGCAAAAAAGGTGGGGAGGCCTTTGGGTTCCGTATCGGCGACCCTACATAGAATCAGGATCAACCTGATTGATTGTGTTCGCAGGAAAATGCCTTTGGTGGAAGCCGAAAACGAACTCTGACTCCCCTTCCGAGAAAAAAATCAACTTTTTTGGTAAGAAAAAGCGAATTTGCGCTAATTGCTCATACAAACCTTTATCCCATGAATGCAAGCGACGTTTCTTTGAAAGAAGTTGAATTACTTACCGTACGGGTCTTGGACGGTCTCCATGAACAAAAAGACATGGACAGGCTCTCCGTGCTTCTGAGTTCGTGTGCGGCGGCTAGATCAAGATACGCGGAGTTGGTGGTTCAGGATTCTTTGCTTCATTGGGAGACAAGCGAGGTTCTCGAGTTCGAGCCAAGCGAGTCCAAGACTGTTTTGTTTCCAAAACTGCCTCTGGTCGCATCCTTTGCTGCCGCCATACTTGCGGTCTTCGGCGTTTGGCATTGGAACAGAAGCGCTCCTTCTTCCGTCGAGGGGCTTGCGTTGGGGGGCCCCACGACTCCATCGGACAAGCCAATCGCAAGCGCAGCGGTAGCATCCGCGACTCCGGAAAGTCAATTGGCGTCTTACTCGTCTCCGTCATCCGAGGTTGTCTTGGAGGTCGGGGGGGACGGGCCCTTCATCCGTTCGATTGACGCAAGGGGTGAGGCCCGCAAGGGCATCATGATCCTTGACAAAAAGAAATGGGATGGGGATGGCGAAGGCGGCATAGTGGAGATTCGAGAAGACGTGGTGGCTTGGAACAGGGAAGAGCATTTGAGCGTGCCTGCCGAGCAGGGCATCTTGCCTTTGGAGGGGGATCGAATGATCAAGCTTTCGAAGCTGGGAATTGACGTCCGCACTCACTCCGCGGAGGTCTCCGATACGGTTCGGGTCCTTGACCTGCGGGAAATCATTCGCAACCAGGGGGCTTCGACCGTCCGTCTGAACACAAGCGTTTTCTTCAATCAAAGCATTGGTATCGTACGGGAGTCCACGCAGTTTTCCCTTACCGTTCATGCAATTAAATCTGAAAACGGCGAACCACATCGCTCCATAGGACATTTGGAAACGAGTCTCAACAGCGATCTCAATCCAATTACTTGGGAAGAATTAAACAGCGAATTCGAGATTCCGGAAGGAACTGATTTTTTGGTTGTTGCCCTGAATGCGCGAAGAGAGGGCACAAATGCCCTGATTCCCGATCTAGGCGGTTTTTACGCGGACCAACTTCACTTGGGGCTCGTGGTAAACGAGCAAGAAGCCATTCGTTTGTAAAATATCCCGTCCTTGCCTTTGCGTTGACACCCCGTCGCGCGTAGGAGAAAGATTCACGGATGATCCATAGGTTATCCGTAGTTTTCTCCTCGCTCTTGTTTTCGATCTGTCTATTGGCTGATGATTGGCCTGCCTACGGGGGCCCGGATAGGAATCAGGTATCACGGGAAAAGGGTCTTCGGGCGGATTGGGGTGATGAAGAGCCCGGACGGTTATGGTCTTTGGACGTTGGTTTGGGCTATTCTGCCGTTGCAGAGGTCAAGGGAAAGGCCTACACGCAAGGATATTCAAATGGGAAGAATACCCTTTTTTGCGTCGGCGCAGAGAGCGGAAAAGTTCTTTGGACTCATCAATACCCTTGCGAGAAAGCCCCCAAGTATTTTCAAGGAGGGAGCCGCAGTACTCCGGCGGTTAGCGATGGCATCTTGTACCTGAATAGCCACCAAGGGGATTTTTATGCCCTTGATGCGGAAAACGGAAAAATTCTGTGGTCCAAGAACCTCTTGAAGGACTTTGGGGGCAGGCGACCGGACTGGGGTTTTTCCGGGTCTCCATTATGCGTGGCGGATATGGTCATTTTCGAGACCGGTTCGGAAAAAGGCTCGTTGGTCGCCCTGGATGCCAAAAGTGGCGAACCAAGGTGGCGTGCCGGCGATCATGAGGCGGCCTACTCATCACCCATGATGCGTACTTACGGCAAAGGCGAAATATTGGTGTTCAATGGGTACGGACTTGTTTCGCACAATTTGTCAGACGGCAGGGAGTTGAAGAGATATCAGCACAAAACTCGATTTGGAATCAATGCGGCTCAACCCATAGACCTGGGTTCTTCCGTTCTCATTTCCAGCGCCTATGGCAAAGGCTCGGCCTTGGTGGACCTGGAAAGGACCCGCCCCCGCGCGTTGTGGGAGTCCTCTTCTTTTTCCTGCCAGATGGCAAGCTTGGTCAGGCTTGAAGATTATGCCTATGGAATCGAGGGGCAGACCGGAGGCCGCGAGGACCAAGCAAGGTTGTTTTGTCTTGAGATAAAAAAGGGCAAGAAAAGATGGGAAAAAAAAGGTTTTGGCTTGGGCTCCGTTATTCTTGTCGAAAACAAACTGGTCATTCTAAGCGACCGGGGAGAACTCGTTGTGGCTGACGCAAATCATTACAGGTTTCAAGAGTTGGCCAGGTTTCAAGTCCTGTCCGGGAAGGAAAACTGGACTCCCCCCACTTATGCCAATGGCAGGATGCACTGCCGAAGCAGTCGGGGAAAATGGGTTTGCCTGAAAATGGGGAAGCAGTCGACGGTCATTCAGGGTGAAGGTGCCGATTGATCTCACCTAGCAATCCGAGAAATTCCTCTCTTTCTTCTTGGGAGAGAATGGACATCGTTTCTTCTTCAAGCCGTTCTGCAATCTTTTTTGCCCGGTCAAACAAGGTCTTCCCCTTGGAGGTACAAAAGACGAGCTTTTTTCTACGGTCCGAAACGTCCGCCTTTCTTTCTATCAGGCTCATTCTTTCCATCCTCGCCATCAATCCGGCGATGTTGTTCGAGTCAGTGAACATCAGGTTTTTCAAGGTCAACTGGTAGACGGTTCCCGTCGGAAGTTCGTTTAGCCATCGCAGGGCAATGTATTGGTCGGGCGTCAAACCGATTTCCCTGACTCTTTTTTGAAAGATGGCGTTCAGTCTCATCCAGCATTTCCGGAGCAAGGGAGGCAATTGGGCGTCGGGGATTTCTTTGGGTCTCATGAAAAAAACGATGAGCGGGTGAGATCGAAGTTTGACAAATAGTACATACAAGTACTAATTGAAAATCTGTTATATTTCAACCCCTCACTTTCATCTGCCATGATCGATAAATTCCCCTGCCTGCTCATCTCCGTCTTTTTTTGTGTAACCGGCTGCCTCCATCAGCCGGAACCACCTGTTCCGGGCAAGTCAAAAGAGGTTTCCGCACCCAGCGAACCGGACGCCAAGATCGTGCATTCGGATTGGCTCTACTGGAGGGGCCCGACCGGAATGGGAGTTTCGGATCAAACCGGTTTGCCGGACGATTTGAACAAATCCCTTTCGTGGACGCATGAAATTCAAGGAGGCGGTGTTCCCGTCATTGCAGGAGGCAGGGCGTATCAATTTGGTTACTACGGGGTCGAAGATGATCTTCAGGAGGCTTTGGTTTGCTTTGATGCGGCAACAGGAAAGGTTCTTTGGGAGCGCAGGCACAGTGACTTCGTCAGCGATATCGTCTATAATCGATATGGGGTGGGGGCAGCCTGCGTAGATCCTGCAACCGGCAACGTTTATTTCCAAACTAGTCCGGGTCTGCTCATAGGTTATGATTCGGACGGCAATCAGCTGTGGGAAAGATCCTTGATGGAGGAATTCGCCAGGCTTACTTTTCCGAATGGTCGTACGGGAGGACCTTGTGTGGACGGCAACTTGGTTATCATACACGCCATTACGGCGAATTGGGGAAAGCAGGGTCCGGCGCGGGACAGGTTCTACGCCTTCGACAAAAGCAACGGGGAACTGGTTTGGTCCTCGACGCCAGGGATTACGCCGAAGGACAGTTCGTTTTCCCCTCTTGCCTTTGAAGATTTGCCTGACGGCAGAAGGGTTTTTTACAGTGGTACCGGCTGTGGCCACGTGGTGTGCATTGACGCGCGCACCGGTCAAGCGCTCTGGCGCTTTCAGATGTCGTATGGTGGCGTCAATTCGGGAGTTGTTATTCACGAGGACACGGTGGTTGCCATCCATGGCAAGGAAAACGTCGATTCCACTGTGATCGGCCGAATGGTAGCCATCCGAAAACCCGCAAGTCTGCCAGGAGTCGGGGAAGAGATCCTTGTTCTCGGCAAGGAGGCCGAGGTGTGGAGGAATAACTCGATGGAGGCGTTCACAAGTACCCCGGCTTACCGGAATGGCCGATTGTATTCGACGATCAAGAGAGGCGAACTTGTTTGCGTCGATGCGGAAACCGGAGAGGACGTCTGGGTCCTCAAGCTAGCTCCGGACCAAGTGCATGCATCACCTCTTTGGGCTGATGGAAAATTGTTCGTTCCGATGTTTGACGGCAGAATATCCGTGGTTGTCGATGAAGGGGATTCGGGAAGAGTTCTTGGCAAGACGACGCTCGACGGGGCATGCTTGGCCGCACCGTCTGCCGCCCACGGCCGAGTCTTCGTCCAAACCAAAAAAAGGCTTTATTGCTTTGGTTCCTCCCAGCCGGCACCGGCTTTCGTGGCCAAGCCTCAGGAGGAACTTAAGCATTTGTTGACAGGGCCACCAATTGGATCAGCGGTTTCACTGCAGGTCGTGCCTGCTGAATTCGCCCTTAAATCCGGTACCAGTCAGGCGTTCAAGGTCTATGCCCTTGACCGGACGGGTCGGAGAATAGAGGAAGTCAAAGAAGGGTTGGCTTGGGAAAAATGGATTCCGCCAACCGCCAAAGTTCAATCTATGGTCGATGCAGAAATTGACGAGACCGGTATACTCGTGGCCGATATGGGAGCCAAGCTTTCGGCTGGCGCGCTTCGGGTATCGAAGGGAGGCCTGTACGGCGTTACCCGTGGACGAGTCTTACAAGACCTGCCTTACGAGGTTAACTTTGAACAAGGGTTCGATCTCAAGAACACGAGCACCGATGACATAGCGTTCTCCTACCCGCCCCTGGCTTGGCTCGGTGCCAGAATGCGTTGGCAGGTTCAAAAGTCGGGAGACAACTACCTTGCGGGAAACACCTTGGATCGCGTTCTTTTCCAGCGGGCGATCAACTTCGTGGGACACAAGGACATGAACGACTACACGATGGAGGCGGACGTCATGACCGATGGAGACCGCAGGACCAAATCGAACATCGGGTTGATCAATCAAAGGTACGTGTTTGCCCTTATTGGAAATGGTCAAAAGCTCGAAGTTTTCTCCAACTACGACAGGTTCAGGCATTCGGTTCCTTTTTCGGTCAAGACCAACGTTTGGTACAGGCTAAAGACACGGGTCGATCTCTTGGTCGATGGCACCGGCATGATCCGGGCCAAGTCTTGGGAGAAAGGTTCTCCGGAACCTTCGGAATGGACCTTGGAGGTTCCGCATGCGGTTCCCCACCGCAACGGCGCTCCTGGAATTTATGCAATGTCTCCTCAAAGCAAGAGGAAGGTCTTCTTCGACAATGTGTTGATCAATTACAACAAATAACTTCCCCCCCCCCAATTCCCATGAAAAACTCAAGAAAACTTAATCCCAAAGTCTGCTTTGCCTCTCTTCTGTTCACCTTGATCGCCAATTTCTCCAACGGTGCCGATTGGCCCGTTTGGGGGGGGGACGGAAGCCGTAACATGGTATCTTCGGAAACCGGTCTGGTCGTTGACTTCAATCCCGGTGACATGAGTGACGATGAGGTTGTTGACATGAAGACGACGAAGAACGTCAAGTGGGTCGCAAAACTGGGCTCCCAGGCATATGGAAACGTCACGGTTGCCAACGGTCGTGTTTTCGTAGGCACGAACAACGAGTCACCTCGGGATCCGGGCAAAAAAGGGGACCGGGGCGTGGTGATGTGTCTGGACGAAAAAACGGGTGCTCTCCTTTGGCAATTGGTCATTCCCAAACTCGGCGCGGGCAAGGTGAGCGATTGGGAATATATCGGAGTTTGTTCATCCCCGGCAATTGACGGGGACAAGGTTTACGTCGTGACCAACCGTTGTGAAGTCGTTTGCCTCGATATCAACGGTTTGGCCGATGGCAATGCCGGACCATTCAAGGACGAGGCAAAATACGTCAAACCCAAGGGCAAGCAGGACGAACTGAACGATAAAACGGATGCGGATATAATTTGGATGTACGACATGCGCGATCAGCTCGGAGTCTTTCCGCATAACGTCACCAGTTCATCCGCCCTGGTTGTCGGGGACGTTGTTTACGTCGCCACCTCCAACGGGGTCGATTGGTCCCATACCAACATTCCCAGCCCTCTGTCTCCGAGCTGGATAGCCCTGAACAAAAATACCGGTGAGTTGATCGGAGAGGATGGTTCCGGAGCGAGCGCAAGCGCTCTTCACGCAGCCTGGTCCTCGCTTACCTATGGAAAAGTCGGTGGTAAAGAAATACTTATTTGGGGAGGGACGGACGGCTTTTGTTACGGGTACCCCAACAAGACCGAAAAGGATGCCGATGGCTACGAACTTTTCAACCCCTCATGGAAGGTGGATTGCAATGAGCCTCATTACCGTAAGGACAAGAACGGCAAGAAGGTTCCCTATGCTACGCCTCCCGGCCCCAGCGAACTTATCGGAACCCCCGTCCTGTACAAGGAAAAGGTGTATTGCGCCATAGGGCAGGATCCGGAGCACGGGGATGGAGTGGGGCGCTTGACCTGCATCGATGCCAAGACCGGAAAAGTCCTGTGGAAACATACCGACGTCGGGCGGACCATATCCACAATGTCGGTTGCCGATGATTTGGTTTACCTGGCGGAGTATGCGGGAATCGTGCATTGTCTTGATGCCAACACCGGGAAGTCGTACTGGACGTACGATTCCTTTAGCCGCATCTGGGGCTCGACCCTGGTGGTTGACGGGAAAGTTCTTCTAGGCAACGAAGACGGCGATCTTCTTGTCATGGATCATGGCAAGAGCAAGCCAAAGGTCAAAACGGTGGGAATGGGAGCACCCGTTTACAGCTCCCCTGTCTTTGTAAACGGAACGCTCTACGTTGCGACCCAGACTCACCTATACGCCATAGGCAAATAGTCATGATCGACACTCAATCATCGTCCGGAAGCAAATTGGTTTGGGTTTTCTTCCTTCTCCTGTTCTTCGCTCATCAGGATTTTTGGTTGTGGTCGGATGACTCGTTGGTTCTTGGCTTTCTTCCCATGGGACTTGCTTATCATGCCCTCTTTTCGGTAGCTTGTTCCTGTCTTTGGGCTTTTGCCTGTTTCCGGTCTTGGCCTGAAAAGCTCGAGCAATGGGCTGACGAAGCCGTCGATCCAGACGACAACCGGTCCGCATCATGAGCGATTTCACGTTCCTTGCCTCCGCGGGAGAGCCAGTGTCCCGGACTCCCCTTTACGTCTTGCTTGTTTACATGGGCCTTTTGTTGGCCCTTGGGGTATTGAGCAGCCGCTTCTTCCGTGGTACGAGCAAGGACTATTTCGTGGCAAGCCAATCCATTGGGTCATTCATGCTTCTGATGAGCGTCTTTGGGACTACCATGACGGGGTTTGCTTTGGTTGGCTCTTCGGGGAAAGCGTTTTCCCAAGGAATCGGAACTTATGGATTGATGGCTTCCTGGAGCGGTTTGATTCACTCGGCAGTCTTTTTCGCAATCGGAATCAAACTTTGGTCTTTCGGGAAAAAATACGGCTATGTCACGCAAATCCAGTTTTTCCGGGACCGGTTTGATTCAAAGCAACTCGGATATCTTCTTTTTCCCATTCTCGTCCTGCTTATCATTCCCTATCTTTTGGTCGGTCTCATCTCCGTCATGAAGGTGGTGCAACCCATAACTTCGGGTATGTTTCCCGACACTTTTGCCTTGCCTGACAAGGTTTTGCCAAATGGCAAGAGCATCCCTCACCCTCTTTCGGGAGGAGTGCCGGGCTGGCTGAGCGGACTGGTCGTGTCCACGGTCGTATTGTTCTACGTATTCTTCGGTGGGGTAAGGAGCGCAGTTTGGGCAAACACTTTCCAAACCGTTGTCTTCATGATAACGGGAATTGTGGCCTTTTACATGATTGCCGACAAGCTTGGCGGGGTAGCCAGTGCAGCCGACGTCGTCAAGAACCACGCCCCTGAAAAACTGATTCGGGAAGGATCCATCGGAGATTGGCATTTCTTTTCGTATCTGCTGATTCCTTTGAGCGTAGGGATGTTCCCCCACCTTTTCCAGCATTGGCTTACCGCCAAGAATGCAAAAAGCTTTCGTCTGACCGTAATCGCCCACCCCATATGCATCGCCATTGTCTGGGTTCCCTGTATCCTTATCGGTATTTGGGCCGCCGGACTTTATGCTGCCGGCGATCTTCGTATTCCTCCTCTTCCCGGCGGGGGGCCGAACGCAAATGCCGCTCTTGCGACAATGGTAAGAACACTTGTCGAGAATCCCCTGCTTTCCGGCTTGCTGATGTCCGGAATCTTGGCCGCCATCATGTCTTCATTGGACTCGCAGTTCGTGTGCCTCGGCACGATGTTCACCAACGACGTGGTGGTAGCTGCCATGGGCAAGGACAAATACAGTGACCGGCAACTGATCTTTTTGTCACGAGCCTTTATCGTGGGTATCGTTCTGGTTTCTTACTTCATGGCTCTCTATTTGCAGGGATCGAGCGTCTTTTCTTTGGGGGTATGGTGTTTCTCGGGTTTTGCCGCCTTGTTCCCCCTGGTTTTCGCGGCGGTATATTGGAAGCGGGCGAGTTTGGGAGGAGCGGTAGGTTGTATTCTGGCCACACTTTTCTCATGGTGCTATTTCTTTTACCAAGACATTTTTCTTGATGCGGGAGCAGGCCATGGCGAATATTTGGTGCAGGGCGTAATGCCCGTCACCTTCGTTTTCCTCGCTTCCTCCGCAGGCATGATTTTGGGATCCTTGCTGACGGAACCTCCTTCCAGGGAAACCCTGAAAAAGTTTTTTCCGACACTCTCCTAGTTGAGATCGGGAGATTAGCGCTTTCTATTACTTTACTATGAGCATGGAAGAACAAATCAAGCTATCCGCAGAGTCATTGGATTCACATACGGCCGAAATGATAAACTGGCATTTTTCGCCTGAAACCGGATCCCCTTTCTGGCTGGACTGGGCCAAAGAACAAGATTGGAACCCGTTGGAAGAGGTGTCCACCTTTTCGGACTTGTGTCAAAAGTTCCCCAACTTTCAAGACGAATGGCTGCGGGACTTGCCGAATGAAGTTTGGGTTCCGCAAGCCTACAAGGGAAAGCCTTTCAACATTTTCGAAACCGGTGGGACCACCGGAATGCCCAAACAGCGAATCGGATGGGATGATTTCCGTATTGATTACACGGCTTTTTCGGAAACCTTGAGCGACGAACATTTCCCGAGGGATCACTACTGGATGATGGTCGGTCCGACCGGCCCCCGCCGTCTTCGGTTGGCAATTGAACATTTGGCCAATGAAAGAGGGTGCTCATGTTACTTCGTCGACCTCGACCCC
>JABGWD010000155.1 GCA_018645725.1 Opitutia bacterium
GGACAGCGAAGCCCGAACCTTGCAGACTCAGTTTCCAAATCTCGCCCGGCTTCAGGCCAGATACTTTGAAAGACCACCAACAGGCCCAACCTTTGTTTTTGTAATTCATCGGACGGAACCGAAGGAACCGAGCCTTCTCGTCCAATTTATCGACCACTACGGAACCGCCGGGGAAATCGGATTCCACCTGTACCTTTGCTTCCAAGGCGATGGATCCGATGGCGAAGGCAAGGAGCGCTCGAAAAAGCGTTTTCATGATGGTTATGGAGTTAGTCGACGTCATCGACAAAGTAGCCTGAGTGATCCTTCTCGCGGGTGCAGACGCCGTAATTCAGTTGCGGCTTGGGGAGGTGATTCTCCAGAGGGCCTCGTGGGTGCGAATGAACAAGTCACCATCCGCCACTGCGATGGAGGAGTTGGTGCGTTCCTCCAGTTCATTCAGGCCCACGGATTCAAATTCTTCGGGGGACGCCTTGAAGACGGTAGTGTTACCTGTTTGGCTCAAGGCGTAGATGAGGTCGCCCGCTAGCAGGAAGGATCCCCAGGAATTACCCCTGCCGGGCAAGCGGGCCTTCCACTTTGTGGCTCCACTGGCGAAGTCTATGCAATAGGCGATGCCTCCGGCGTCCTGTACATAGAGATGTCCATCCTTGGCCACCCCAGTACCGATTCCACCATGGTGCCGGATCTCTTGCCAGAGACGTTCTCCCGTCACGTTTCCTTTGCCACCCGTCCGTACCCCGATGGAATTGCCGTAGTATCCGCCCATGGAAAGTATCATCCCGTCATGATGGACGGGGGAAGTATAGACCAAAGGGTTTAGCCCCCCGCATGACCAGAGTTCCTTGCCCGTTTTGGGGTCAAAGGCCTTCATTTCCATGGGGAAGCTCATGATCAGTTCGTGCCTGTTACCCGACCGGACGATGATCGGCGTGCCGAAGGCTCCGATGATCCCGCCGTCGGACTGACCGCGAAACCCGTCGGTGCGCTTGCCTGGTTTCCAGGTCGGTTCGTCGAAGCGCCATACGGTTTTGCCCGTTTCCTTGTCCAAGGCGACCAAGGCTGCTCCTTTGCCCGGGCCGTGGTAGTGAATGCAGAGATTTTCATAGATCAGGGGGGAGCTGCCGTAGCCCCAGACGTGATCGATTGTACCGAGATCTTGTTGCCACAGTTCGCGCCCGTCATGCGTGTAGCAGAAAATGCCGGCGGACCCGTAGGCGACGATCACGCGTTCTCCGTCGGTGGCGGGTGAGGAGGAGCAAAAGTGGTTCGTGCGGTGGGTGCGTTCCTTGGCTTCGTATTCGATGGACTTTTCCCACAGCGTCTTGCCCGTCTTGCGGTCGAGACAAAGCAGGCCACGCTGCTTTTTCTCGGTGTTGGGTTGGGTGAGGAAGATCCGGTCACCGGAAATCACGGGGCTCGAGTTCCCTGCTTCGGACAGGGCGATCCGCCATTCCACGTTTTTTTCCTTGTCCCATTCAGTTGGCAACTTGGTTTCGGACGTTACCCCCGATCCCGCCAAGTCGCCGCGCCAAAATGGCCAGTCGGCGAGGGAAGTGGAAACAAGGAGGAGGGATGAACTGAGAATTGCTAGGCTTTTCATGGGTTGTAGTTTGATGGCAAAATTCGGCGTGCGCCACAATTTTCAGGCCTCTCGAAGATTGAAATCCGGTCGAGGAAAATAGAAACCAGGCGCCTCACTTGTCCAATGGGTTCACTTGCTTTCCGTCGAGCCAAGTGGAGAGAACCACGGTGGTTTTAACCTCGTCGACGGGGCAGGTCAGCAGGTCGCGGTCGATGATGATGAAGTCGGCCCGCTTGCCTGGTTCGAGGGATCCGATTTCGGCTTCGGTCCGCATGAGCCAAGCGTTGTTGGTGGTGTAGTAGCGTAGCATTTCCCGGCGATTGAGAGCTTGCTCGGGGTGGATGGGCTCGTCCATCCAGCGGGCCTTGCGGGTGAGGGTGATCCACATGCCGAGGAAAGGATCGTACGGATTCACGCTGCGGAGCGGGCCGATGCGTTGCATATGGTCGCTTCCACCACCGGCCTTGACTCCCGCGTCGAACAGGCTCTTGAGGGGAATGAAATGCTTGAGACGCTCCTTCCCGAAATGCTTCTGTAGGGTCAAGCCGTCCTGATGTAGCCAGGCGGGCTGAAGATCAATGCCGAACCCCACTTTTCCGGCAAGTCGGATGGCCTCGGGAGTCATGAAACTCGAATGAGTGATCGACGAGCGACTGGGGGCCACGGGCAAATCCTTATCGATGCGTGCGTAGACGCGGGCGAGGGTGGTCGTGGCGGCGTCCCCTTGGCAATGGGCGGTGAAGGCCAGGCCGCGCTCCACGCAGGCCCGGGCCAAGGTTTCGAGTTGCTCCTCCTTGACGTACTGCATGCCGCGGTAGCGTGGATCCTTGATGCCGTAGATCTTGCTTTTTCCCCATGGCTTTTGGAAGTAGGCGCTGCCTGTGAGCATCCCGCCATCTTGAAACACCTTCACGCCAATGATGCCGAAGCGCGGGTCGGGTTTTTTGAAATACGGATCGGCGGCGATGGCATCGAGCCGTTTTTCAATGGCTGCCTTCCCGCCCCCGGCACTGACCCCACGAGAGGCCCGGACCCGCAGAGTGAGCAGGTCTGCATCGAGCAGGCGCTCGTACTGGGTGCGGGCTCCGCTACCGCAATTGCGATCGATCACGCCGGTGATGCCTCGCCGATTATAGTCGTGGAAAAGCTTGATCAATCGCTGGTCACTGGCGGTTTCGTCATGTGACTTGCGGGTCGAGTTGGACTTGGATTTCAACACCTTGGAGGCTTGGCGCAGGATGCCGTTGGGCTCGCCCGTGGAGGGATCCACCATGACGTGCTCCGGGTGTTTGGCGGCAAAGGCCTTGTCTATTCCGTTTTCCTTGAGGGCAAGCGAGTTGGCGCTGCCATCAGGGCCCGTGCGGAAGACCACGGGATGGTTCGGTGCCGCGGAATCGAGTTCCGCACGCGAGGGGTAGCGCTGTTCCTTCAGTCGGGTAATGAACACTTGAGAGAGCCGGATCCATTCGCCCTTGGGCACGACCTCGGTACGTTTGCGGACGTAAGCCAGGACGTCGGAGATGGTTTCCATGGGCGGAATTTCGTGGTTTGCCTCGAACATGCTGGCGCCGGTCGGATGGACGTGGGAGTCGAGTAGGCCGGGCAAGACCATTTTGTCATCGAGGTCGATCACGCGGGTATTCCGATTGCCAAGTTTGCTTACCTCCGCGTTCAATCCGACTGCCTGCACCCGTCCGTCTCGCACGGCCATGGCCTCGACCACTTGGAACTTTTCGTCGACCAATACGATCTTGCCGTTGCGCAGGATAAGATCAGCCGGTTCCTCGGCGAACAGTCCAAGACCGCTTAGGTAAAAGAGAAAGACAAGGGATAATGAACGAATTACGGTCAGACTTATCATGACTTGCAATGTGGTGGCAAAATTCGGCCTGCGCCACATTTTTCATGCTTGTCGACCACAAATTATTTTGGGCGAAAGTAGGTGACTCGCTACCTTCACTGCTCGCAGACAAAACAGGCGGAGACTCTTCCGGTAAAGGCGGCGGTGGCCGACCAGAACGGAGTCTTCGATACAAGCATACCTAAGAATATGAGGAAAGGCTTGAAGTAATGAGCGGTTTTCACGAGGGGGGTCGTTTTAGGGAGCCTTGGACCGTTGCCTTGTGGCTGTGGATCTTGCCGTTGAACTTGTTCGGGACTTTGTATTTGCCGACCGGGTCCTTGAAGTCTTCTCCGAGGTACAGGCCGATTTCCGGTTGACCACGGAACAGCCCGGGTGATTCGCATCGGGCTACTTCCTTTCCGTCGACCGAGAGGGTGAGCGTCTTGTCGTCAAGGGCAGCCGATAGGGTTACGCGTCCTTGGACTTTTTTCTTGGCTGTCAGTTCGGTCAGGTCGCCCCCGTTGCGCATGCAAAAGGCGGGCTTCCCCTTGTTGAAGTACAGGGCGTATCCGAAATTCACCCCACCGTGAGAGAGCACCACCCCTTTGGGCTTCGCATGCTCGACCTCCGCGGTGATGGTGAAGGAACGTCCTTTGACTTGGGGAGGATTGGGCAAAGCCTTGGCGTTTGATGCAGAGTTGTTCTTGGGGTAGATCAGGGCCCGCTTGGCCCAAACATCCCACTTCTCAGCCATCTCCTTGGTCTTTCCTGGATGCGTGGTTGCGAGGTTGTTGATCTCGGTGCGGTCCTTCTCGATGTCGTAGAGTTCCCAGCGAGAAGGCACGACCCCGTTGGCAGCGGAGACCCCCCGGCCGACCAATTTCCATTTGCCGTCGCGTACGAAGGCGTTGTTCTCATGCTCCACGAAGAACGGTTCCCCGCGTTTCAAAGGCTTCCCCGAGAAAGCGGGTCGCAGCGACAGGCCATCAATGGGCAGGATGTCGTTGCCTTTGTAGGTCTTGGGGTAGTCGGCGCCCGCGAGGTCGAGGATGGTGGGCATGAGGTCGATCAACTGGGCCGGTTCCCGGTACCAATCCTTCCTTGCCTTTATGCCCTTGGGCCAATGCATGAAGAAGGGGGTGGCGGCTCCACCCTCGTGGACGAAGTGCTTGTAGAGGCGGAAGGGCGTGTTGCTGGCGTTGGCCCAGGCCTCCCCGTAGCTGTTGGAATGTTCCTGGTTGCGCTTCTCCACGTCGTAGAAGTTGCCCCGTCCGAACATCCCGCCTTCTTGGCAGCCGCCGTTATCGGCGAGAAAGAAGATGAGCGTGTCATCGAAAGTCTTCGATTCCTTGAGGTGGGCCACGAGTTTGCCTATGTTCTGGTCCACCCGGTCGATCATGGCGGCGTAGACCGCCATCTTGAGGTCCATTTCATCCTGCTTTTTCTCATCGAGCGAATCCCAGTCCGGAATACCCGGGGTGCGAGGAGAAAGAGCCCAGTCCGGGCTGATCAGCCCGGACGCAATTTGGCGCTTGAGGCGCTGCTCCCTCAGCTTGTCCCAGCCGATCTTGTATTTGCCCCGATACTTCGCGACGTCGTCCTCGAAGGCCTGCAAAGGCCAGTGTGGGGCGGTGTAGGCAAGATAGAGAAAGGAAGGGCGCTTCTTGCCCGCCTGCTCCTCGCCGAGGAAGCGGATGGCGTAGTCGGTGAAGGCATCGGTGGTATAGAAGGCCTCGTCGGTGGTACTCTTGGGGTCGGACAATTGTTCGTTTCCGAGGGTAATGTCACGTGGACTGATCGGATGAAAGAATCGGGTGGCTCCGGAAATGCAGCCAAAGTACTTCTCGAATCCCCGCTGGAGGGGCCAACGGTCCCTCGCGTTGTTTCCCAAGTGCCACTTGCCCGCCATGAGAGTCGCGTAGTCATGACCCTCCAAAGCTTCCGCTATGGTTACGCACTGGCGGTTGAGATAGCCTTGGTAGGCGGGTGGCCTTCCTTCCCCCCGGTTGCTCCCCGGGGGTTGGGTCATGTGTCCGATGCCAACCTCGTGGGGATGAAGCCCGGTCATCAGGGTGGCTCGGGTGGGGCAACACCTTCCGCTGTTGTAGAATTGGGAGAAGCGCACGCCCCCCTTGGCAAGGGCGTCGAGGTTCGGGGTGTCGATTTCACCACCATGGTAACCGAGGTCGGAAAAACCCATGTCGTCCACCATGATAAGGATGACATTGGGACGCTCGGCGGCTCCGGCGTTCAGCCAGCCGAAGGCCCAAATCAGAGAAAGAAAGAGTATGCTTGTAACGTTTTTCATGAAGGTCGTAGAACTTTTACTAGGTTTTATTTATCCTAAGCATCTTCCAAGATTTTCAGGGAGACGTCTTCCACCATGCCTTCCACCTTGGCTTTGTACTCCTGCATATGCGGGGCCGTGAAATGAGCTTCGAGATGAGGGAAGGTTTCCCACTTTTCGACAATCGTCACGATGTTTTCGTTGGTTTCCTGTATGGGTACCTCGGTGGGGAAGTCCACCGTGGCGGAATATTCCACGCAACCCTCTTCTTCCAAGACCTTGGGGACGTTCGCCTTGAAGATTTCGAGGAAGGCGTCGCGCTCGGATGCTTTTACGGTGATGGATGCGAGTACGTGTATCATGATTCAAAGTGGTTGGGGGTATGTGACAGGTTTAAATACTTACTTTTTCAATTGGGTAGTGCGATCAAAGTATTTTGTCGAGAACCCAGAA
>JABGWD010000156.1 GCA_018645725.1 Opitutia bacterium
GGTCATGACCGCAGGCATGGTCAGCAAGCCGCCGCGCCGGGTATCCTCCAACTTCACTTTGCGCAAGTGCTCGCCAACCACTTTCTGTTTGTAAATGAGTTCGCCGAGCAGTTTGTTCATGAAATTGTAATCGGAATCGATGAAGTTGCGGATCGGCCCATTGTTTTGCAAGAGGTCGCTGAAGAACGCATCAACCTGTGGGATCAAGAAGTCCTTCACCCGGAAGTAATGCCCGAAAGGACCTCTTTTATCCGGTTCCATGCGCCCGAGCTCGTGGAGCTTCAGCCAACGTTCGGGAAAATGTCGGCCAAAGGCAGCCGCCTTCGGATCCTTCAACATCCTCTCGGTTTGACGGCGCAGTTCGGCGGGATTGGACAATTTGCCTGTCCGGGCAAGCTTTATGAGCTCGTCATCGGGCATCGACGACCAGAGAAAATAGCTTAGACGCGAAGCGAGGGCGAAGTCGTTGAGCTTGCCGGCATTTTGCCTAAGGTATACGAAGTCGGGCGAACAGAGAATGGCGGAGTAGGCCCCTTTCATCGCTTCCTGTTTCGAATTGCCGTCCGCCATCAATTGTTCGGCCAGTTCGACAAAGGAGTTCACTTCCCCAGGTGCGACCGGCCGCCGGTAGGCCCGCTCGGCAAAGGCGTGGAAGAGCTTTTTCAGATTTGCCTCTTCGATCGGACCCTTTCCGTAAAGCGCGGTGTGACTTTTGGGTGGCCATTCTTGGGGCAAGGCTTCAATACGGTAACTGTGTACGCGCAGAGTCGGTCCTAGATAGCCTTTCTTGAACATTACGGCAGCGACCTCCTTCTTGAACTCTTTCTGCTTGCGGTCGATCTTCTCGTATTCTTTCGGATACCACTGTTCGAGAAGGATGTGCCAGGCATTGTGCCGGAACCAGGGGCCGTTCTCCCAGCCGATCCAGCTACTCCACGGATTGTCGATCCAAGTTTCGAAAGAGAAGGTTCGCTTCTTGCCATCGCCGGGCAAAGTCCACCGTTTGATCCGATGGTGGCGCGGCCCGCGTTTGTGCTCATTGCGCTGCAGGTAGAGACCAATCTCGAATGGCTCTTCAGAACTTTGGCGGCCCTGATGAATAAGACCTCCCTCTCGGACCGTCCAGTTGCCCCAGGCATCTGGCTTCGGGTTATGAGCGGAGACCTCTACGGTGATCCTGTAGTTCGCCGGCCGGCGCATCCCGCCGATGTACTTGTCCGGACCGATCCGGTTGTAGCGGTCCCATCGCTGAAACACCTCGTCGTAGGTTTCGTTTTTGTCACGCTGATATTTGCCAAGGCTTCCGCCGGCAAGGGCCTTGGTGCAAATAGGGGCGGTGAAGGTTTCCGCTTCAAAAGGTTTTTGCGGCTCATTGTAGGTGGCCATGTCGATGGTTTCTTCCGCAGCGCCGATGAGCATCTTCAAGAGGAAGTCCGACATCACAAGTTGCTGGCCGATGTTATCGAACCCCTCTGCCTCCTCGTCGTCCTGGAAACTCCGGGTCGGCTCGATCGTCTTGTGGGCTGTGATGCCGTTGCCGTTGAAGTCGTAGAGTCCGGACACCACAGTGGGGTCGAAATCGGGATGATTGATGTGGAACAGGTCACGCAGCGTGTTGCGCAGCTCGAATTTGTTCAGCCGACGAATGACCGCCTGGCCCCCGGTGCTCTTGCGCTCCGCGTAGGCCTGCTGCAACACAGGTGTCAGGCCCTTGATTACCCTGGCGATTTCCTCGAAGGGCGGCTTTGGCTGCTTCTTCGGTGGCATCTCGCCAAGATTGAGTTGATCAAGAATTCCCTGCCAACTTTCGAGCGTATGTAGTTCAGAAAGATCTGTCCCAAGTGTGTCGAAACGGAACTCGCCCTTTTGTTTCTTGGGTCCGTGGCACTCGAAACAGTGTGCCTTGAGAAAGGGTCTATGCACTTCTAGTGCTGAATCTGCCTCACACAATGAAACGAAGCCACAAATAACCAGGATCCAGAGGACTTGTATTTTCACAATTTCCTTATGTCTTTGGTACCTTGGCCTTTTTGCACAATGGGCCTAGGCCGATTTCCACTCCAGCCCCGTCAGTGTCCCCGTGCTCGTCCCGAACTGGTCCACCTCCAGGCCAAAGTTCTGCAGCATCGATAACAGCAGGTTGCACGCTTTCACTCGCTCAAATTTCCCCTCGGGCAACACGATGTGCTCGCCCAGTTTGAATCCGCCGCCGGCGAGGACCAATGGCATGTTCTTGCACGAATGGGTTCCGGTCGCCATGCCGCAGCCGAAAAGAATCATGGTGTGGTCGAAAAGCGTGCCCCCGTTGATCGGGTCTTCCTTCCCTTTCAATAAATCGATGAGGTAAGCCATTTGGGCGATTTGGTTCCTCTCGATCTTCTTTAATGCGTCGGTATGGTCTGGGCGCTCTCCATGATGGGAGAAGCCATGGTAACCGCCTTGCAGGCCGAAGTCGCCGTTGGCAAACCCGCTGGATAGCGTCATGATGCGGGTGGAATCGGTTTCGATCGCCAGGGCCATCAACTCCATCATGATCTTCATTTCATCCGCGGTCTGTGGTTGGGGGCGCGGCTCCTCCATTTCGGTATTCGGCTTCGGCCTGTCGAGCCAGGGCTCTTGCAAATCGATCTTCTTTTCCAGGCTGCGTACGGAATCCAGGTATTCGGCGAACTTCTGCTGGTCCTGTTTTCCCAATTCACGCCTCACCTCCTTGGCTTTGTCTCGCACCGAGTCCAAGATGCTGCCGTGTCGCTTCAGTCTCAGCCGCTCCTGTTTCCTTGCATCGGGGGAGTCCTCCAGAAACAGCTTGCGATACATGGCCGTGACGTCGATCGAAGGCACCTGCACGCCCGTGCGGGTGAAACTGGTTTGGTTGCCTTCCTTTACCTTCAGGGTCATGGATGGATAACGGGTAGCGGCGCCGACGAATTCGGCCGCTTTCTGATCCATGCTTATGTTACCCTCGGGGAAGCTCGATGACATGTCCGGACGGATTCCGTTTAGAAAGGTCGGTACGCAAGCATGTCCCCCGGTCAGGCCGTGATCGAGGTTGGAGAACACGTTGAA
>JABGWD010000157.1 GCA_018645725.1 Opitutia bacterium
GAAATTGTCGATGAAGATCCTAGTGGTGCCTGGGTCGACGTGGATGATCTTAATGATCGAGAAAAGGATGGGAAGGTCAGCAACGCAGTTCACTACAACAGACCGGAGGGTTACATCATTCTCGGGCAGCGTTTTGCGCGCCAAGGCTATGCACTTATAAAAGGAGAACAACCTGCGGAAGACGGCCGACCGTAGTCCAGTTTTACCCCCAAGGATTCAGCCTGTAAATTCTACGAACTTCCTCCTATGAATAAATTATTCTCTATTTTCACTTATGGCTTGGTTGCCATGGTCATCAGTTTAGTGACATCACTCCAGGCAGCTCCCAATAAGACAGATCCTCGTTGGAAAGTTTCAACGACCAAGGATTGGCAGGGATTCATTTCTAAGTCCAAAGGGGTCAAGGTCGCAGATGGACATGCCATCGCACAGAAGCGAGAGGTATCCTTCACCAGTAAGTTGAAAAAATTCGCCAAGCCGGTCAAATTACGGGACATCGAGCTAAAGCAAAGTGTCGAATGGATGAACTGGAAACCGTATTCCATATACAATCTCAACATGAGGAATGCACCGGTCTTGATCAGTCATGGACCCAATGACCATTGGGCTGTCGCTCAGTACCGCTCTGCCGAGCAGTTGGTGGAATGGCATCAAAAAAAGGTTAAAGATGCCAAGAACAGAAAAAGGAAGCCACCTCCCCCTCTCGGGTTCACTCTTGAAGGTTTCGTAGAGAAAGAAGTAACCCTTGAAGGGTATGACGAGAAACTAGTGACAACACCTTTTCCCAATCAATATCGCCCGGCCGAAACCAAGGCAGAAGTCACTGATCGCCCCTACCAACGAGCCTGGAAAAGTGGTTACCATGCCTGGCACAGTCGCGACATGATCAACTGGGTGCATTACGGTCCCACGGCCATGGCTCCGACCGTGACCACGGCGGAATACAAAGACGGTAAAACCTATTTCTATTACGACCGCCCCAATGACCGGGATCCTCATCTCATCATCGATAGCGACTTGCGGGATGGTATGCCCGGCGAAGACAAAGGTCTCGCATTCGACGCGCCCTGGGGCGGTTCGGACGTAGGAGTGATTCGGGACTTGGAGGGAAAATTTCATATGATTTCGGAAAATTGGCAGCCAATCAATGCTTCCAAGCGTTCATGGGACTCACCCTTGGCCAGTCATATGGTGAGTGACGACGGAATCGGAAATTTCAAAATCCTCGAACCTGCAGTGGACTACCGAACCAAGCCAACCGGTAGGACGGCCACCTTTGAGCATCCCCATTGGAACGATGAGGAGAAAGTGGTGACCTATGAAATCCATGAACCCGAACAGGATGCCTTCGGCGACTGGGCCGCCATTGCCATCGGCGGACAGTATTACCTCGTGGCCGATTACGATCCTGCCGGCTCACATGATCGCAGTGGAATGAGCGTCGCTCTTTTCACTTCGGAAAATATCAACAAACCATTTCGTTTCTATGGACATATTGGCTCCGGTCACCCCGACCCCGACGTCATGTTTGCGGATGGTAAATTTTATCTGATCACTCAGACAGCGACTGACTTCGTTAGCGATGGACCCTGGGTAGGAATGGCCAAACTAAGGGCAGGAGTCGATAAGGATGGCGACGGCAAGATCGATCAATGGTCAAAATGGCAAGATGCTGAAGAAACCTATGCAAAAATCAAAGGCTTCTCAAAACA
This sequence comes from Opitutia bacterium, assembly GCA_018645725.1. Taxonomy (GTDB): domain Bacteria; phylum Verrucomicrobiota; class Verrucomicrobiia; order Opitutales; family Seribacteraceae; genus Seribacter. The sequence continues at coordinate 1,713 of JABGWD010000157.1, forward strand.
GGTCGATCGGAAGCCCGCCAAAGTGTCCTTCTCCGATTTGCCGACCGGCAAAGGTTTTCAGATCGAGGTGAAACTATCGTCTTCTGAAGATCACAAATCACTGCCCAAACTCGATCAACTAATCGCAACTTTTGAGTCGTCGCAGAAATGAAGATATTGAATGAAATCATTAACAGAACAAGGCTCGCAGTGAATGTAAGGCCAACGCTTTATCTGTCCCTTGCATACTGCACCTGCTTCCTCACAGCTTTGGCCATGGGTGCCGAGGCAAAATCTTTAAAAAATCCCAAACCAAACATTATTATAATTATGCCTGATGATTCCAGCTATGGGAATCATTCCTGTTTCGGTAATCCTGTCATAAAGACCCCCAATATCGATGACCTTAAGAAGCAAAGTTTACTCCTGACACAGTATCACAGCAGTGCACGGTGTTCTCCCAGCCGTGCTAAACTCATGAGTGGGCGCCATGAGTTTTTGAGCGGTGTTACCCATACAACCCAAATGCGTGAGCGTATGAGCCTGGATGTGATCACGCTGCCGCAAGCCCTCAAAACAGCCGGGTATGCTACCGGTATCTTTGGCAAGTGGCACTTGGGCAAAGAAGGGCCTTACCGTGCCGAGAATCGCGGATTTGATGTTAGCTGGATTTACGAAAAGGGCGCAAGAATGGCAGCCACCATTTCTCACAATGGAAAAGAGGAGAAAATGACAGGTACATATCCTACAGATTTATTTTTTAATAAAGCAACAGAATGGATCGATGTTCAATGTCAGGCAAAGAAACCTTTTTTCGTTTATCTTCCACCAAAATCCCCCCACGGCCCTTACAAAGAGGATTCGAGTGATATGCCGAATGAGGATTATAAAAAATTCCTTGGTAGCCATCCGCAAATGACAGTACAGGTTGCCAAGATCTATTGGGAGGTTGAAAACATCGATAAACGTATCGGCGAGATGATTCAGCAACTCGAAGAATGGGGAATCGCTGACAACACTTTATTTATCTTCATTGGAAGTGATAATGGCGCATCGGGGACCACGAAAATTTATAATGCCGGGATGAATGGTCAAAAGGGCCACCCTTACCAGGGCGGTACCCGTGTGCCTGCATTCTTCAGATGGCCGGGCGGCGGTATAGAGGGGGGTGTAGAAAGCACAACATTGATAAGTCAAATGGACATCATGCCTACTCTGCTGGATATTACTGGTACTCCTATGACTGATCAGCTTAAGCAACAAATAGAGGGTCGCAGCCTTATTCCTATACTTAAGAACCCTGCGACTGATTGGGAGGATGACCGGCATTTGGTTCACCACGTTGGTGCCTGGGCAAGGGGGCAGGCCGCCCAATCGAAACACGCCAGAGTTTCAATCCAGAACAAACGATTCACTCTGGTGAATAACAAGAATGGGGAGGAGCTTTTCGACCTCAAGAACGACCCTGGTGAAACTAAAAATGTCATTGCTGAACATCCCGGAGTTGTGAAAAAACTTCGAAAAACATATGACAAATGGTGGATCAGAATGCAGCCGGGGCTCGTAAACGAAGATGCCTACAAGAAACCCGCAAAGTGAGTTTGCTGATGAAACATTTAACAATTCTTGGTGCGACCGGTTAACTTCAATGAAATCCTATAAAACTCGTTCCTTTTTAGTTTGTTTGATTATTCATTCCGTCCTCTCTCCCTTTGCCGGGGCTGCGGAGTGGGTCAAATTGTTCGATGGTAAGTCCTTTGACGGATGGTTTCAGACCGGTGGTAAGCACACCTATGAAATTGTTGATCAAAGCATTGTCGGTATTGCGGTTCCAAAAGAAGGAAATGGGTTCATGACCACTGAGAAGAAATACCGTAATTTCGAACTTAAGTTCGAGGTTAAACTGGATCTCGGACTGAACTCAGGTTGCCAAATTCGCTCCATGCCACTTCGGGAAGGCGCTCACCTGATTGGACCCCAGGTGGAAATCGCCGGAGGCAAGTCAGGCTTTATATACGGCGAAGCGATGAAAAAAAAGGATGGTTCCAGGCAACTTTGGCTTAGCCCTGATATGGAGAATGAAAAAACAGAACCAATCAAAGGCGCCTTCAAACCAGGTGAATGGAACTCATTTTTAGTTCGGGCACTCGATGATCGCTATCAGACCTTTATCAACGACGTTCCGATCACGGATTTCGAATTCGATGGTGTATCGGGGGCCGGGCATATCGGTCTTCAGGTTCACGGGGTAAAGAAGCCGGAACTTGTAGGTAAGAAAGTCAGGTTCAGAAATATTTACCTTAAGAAACTTGTTTCGAAACAAAAAAGGGAAGAAACTCAGGAGATCATTGAAGAAGCAAGTGCGGGTCGGATAAAGAAAGGCCCCCTTCCCCACCCTCCCTTTCCGTATTTGGACACGTCCAAGGGAAGAACCGGTTACGAACTGGCCGGTGAGGAAACCAACACCTACCGGATGTACGACTTTTACAAGCGTCAGGGGATGCATCATTTGAAAAAAGATCAAGAGCTTGATTTGTTGCCTGCCTATCCTGACCTGGACGGCGGGACTTTCGGTCACTGGGGAAACTATAACAAGAATGGGCACAAAGACATGCGATGGAACGAAATGGATTACGGACCTGCATTGGCGGCGACCTACTCGGTCGACAAGAAGCAAAAGGTCGGCGGCATGTTGAGTATCCTTTTGCAGAGTGGCCACACCGTGACTTTCGACCGGGAAAAAGGTAGCTACTTCAACGCCTGGGAAGGCCGGCCCTACTTCAATCCCCATCGCTGGGGATTCATTCATGGCGTGGCCGTGCCCGAAGGGACTCAGGCGACCGATCTGCGGCCCTGGTTTGGAGCACTTCGCCAAAAAGGTCAAACGATGAAGCCCTACCTTGGGCATTACGTCTACGGCAAGCGCGTCATTGCTCACTACGGAATTGGAGACACCCTCTTTTTCGACCATGTGTCTCGCATGGAGAACGGCTGCTACACGCGGACCATTCAAGCTACCCAAGCCGGCGCCGCTCAGCTTCCATTCGACTTGAGCAATCACAAAGACTGGGAGATCAAATCCCAAGGCGACGTATTGACGGCGGTCAAGAGCGACAAGGCGATTGTCGTTGCGGCGAAGGCTTTCACGAAAGGCAAAGGCAGTTTGCTGAAGCCCTCCCTTGAAAAAGGAATTTGGTCGGGCTCGGCGAGCGCAACCGCTTTCAAGCTCTATTGCTGGGAAGGGGCTCCCGCCGAAGCGGATGCGATAGCTTCTGCCATTAAGGCGGATGAAAGTATCACCCCGTTGCAGGATTGGGTCGAAGGCGGCCCCTCGAGTTGGCCCGAGCTACTCAACCAAAAGGTAAGCATGTCGAAAAAGGACCGACCCTATGTCGTCGACCGCGTTGGCGTGCCCCTCGAGAACCCATGGGGCTCCATGATGATGTTCAGCGGGATTGACTTCGCCAAGGACGGAGTTGCTTACCTGACTACGCTAATGGGAGACGTATGGAAAGTCACAGGCTTGGGAGAAGGCATGAAGAAAGTCGTCTGGAAACGTTTTGCGACCGGGCTCAACCAGCCTTTCGGTATTCGTTTGGTTGACGGTCGTCCCTACGTGTTGACGCGCAACAGCATAGTCTGCCTGCAAGACTTGAATTCGGATGGCGAAGCGGACTACTACCAAGACTATCACAATGGCTTTGCTTATGCGCCGACCGCCCACACGCATAGCTTTGGATTGCACGTAGACAAGGACAAGAGCTTTTACTACGTCATCGGCAATTCGGCCTTCAAGAAGCCATGGAACAAACCCGCTCGTCTGCTAGCCAGCGGCTTGCGCAATGCCATGGCTGTGGGAGCAAGCAAGGATGGAATCTTCCTTGTCGGCCCACAGGAAGGGGTCTGGACGCCTTCTTCCGCCGTATTGGAGATACAGCAGGGCGATTA
>JABGWD010000158.1 GCA_018645725.1 Opitutia bacterium
CTCGCGCGGTGGATGTCGGCAGCCACCGTTTTGCCATCATAAATGATGCGCTGCAGGCTACCCTGTTGGCCACCCCAAGCGCCCCAACCCCGACCGGTTTGCCCGATCAACATACTACCATCCTCCAAGAAGACGGGGCGCATGACGCCGGAGGCGAAATAGCGGGCAAAGGGAGTGACGCTCCCCTGGTCGATCCCCTTGACGCGTTCGGGTACCACGCGGAAGAGATTGGACATCGTTTGGTCGCCCATGAACATCTGACCATCGAACACACCGAACTTGCCACCTGTCGTGTCCCATACCGGATGACCGGGAGCATTCGCTATCTTGCCGTGCGGGAGCCAGACCGCTCCTTTGCGGATCTTTCCTTTCCAAAGATCGAATTTCAGTTCGGGAGAGTCCGGATTTTTCTTTCCGGGAAGGGTAACGAGGCCCGACAGGTGCCCATAGAACTTGTCCTGTTCCAAGGGCACGACTTTGGACGAGCCCACGTACTCACCTTGGTTTTCGGAGTACCAAATGCGGCCTGCAGGATCAGTTCCCAGTCCGGCCGGGCTACGCAATCCGTTGGCAAACGGCTCGAACTTGCCTTCCGGGGTAACTCGGCAAGCCCATCCGCGGTAGCCGCCCATCGAACCCATGTAGGGACCACCGGCCCGCCAGGAAGTACGCACGCTTCCTCCATGCGAAAGGTTGAGCGTAAAATAATAGTTCCCCTTGCTGTCGCGGACCGGGCCATGGGCAAACTCGTGGTAATTTCCGTGGAACCCGTAGTCATCACAAACGGTTTCGAACCGGTCGGCCCGGCCGTCGCCATTGGTATCCGTAATGCGCGTCAGTTCAGGCTTCTGCATAACGACGAAGGTGTCTCCCTTATCGTCCTCGATCCAAACGCCCAAACATTCGTAAGTTCCCTCCGCGAAGAGCGACCATTTGCCCTTTCGGATACGCCAAATACCAGCGGTACGCGTGGCCAGCACGATCGTGCCATCCTTGGCCACGGCAATCCCGGTTGCCTCGAACAATTGCTTGCGACCATAAATATCCTTGGGCGGTTCCCAGTTCTCGGACCGGTATCCGGCAGGAACCTCCATTGGCTTGCGTCCCAGTTGACCGGTATTGACGACAAGCGGTTGTTCGCTCCAGTCCTCGACGGCACCGGCACCTAGACGTGCCACGACACCGCCTGTCAAACGGGCGGTGAACACGGCATTCGACTTGGTAGGCCCCACCGTCCAGACTCCGTCCTTCAGGGTCCCGCCTTGCACTTTGGCATCGGTCAAGCCGTCCATGGATACCTTGAATTTTTGGGCAACCTTCAATCCGCCCAAAAGGGTGATCACGATTCGACCGTCGTCGGTCAGTTGCACGTCCTGTTGGATCGCATTGCGGCCAACCCGAAAGGAAAATACGGGTTCACCCGTTTTCAGGTCGAGACGATGGCCCTTGAACTCGGCATCCATGGAGGCCAACAGTTCAGGAAAATCACGATCTTCCCATAACCAACGCTCGATCGCCTTGTGGTCCAAAACGTCAGGCTCCTTGAACTCGAAGTCGACCGGTTCACCGGAAGGCAACAGGGGTTGAAGAATTCCACCGCCCTGCACGAACACCTTATGGCCTTGACCACGCTTTGAACCGGGACGGGCCCTGCCCTTGCGTTCCTCGGAGAGGTTCAGGAATCCCCCGCTCCAAACGTTCCGTACGGAAAGAACGCGCGCATCAAAGGTATAGTTGTACCCGTTGGGTTGGCCGACATGGAGGGCCCGGGCGCTCGATCCGCGCAACGGGGCCCGGAAGACACGTGGGCGCTTGGTCACGAGGACTTCGTTGGGAATGGCGACCAAGGTACGCGGGACGCTCTTCTTGGCTTCCTTCAACTCGACCTTGGCAGGTCCGGCCTGCCCTTCATCGGCAAGGGTCCGGAGATAATGCCAGATATATTCGACGGCTGGATCGGGAATCACCTCACGCGAATACATCGGCATGATCTTGGGGAAGGGTTGACCCTTGGTGGCACCCCCCTCGGCAACGGCGAGCGCATCCCAGGAAGTGCGCACGGAAGTCGTGTAATAGTTTTTGTCGGCCTTGACCTTGCGAATCTCTCCGGTTTCCGGATGAGCCACTTCGCGCTCCCGTGGCTGGTTCAGGAAGAGGCCGTAGAGGTTCGGTCCGGTACGAACGGTGGCATCCTTCTTTTCGACCGCATGGCAAACCATGCAGCCATAGGTTTCAAAGGCCAACTTGCCCTCCGCTACCGCGTCGATTTTCTTCTGGGCAAAAGCGGGAGTACAGGATGCCGCAACTAAGATCGTCAGTATTTTTTTCATAAAATAAATATTTGCTTCAATTAAGTACTACCTGGGGCAGGAAATTTGGACAGACTTTATTCGGGTAATTGGACAAAAGACATGCTCGAGCTTGAGGAATGATTACCCAGCGCCAAATGCTCACCCATTGTAAATTGTGTTTTCTAGAAGCCCAAAGATGAACGTCCCCCCTGCCCTAGCTCCAGTTCAGCCAACCTTTCAGGGTGGCCATGTCCTTGCGGATGGCTTCGACGTGCTGGGGCACCAGCTTGGGGTCCCGATGGTTGACGTATTCCTCGTGCAGGTTGATGGGACCGGTGAATCCGCTCTTGATCAATTGCCTGGGGTACTTCGCATCGACAATTCCTTCATCCAGCGGGCAGTTCTTCCGCTTGTTGTTTTCCCAGCGGAAACTCTTCACGTAAAGAGCCCCGATGCGCGACCTCATCAGGTTCGCCTGAATGGGCCATGAACGGGTGCCTTCGGCGGTGACGTGAGCCGTGTCCAACCCAACGGCCAGGTGTGTGGGGTCATGGCCCTTGAAGAGTTCGTGTAGGTCCCAGAGGGGAGCGCCGACGTAGTTGCCGCCCGAATGATTTTGGTAAATGGCTTGGATGCCGAGCTCCTTGTTCAGGTCCACGAGGTTCTTGAGGACGGGACGTATTCCATCCAGCTGTTTGAGCACCGGTTTCTTGAGGTCGTATTTGTAATAGCCCATGCGGTAGCGCTTCACTCCCAACTTGGCGGCAACCTGGAGTTGCTGAACGTTCAGCTTGTCGTCCGCATTGTTGATGCCCGATGCCATGATGGTAAGTTCCAGCTTTCGTTTGGTCAGGGCCTCCACCATCTTGGGGAGCTCATCGGGCACCTGTTCGGGCGTGATATGGCCACCGGGACGAATGGTGCCCTCGATACCGTCAAAGCCAAGCTCCGCGGTGAGGTCGGCCAAATCATCGTAGCTGAGCGATTGAAAGGGCTTGCTGAAAAAACAGAATGGATTGCGGGCGGGAGCCTTGGCCTTTGCGGAAAGGGTGGTTGCCGTGGCCGCGGAGACTGCGGATGCGGCGATGAATTGTCGTCGATTCATGAGAGTGGGTTGGCTGGTATTGTTCATTGAGGAAGGTTCTGCTGGTCACCACAAGTTTCATCAGGTCGAGCAAACCACCGCCCTGCTTTTGTAACTCGGTCGCAAGACGGTTGATTTCCGGGCGATCGAAAACAACCATGGTACGAGCGGTGACGCAGGTCAAGAGCTTGAAGATCCGGTTGCGAGTAAAAAGCGAGAAGTACGCGACCGTGCGGTGCAGCGGAAGATCAAATCTTGAAATACGAACTCAGGATCTCTGCAAGAATATCTCGCACGCGGTGTCCGTCCTTGGCCGTTTTGTCGAGGATGGTTTCAGTTGTTTTCATGTCATGAATATTCGTATCCCGGCCTATTGTAAATGCGATCAGGTTTCGGGTAAAAGAGCGGGCCATGGTTTCGCGCGCGGTGCTTAACTTTGCCGTCAGATTCTGCTTGGCCTCCTTGCTTGCCGTTCCCGTCATCCGTCCGATCGTGTCGTAATCATTTACGGCAAACGCAATGGGATCCAACGCCTCATGACAACTTCTGCATGACTTGTGCTCTCGATGGGCGACGGTCCGCTGCTCGAAGGTCAGCGTTTCGGCATTGGCAATGAATAGCTCGGCATTGATGTCGCCCGGAGGTTCCCGGAGGTCGTGGCCGAAAACATTTGCGAGAATCCATTTTGCCCGGCGGAAGGGTCGCGGGTCCACTCCGTCCGACTGGGCGACAAAGAAATTCGCCTGCTGCAACAGGCCGCCCGCTCCCGGAGTTTTTACCAACCTAGGCTTGTGCCGCTTCAGCCCCTGTTCAGACATGCCGTAGAAGCTGCCCATGGCGGCGGTCAAAACCCGGTAGTCAGAAGTAAAGAGTTCGGCGACCGGACGGTTCTTGTCAAACAGGACAGACATGTAGTCGATGGTTTCCTTTTCGAATGGCAGCTTCAGATCCACCTCTGAAAACTTTTTTTCGTCCAGCCGGGTTCTGTTCTCGAGCCAATACTTCGCGAAGACAGTCAGGAAGTCCTTGAATCCGGGACGCTTGATTATTTTATCGGCAAAGTCTCGAGCAGTAATCTGTCCCGCTTGAAACTGAGTATAATCGGCCTTGAATGACGCGTCCGGATGTTTCTTCAACAACGAGTAGGAGGCAAACCGGGCGCGGGCATTGGGGGCGTTCCTGTCCAATCGAATGTAAAGTTGATCCTGGGACATGCTGATCCATTTTAATGTCTCAACGTACTTTTGTTCCGGGGTCAGCAACTTGTCCAAACGGTCATGCACCGCCAACAATTCTGCAGCCCGGTCAGCGAGCGAAAGTTCGCCAAGCAGTTGATTCAATTTTTGCTTGAGCGCAGCGGCCGGTTCGCCAGCGGTGAGTTGATACGAATTGTAGGGCGCTGGACCCGAGATCCGTTTCAGCAGCAGCTTGCTGTCGATCGCAATGTGAGGAAGCGGATAGGCATCACGCTCATATTCTTTCGTGTTTTGTTCGCCCAAGCTTAGACGATTAAGACGCTCGAAAATCGGACCGTTTACGAAATCCATCTCAATCTGGCCAGGAGTGGTCAGCTCGAACTCACACTGATACTCCTTCTTTACGTCGTCCTCGATTTCGAAATAGTGCAGCAGCTTTCCGCTTTTTGAGTTCGCCTTAAGGCTGCCGCGCCGGCTGTGGTTGATCCCGTTGTGCCGAATGGCCAGGCCGGCCTTGGCATGATGCAACTCCCGGAAACTGCCTACTCCTTTCTTGCTGTCTTTTGCTTCTGTCTCGGCAACTTTTTTAACCAGATCACGGTTCAGCATTCGAGCCGAAAAAGTGAGCGTGTATCTGCCTGCGGGTAGATTGACACCATATTCTTTGCAGGCGAGTCTGGTTGCCCCGCGCTTTCTCACCAGGATCTGGTCAATGTTTTCCGTTTCCCGAATATGCTTCCAGAACGCGTCCGCAACTTTCCTGTTTTCCTGTTTCAGAATACTTTCTTTTTCTTTGTCATTGAGAGCCTGCCTAGCTTCTTTTGTGTGCGGCACCGTCGGCTCTCGATGCACGTAAGCCTGATAAACCGAGGGGTCCCGTTGTTCACTGGTGAACGTGGTGACGAAGCGCAGTTCAAACGTTGTCTGGTCTTTGTATTTTTTGTCTAGACTTGAGATCGCGCTGAATCCGTTTGCAACCGTGCGGTCGAGCACGAGATCGAGACTGGATTCAATCTCGCGCATATAGGCGGAGGACATGAGGGCCGGCGAATCCACTGTGGGATAGGAAGAGTCTATGTTTTCGAGAAAATACAGGTTCTCGAAGGGATCATAGATTTCGAGGTCCAGGCCAAAGAGTTTCGAGCTGGTATTGGCAATTTCAAAAGGCGTAAGCAAGCGTTCCTGGATGTCCCCGCGATCTAATTTGACGTATACCGCTTTAGCCACCGCCTTGCGTTGTGCATCGCTTAGCGTGTATTTGCTGTCATCCGGGGGCATCTCTTTTTCGCGAATTTGATCGAGCATGGCAACCCAGTCGCCGGCATGTTTCTCCTGGATTCCATCTTTCAAGAAGGACGTAATGTCAAAACTGCCTTTCACGACCTTCTTGCCATCCTTGATGCCCCCGTGGCACGCGATACAGTTCTGCCGCAAGGGGCCGAGCTCGTTGGCGTTTGCCAAAGTGCCTAGTAACAAAACGCAAAAGGCCGTGATGAGTCTGAACATGCTTGATCCTTACGTTATCAAGCGGTTCAAATTACCCTGGTGACCGGAAAAATTATTCAGGTCGATACCCATTTGGTTCAGGATCGAGACATAGAGATGGGACAAAGGATAACGCGTCGTATCGCCTTCTTTGCACTCGATCAATCCCTGATGCTTGAAGCCGCCCCCGGCCAGTATCGTCGGGAGGTATTCTCTGCTGTGGCCGCCGGGGCTTGAAAACGCTCCCATAAAAAGAATGATCGTGTCATTCAGGAGCCCATCTGTCTTCAGGGAAGTCATAAACCCGAACAGGCAATCCATGAAATGCTGTTCCAGGTCTAACATGTCTTTGTAAATGTCGGTAGATTCATGGGCGCGATGGCCCAGCGCGTGGTAGCCAAGCTGGACGCCATAATCCGTCTTGTCTACGAATGGCGGTGAAGCGACAAATACCTGGCCGCGATTGTGCCGGATGGCGAGCTTGATCATTTCCAGATGCTGTGAAAATGGGTCCATCACGCCACGGCCGTGGTGATCGGTAAGGTGCAGTTTGGTGTCGAAGGGTACTTCCGGTATGGGTTTGCGCGCCCATTCCAAGTCCGTGGCCAGAGCCCTCTCGTGTTCATCCATGGATGCGACGTAGGCCGCTCGGCTTTTCTGGGGCAGGGATTGGCGCATGGCTCGCACGGACTGAAGTTTTTCCGCAAGCTGCTCAGTGGGTGTCTGGCCAAAGAGATGATTGTAGATCGCTTCCGGGCCAGCCTCATGCAAGGTCGGTACGGCTCGGCTGTCCTTATTCCATACAATGGTTTTGTTCCCGATATGGACACTCTTGTAGCGGGTGGTTTGCTGCAGGTGCTCGCTGGCGAGCTGATCCAGACTTATGAAAGGACCATTGAGCTGATTCTTGTTGCAGGTCAGGATTCCGCGCCCGCCGTTATGTCCCCGGTCGATTTCGGGCTGCATGATGTTCCTGAACACCGTCAGGTCGTTGTAGTGACCCTTGAGCCGCGCCAGCAGGGGTGACTTGTCAAGGTCGTCACCCTTGGGGTGGAAGGTGTGGCGATTGTAGCCGAGCATGTTGACGACGACAACCAGGTTCTTCGCTGAGGCAACTGGCATCTTTGTTGCAGGACTGCCGGCGGCGGCCAACACGTCAAGCGGTCCCATGGCCCCAAGGGAGCCAACCCCGACGAGGGATCTCAGAACGTCTCTACGATGCATCAAATTCTGGCTGTTTCCATTCGGTTTCATATCCCACCCTTCTTTTGGTTTGTGTTGTCATGTTCGCGTAGTTCGATGATTTGGATAGCTGAAATAACACTGTTCCCACCGCCTGGCTTGGGTGAACGTTCTCGATCTTTCGCTGTCAAAATAGTCAAGTACTGGTCGGGGCCCGTGATTTCGACGTCCGTGACCACGTGCGTCTGCCCGTTCACCCAGATTGCGGCATCCGGATCGGTGAGTGCCTCGTGGTAAAAAACTTCGCCCGAACCCCAATCCGCTTCGCCCGCGGCGATAACGGCTCTGTGCGCCTTGGACACGAGAAAGTTGCCCCACTTTTCGTGATCAAGCACACTCCGGCCGACCAGGAAAACCCGATACGTTGCTTGCGGCATTCCACGAAACCGCAGACCGACGACTCCGCCACCGACGAGATAATCTTTGCACAGGGGCGTATCGAACACCCCCCTTGTCGACGACACCGACCCCTTCGAAAGGTACGGTTGACGATCCCAGGAAAACTCTCCCTCTTCTTGCCGGCCATAATCGATTTCGATCTCATAAGGCGCTATCGTTCCATCGCTCATAATGAAAACACCCGATTGATCGCCATTGATGGGATTCCAGAAAGCCTCGCGTTGGTCCATGAGACCTGCGGCCTGGGCTGGAGCATTCGCACCCTGATAGGTGCCGTACTTCGATCCACAATCGAACTGAATGCGCAACGGTTGCCCGCGCCACAGCGAAACGGCCCGAAGTGACTCGAATGCCGGTCCTTTGAAAACCGTTGGAGCAATGCCGGGTTGACCCGGTTCGAATCTCACGGCCTCCGCTTCACCCAGTCGTTCCCGGACAACAACCTTTGCATCGGCGCCTTTGATTCCGATTTCCACTTCTCCGTCGAGAACATGAACGTCCATGGCTCCATCTTCGCTGACGACCATGGCGAATTCCGTCCCCAGGTCGACCACTTCCGACATACGAGTATTTACCTTGAAGTGCCCGATCTGAGCCGGGGCCAGCACGACCAACTTGCCCTTTTCGACAAAACACTCCTCTTCGGAAATGACTCTCAACGCCGCCGGTCCTTCCAATGAAAGTTTCGCGCCATTCAAGAACGCAAGTTGTACAACGCCCTCCTCCAGGCGAATCCATTCATCCTGAAGATCATCGAAATGCCTCAAGGGGCGTTGGCTAGCGGCCCACCGCACGTCGACGACATGCCTGAGCACAGCCAATCCTTCATTATTGTCTGCAGGAACAGCATTCTCAGGCGAGGTCGATCGAGCCGTTTCGGAGCTGTCAAAAGGCTGCTCCCGGAATAGGTGACTGAGCAGGACGCCGGTGAATACGAGTGCCGCCGCGGCCGCCCAAGGAAGCCAACCTTTGATGACCAAGCCGGTCCGTGCCTTTGCTTGCTCCACCTCCGTAAAAAGCACTTCGCCCGAAGCAAGCCGGTCGTCAACCGCCAGGTAGTCGCAATAGATCCTGCGGGCCTCCGGATGATCACGCAGAATTTCATCCAACTCATTGAATTCCTTTTTTGTAATCGAGTCGTCGGACAGCATCGCCAGCAGTTCTTCGAGCCTGATCCGGGATTCGTTCTTCATTACGCCCATCCCTCCTGCTCCATGCGTTTCGAGATACAACGTTGAAGCTCCTCCCTGATCCGTTGAATCCGCTTGTACAAAACATCGACGCTCAACCCTTCGCGGGTTGCCATCTCGTTGATCGATTCTTTGGTAAAATAGCGTAGATTCAACAACTCGCGCTCATCGTCATCCAAACGATGGAGACATTTGTCCAGAGCCTCCGAAAGGGCGACGTCGCGCTCCAACGAGGATTGTTCCTCCACCAGACGCCGAAACGTCTCTTCGCTGAAAGTGTACTTCAACCGTATGGCGGTCGATCGTCGGTGAATGAGCACCTGCCGATAGACGAATCGATTGGCCCATGGAAGAAAAGGTCGGGCGGGATCGAATTTGTCGAATTTGCGCCAAAGTTCCTTCAGCGTTTCCTGAATGACGTCGTTGACGTCCTCTCGATTGGGAATCAGCGAACACGCAAAGGCCCGCATCGCCCGCTCATTTTGAGAGAACCGTTGTGTAAACTGAATTTGGCGTTCGTTATCTTCCATCACGTTCATTGATCATTTGCGCCTGATCCCGGAATCTGACAAAAAAAGTCGGGTTCTTCGATGATTATATAAATCAAGTGCCCAATATGGCGCCAAGGAGGGCGTGGGTGACCTTGATCAACATTTCCTTTTCAAAGATACGATACTGGACAGGGAGAAGATTTACGCTTCAGGCGATCAGTTCCTGAATGACTTTACCCCCGAACTGGCTGAGCTGCTTGTGCCGGCCGGCGTGGTAATAGGTCAGCTTGTTATCGTCAAGACCGAGCAGGTTCAACCAGGTGACGTGGACGTCACGGATATGGTGGACGCACTCCACCGCCTCGGCTCCGATCTCGTCGGTCGCCCCGATGGTGTGTCCGGCCTTGGTTCCGCCCCCGGCAAACCACATCGTCATGGCCTTGGCGTTATGGTCGCGCCCGTAGCTGGTTCCGCCACCCCTGATGCCGTTGTCGGGGGTCCGCCCGAATTCACCGCACCAAACCACCAAGGTGTCCTCGAGCAAACCGCGTTCCTTGAGGTCTTTCAAAAGAGCGGCGATGGGTTTGTCGACGGAGCGGATAAGTGACCCGTGAGCCCGCTCGATGTAGTCGTGGCTGTCCCAGTTGCCGGCATAGGCCTGAACAAAACGAACCCCCTTCTCCACCAGACGGCGGGCCAAGAGGCACTTGCGTCCGAAGGAGTCCGTCTTGGAGTCACCGATGCCATACGCCTCCTTGGTCTTTTCCGTCTCGCCTTTGAGGTCGAGGATGCCCGGGACCTCCATTTGCATGCGATAGGCCAATTCGTAAGAGGACATGCGGGCATCCAGCTCTCCCTGTTCCGGACGGGCCTTGAAATGCTTGCCGTTGAGCTTGGCGAGAAGATCCAAATTGTTGCGCTGGTCCTTGCGGGTCATCCCGGCGGGAGCATGCAGGTCGAGAATAGGACTTCCCTCGGGGCGAAGGGGGGTCCCCTGGTGATCGGCAGGCAGGTAACCGTTGGACCAGTTGGAGGCTCCACCTTGAGGATAACTGTTGCGCGGAAGGACCACGAAACCGGGCAAGTTGTCGTTTAGCGTTCCCAAACCATAAGTTACCCAGGCGCCGACTGCCGGGTCGCCCCCGAACCGGTTACCCGTGTTGACGTGGTAACAGGCCGTCGGGTGGTTGACGGACTCGACTTGGCAGCCCCGATAAAAGCATAGGTCGTCGCCGTGATTTTTCAGGTGGTGCCATTCCGCGGAGACATCGGCTCCGCATTTTCCGGCCTTGATGAAATCAAAGGGGCTCTTGACAAAGTAGCGTTCGCCCGAGGACATGGCGCTCTCCTTGTCTCCGCTCCGATTGAACTTCTGCAAGTGGCGCTTGGCCAGTTCGGGCTTGGGATCGAAAGTGTCGATATGCGATGGCCCGCCTTCCATCATCAGGAAAATGCAGCGCTTGGCCTTGGCCGGGTGATGGGAACCAATGGAATGAACCCCTTCGGCTTGAAGCATGGAGGAAAAAGCCAGCGAACCAAGCCCTCCGCTCAAGCCATACAGGGCTTCGCGGCGGGTAAGGTTGGC
>JABGWD010000159.1 GCA_018645725.1 Opitutia bacterium
TGCCGGGTTCTGCAAGGCAAGGATTTGACGGGCATGAAAAGCGGAGATGGCTGATTTCGGGATGCGTCCGCCCTCGATCCGTTCGATCAGAGAGCCGGCCCACCCGGTTCGTCCGCACAAGAGCCCGATTACTTCCGCCCGGTCCTCCTCGCGAAAGCCCGCGTAGCCGGTGGCCAGTCTTTTGCCGATCTCCGGGTCCTCAAATTTCGCAAGCCCACGAGCCGCCAAAAGGTTCAGTTCCCGGTCCGCCAGCAAGCCCGCGCAGAGCTTCCGCAACCCCGGCGCCTGGGCATCGATGAGGGACTGCAGGGCTCCCCTGCGGGCTTGGGGATCAGCTCGCCCATCACCGGCCAATTCGGCAAAATCTTCCAAGGCGCTTCCATCCCCGAAAAGAGCGCTCAGCCTGAGAACCCTCGGATTCCTGCCTAGCTTTTTCCTGACCCGGTCCCAATCTTTCGGCTTATCCACTTGTTTGATCCCGCGAAAAGCTTCCTCCATCCCGAGGAGCAAGGAATCGGACTTGGTTGGTTGTTCCATCATCAGGGAAAGAAGAGCCTGCAATCCCTCCGGTCGCTCCTTGGCTTGGTCGGTCAACGAACGGGCAATCCATTGACGAAGGCTCGTCCACTCGGTCGCCCGGGCCACCCCTACGAGAGCCTCCGGATCGGACTCCGCCAGCGGCGTGATCCCGTACCAAACAAGCATGGGCAAATTGTGATCTTGTCCATCCTCCACACGCCCAGCCAAGGCTTGAGCCAGTTTACCCCGTGAGGAAACGGGCAGGCGCTGCAAGGTCGAGGCGAGAGCCAGACGGACCAAACCCGAGGGATCGCTCTTCGCCAGCTCGACGAATTTCTTCTCGAGGTTGGGATCGCCCTTGGGCAAGAGGTTTTTCCGTGGACCGAACAAGGTATCGATTGGCCACTCGTCGGTCAGCAAGCGGACCGCCCAAGTCCGGACATGTTCGTCCGGATCGTCGAGCAAACTTTCAGGCTTAGCCAAGCCCATGGCCCGCAAACCCCACAAGGCCCGCAGACGGATCGAGGCTGGTTCCTTTTCATCCCCAAGAAGTTTCTCACAGGCTTGAATGGTTTTTTTGTGATGGGTAAGTCTGCGTTCCGAAAGAGAGCGCAACCACTGACGGGCAAACCAGGCATTCGGATGACGCAGGACCGCGTCCGGTTCATCCGCGGCGTTTTGCAAAGCCGACAGGTCGGCCACCGGGTTTCGCTTGTAATGAAACTTGTAAATTCTTCCGCTCGTCCGGTGCACCCCAGTATGGTCGTGGCATTCCCCCGTGTCGCTCCAATCCAGCCCGTAGATCGCCCCGTCCGGACCCACGCTCACTTCCATACCCCGGAACCATTCGTCCGAGTTGAGAAAGACGTCGGGTTCGTGCTTGCCCACGTATCCACTCCCCTTCCGTTCCAAACGCTCGACGTTCAGGCGGCGCCCATGCTGATTCCAGGTCAGGAGCTTGTTCCTCCAGGACTCGGGAAAGTGATCGGCCTGATAGATCGCCATCCCAACGTGAGCGTGCCCACCCCCGAAGCCGTTGGCCGCACCCGCCCGCGACCGGCTCCAAGGCAAGTTGACGTCGTAATGGAAATGATCGGAATGCTGGTGCATGCGCTCATACACGAGGGGGTTCTGAGAGGACCCGCTCCCCGACTCCCGGTAGTGGGCTCCCGGGATGACGTGCCAGAGGTGCCCGATGACGGTGTTGATGAAAAAGAGTTCCCCATGCTCGTCCCAGTCGTAGCCCCACGGATTGACCGTACCATGAGCCAGGACCTCGATCACCTTGCGTTGCGGGTGGTAGCGCCAGACCCCTCCGTCGATGGGAGCCCGCAATTCGGCGGGAGTGCCCGGGACACCCGGCTTGCCCGGGCAGGAATGCCCGCAGCGCCCGTAGAGCCAACCATCCGGTCCCCATCGCAAACCGTTGGCAAAATTATGGTAGTTTCCACGCCCCACCTCGAAACCATCGAGCATCACCTCGGGCTCCCCGTCAGGAACCAAGTCGCCATCCGCATCAGGTATGAAGAGCAGGTTGGGCGGGCACATCAGCCAGACTCCCCCGTGGCCCACCTCCACGCTGGTCAGCATCTGCACCTTGTCGGTAAAGACCTTTCGGAACTCCGTCTTTCCGTCCCCATCCTCATCCGCCAGCACGACCACCCGATCACGCAAGTTCATCTCGAAACGCACCCCTCTCTTGGCATAGGTATAGTTTTCCGCCACCCACATCCGGCCCTTTTCATCCCAAGCCATCCCGATCGGGTTTTGCACGGCCGGCTCGGCCGCCCAGACCGAAACCCCATACCCATCGGGCAAGCTGAAGGACTTGGCGCTCTCCTCGGCGGAAGGCGGATCCGCATCGGTGGTCGACTCGGTATTCGGAAGCTCGGGAAAATCATCCCCGAAAACGAGAAGACAGGAAAAGATCAACAGAATCAGACCAAGGAGCGAGCGCATGACTCTTTTTTAACAAAGACAAGGGAACGTACTAAAGTCCAAAAGATCTAACCGGCTGAATTCGTTTCTAGCAACATCCCGACTCTGTCTGCGGATCGTTGACCGTGTTGGTTTTGGTTCAGTCTATTTTTCAAAGGTAGATTTGGGCAGTTGGCTTTGACGGATGATTGACCTGAGCGTTCCCGTTCTCAATTCCTTATGGTCGGGCACCGGAACGGTAATCGTCGAAGTATCTTCCTTTTTTTGAAAAATCACATGGCTACCACGTTGGCGAATTTTTGAGAATCCATGCGATTCCAGAATGGCACCCACTTCTTTCCCTGACAGCCTGGGCAACTTAGGCAACGCTGACCTCCAGGGGTGACACGAAAGATTCGGAAGACAGTCTTTTGTCAACTTCCTCCTTGGAGGCGCATTCGAAGAACAACTCAACTGCCTCTTTGAGGTTCAGCTTCGCTTTTTCTGCCGTATCTCCTTGACTGGCAATGTCTAATTCCGGGCAAAGGGATACATAGCCATCATCTTCTTTTGTAATCACCGCTGTGAGCGTCATGTCTACAAAGTACTCAATGGCGAGCCGTCCGTCAAATGGACTTTTCACTTCTGCGCCCGAGAAATTGAAACGGGACAAGGACTAGTTCGGATCGTAGAGGACGCGAGGAGTGCGAACGTACTGGGTACGCAAGCCAAGTTGTCCGCTTGTATCGCTACCGAAAACATAGACGTCCCCGTTGGTCGTCCAGTAAAGGGAATGATATCGTCCCGCGGAAGCACCCGCCACCCCGGAATCCACGATCTTGGTCAAGGGTATGCTGGCCCCTTCCGCTCCCGTTCCGACCTTGCCCTTTTGGTTTAGACCCGAAGCCCAGAGGGAACCGTCGGTCTTCACGAACAGGCTGTGGTTTTCTGAGCCTGAAACAGCCTGCACTCCGTTGGGAAAAACAAGCTGAGGGGTAAATATGGAAGTGGCGTTGGCAAGCCCGGCTCGATAATTGCCATTGCTCCCAAAACCCAAAAGCGAGCCGTCGTTCATGAGAACAAAGGAATGTGAGTAAGCGGCAAAAATTGCCGTGGCGTTTTCATCGATGATTTTAACCGGGACATTCCGGTCTGTTGTCGTACCCTCACCTAGTTGCCCATTACCGTTTTCCCCCATAGCCCAAGCCGAACCATCATTCTTGATGAAAAGAGTATGGCTTCCTCCGGCACTTACCTGCGTGACGTTGGCGTCCACCACTTTAAGGGGAGTCCCTTGGTTCGAGGTATTCGAATCCCCCAACTGACCGGAAAGGTTTCTGCCAAAGGTCCAGAGAGAACCATCGTTCAGGACATAGGCGGAATGTGACCCACCGGCCGAAAACGAAATGACGTTCCCGTCCTTGATCAATTTAGGTGAAGTGGATCCAGGAATGGAGGAATTGAGTTTTCCGTAATGGGTTCCTCCAAATCCCATCAAGGTTCCGTTCTGATCAAGATAGAATACATGTTGAAGAATCGAGCTGACGGTCGATACGTTTCCCTCCACGACCTTGACCGGGGCGTAAGAATTCCCTGCCGCCCCATTTCCAAGCTTGCCATAGGAATCACTTCCCAATGACCAAAGACTGTCATTCAAATCAACGAAATAGGATGCATTCTCATTGGCAATGGCGGATTTAACCTTCCAGCCCTCGAGCTTTTGCGGAATTTGGTAGGCCAAGGGCTCGCCCGTACCGAGCTGGCCGTAAACATTAGCTCCCAAGACGAGGATTCGTTCATCAGACATTGTAATAAAGGAACTATAGTATCCAGCTTCAATTGAGATGGCTCCTGAATTTACTATCATTGACGGATTTTCACGATCTGCAAGAGAGTCCCCGCCCAACTGACCTTCCTGGTTTCTTCCCATTCCCCAAACGGAACCATCGTCCTTGATGAAAAGCGAATGGTATGCTCCTGCGGCAACATATTTGACACCCGAAGCAATTATCATTCTTGGATACTGGGCATCTCCACCCTGACCTAATCTCTTATTCCTATTAGCGCCAAATCCCCACATCGAACCATCTTCTTTCAAGAACAAGGTATGGGAATGACCTGCCGATACTTGAACAACTCCTGAATTTACTATTTTTTTGGGGAGAGGAGTTGGTTGATTAGGACTACTCCAACCCAATCCAAGACGATGGTTAATTCCGTTAAAATGGTTGCCACCCATTCCCCACAGTGAACCGTCATCCTTAATGAAAACGGTATGTTCATCTCCAGCGGAAACCATTAGCACTCCACTTTCAACGACTTTGGTTATCTCACCATTGTCAACTGTACTACCATTTCCAAGCCTCCCCCATCTATTTGCACCCCATGACCAAAGTGAACCATCTTCCTTTACAACATAATGGCTTCCGTTTCCTATATCGAAACCGTGGATTGATCCCGTAAATATTTTCTTTGGAGCAACATTGCTCCAACTACCGGTAAGCTTCAGGTTTCCCATTCCCCAAAGTTCATTTTCGGTAGTTAGGAAAAGGGTCGATTGAGGACCAGTTGAAACTGACTTTACTTTAGTTCCAAAGGCTTGTCTTGGTTGGGTAGTAAAAGTAATTCCTTCCAAACCCAATCTTTTGTTGCCGTTGCTTCCCATTCCCCAAAGTATTTCGTTCTTATCAATGAAGAGAGTTTGAATGCTACCCGAACTAATTCGTGATGATTTCGGCGTAAAAACAGTAAGCTCCATCTGTTGCTCAAACTGACCAAAATCGTTCGAGACCACGATTTCATAGCTTCCACCGTGGGCAGGCTGAAGTTGGGAAAAGACCAAGTCCTTGACTGTCGCTCCTGGAAGGACGTTGCCGTCCTTCTTCCATTGGTAGGTCAGGTTCTGCCCGTTGGCAGAGGGTCCGAACAAGGTCGCCCCACTTCCATTCCAACGATAAAGGTTGGAAACCGAGCCCGTGGCCACCGGCTTGAGCAGGGGGGCTAGGTAGGCCTTCATGGCCGGGTCGAGGCTACGGGCGCTCACCCCCTGGTCGGCAACGGAATCGGCACTCAGGGCACGATTGGCCAAGTTCGCGGAAAGGGCGTGCGGAACGGAACGAACGCGTTGGTCGGGCTGGAGAAGGCGGGGCCCTTGGCCATCACGAAAGTCAACCTGCACACGAACCCAGAGCTTGGGGTATTGAACGAAGAGATGGGATGGCAAGCTGACCATGCCCTGCCCGCCGAGAAGAACAACGTAACGCCCGTTTTGCACGGGAACCGAAATGGATGTGGCCGGGTTCTGAGCGTTACGCCAATGAACCGTGCCGTTCTCATCCCGCAATTCGAAACGGAAATCGGCCGTGCCCGTAAAATTCACCCCATTGACCGAGACTTTCCCGCTGTAGGGAACAGGGCTGGCGGACAGGCCAAGGCCAAGCAGAAAGATAGAAAAGAAGGAAAAAAAAGACTTCATAACCGGTTTAGGGGAAATTATTTATCGTTAAGGGCTGATTTAATAATGATTTGAAGCAATAAATGGAAGCTTTTTGGTACAGAAACAGAAAGAAAAAGCCTCCTTCCTCTTTCTTCGAGCATATTGACTGATTTCTCACAATTGTTATAAAGACAGGCTCTCCCCCTGCTGAAAAATCGAGGGAGTCTTCTTGGTTTACGGGTTGCCCACCGACTCCTTTTTCCTCTTTTTGAACGGATGCAGAATTCAAAAACCCTGATCCTTGCCTTGGTCCTCTCATTTTTCTCGTTTTCCATACTCGGAGCCCAAGAGAAAAAAAAACCCAAACGAGTGAGTCCCATGACCCCGATCGAGGAGGTGGCGGGCTTAGCCAACGTTCTGATCATCGGGGACTCGATCAGTATCGGCTACACCCTGCCCACCCGGACCTTGCTCAAGGGAAAGGTCAACTTGCACAGGATCCCGACCAACGGGGGACCCACAACCAAGGGAATTGCCGAGATCGAGAAGTGGTTGGGCAAGAAAAAGTGGGACCTGATCCATTTCAACTGGGGCTTGCATGATTTGAAATACATGGGACCGAAGGGGGAAAACCTCTATCCCAAGGAAAAGGGTGGAAAGGTCCAGGTCCCGCTCGCTGACTACGAGAAGAATTTGCACAAGTTGGTCGCCCGAATGAAGAAATCGGCCAAGCAACTGGTCTGGCGCAACACCACGCCTATCCCTGCCGGCTCCAAAGGCCGCTATGTAGGGGATTCGGTGAAGTTCAACGAAGCGGCCGCCCGGGTAATGAAGAAGCACGGAGTACCCACCCTCGACCTCTACACACCGAGCAAGAAGAACATGAAGGAGTGGATGCGCGAGGCAAACGTCCATTATTTCCCGCACGGTTCGCAAGCCTTGGCGGAAATCGTTGCCAAGGATGTCCTTGAGCGCCTGAAGGACTAGTCCTTTTTCTTCTTGGCCGCACGCACGGCGGCCAGAGCATCGATCAAACCGGCTCCGTAGATGTTGTCCTGACCCTTGGGGCCGAGGTCCTTGACGGTCCGTTTCAGGATTTCGCTCACTTCCCAGGAATTAATTGCGGGGTTGGCGCTAAAAACGAGGGCCGCCACCCCGGCGCAATGGGGTCCGGAAAAGGAATTGCCCGCCGGGCCGATAATAAGGGAGGCCCCCTTGTCCTTGCTTACTTCCTTCCAGCCCCTGCGGGCGTTGAGAGGGGAAGTTACGTTCCACACGGGATATCCCGTTGGAAAAGCGGTGAGGTCGGGCTTGCCGAGGGGCTTGTCCTTCGGGTAATCGGAAAAGAACTGGACTCCTTCCCAAAAACAGGGACCTTCGCTACTGAAGGGCAAAGGAACGCGCTTCTGGTCCACCCCGGCCACTGCGAGCACGCTGGGTATGTCCTTGGGCAAGCCGATTTGCCTGCCTGCAGGCATCGCCCGGCGGGATTTCGGGCCGTAGTTTCCGGCTCCGCCCACCGCAAGCACGCCCCCGAGGGACATATGCTCGAATGCATTTCGGAAAAGACCCCGAATTTGCCCAAGATCACGACCCACGATCATATAGCTCATGGAGACAAGATCGGCCCCGTTCAAAAGGAGGTATTCCATGCTACGCAGGTCAAAACCGCCCTTGAGCAGCAGGAGGCGGGAATCGGGCGCGATGGCAGTTTGCCAGCCCTTGGCGGAGGACCGGCCCGCAATGATCCCGGCGCAGCAACTACCATGTGACATGGTTCTCCCTGTTTCCAGTACGTATCCGGTATTCGACATGAAGTCATAGCCGAACACGTCGTCGATCAGGCCGTTCCCGTCATCATCCTTCCCGTTAAGCTCCTCTTTTGGGTTCTTGGCCAGAGCCCGAATGAGCGAGGGCGTGGGCAAAATACCGGAATCGATTATAGCCACGGTTACGCCCCGCCCGGTTGCGTTTTCCTCCTTCCATGCCATCTCGGCCCCGATTTCCCGGACGTTCCAGGGAATCCTCAAGGAAAGGATAGGCTCGGGTGCCTTTTTCTTCCAAGTGGCAAGAACCTCTTTCATGGCAGTCATTTGATTCCCCGACATGGGCAGGGGGTTCTTCAGCGGTCTGGCGAATCGGTCGAGGTAGACGTAGGAGACGTCGGCCCGCTTGGCCAGCTTGCGGATGGCAGCAGGTTTGGCCAGGCAGGAAAAGCCGTTGACGATCCAAAACCGGCGGACTGCCCGGATTTCCCCCTTTTTCAGAAGCCCGTCGACTGGCTTTTGGGCCTTGTCCCATGACTTGTCCGCCTTGCTACGGAGCAGAGAAAGCACTTCCTTGCGATTTTGGGTCCGCGGTTTGCCGGAACGCTCCCGACAGAGCTTTTCGTACTCCCCTGCCCGCCCGATCACTTGATCGCTCATCCGGACAAAGACGGGAAAGGGGCCTGCTTTCGTCAGGTCGATCGCTTCATCGATCTTATCCGCTCCCGACAAACCCGCACACAGAAACAGAGCAAGCCACAGGGGGTTGCGAAAACGAAGTTTCATCGCGGGGAACTTGTTTTCCCCTTTCGAGAAAGGCAAGTTACTTGGCCAGGTACTTCTTGACCTTGTCTTCAAGCCCGGACCGGGCGTTCTGGTCGACGAGGTTACCTTCTTTGTCCACGAGCCACATGGCGGGAATGCTGCTTATGCCATGTTCCTGGGCCAAACTGGTCTTCCAACCCTTGCCGTCGAAGAACTGGGGCCAAGGCATGTCGTTCTTGGCCAGAAAACCTTCCAACTTCTTCTTGTCGCTATCAAGGGAAACACCAATGATCTCAAAGCCTTCCTTGTGCAAGGCATCGTAAGTCTTTTTGACGCTGGGGATCTCCTTGACGCAAGGTCCACACCAGGTGGCCCAAAAATCAATCAATACAACCTTCCCCTTCATCTTGGCCAAATCGACCTTTCGACCGTCGACAGCCTTGAACTTCATGGCGAGGGGCTTGCCGAGAGCCTCCATCTTTTTGAGCTGGCCCTTGGCTTGACCAACGATGCGGGAAATCTTCGGATCATCTGAACTTATCGCAGCCAGTTCATTGAGTACCTTCAGCTTTTCATCATTATCGGGGTTGGTCATCGCCATTTGCATTTTAATTTGGACACTAACCAGGAGAGCGACTTCCGCGGGAACCTTTTCTTTTGAATCAAGGTTCAATAATTCTTCGAGCAAACTGTCTTTTTTCTCCTGATCGGAGGTCATCCGGGCAACTGCCGAAAGCATGGCGTATGGCATGAATTCCTCCGGATAATCCTTGGAGAGCATGCGGCCGACTCTTTCGAGTTCTTTGATTCCCTCTGTCTTGTCTTTTCTGAGAGCGGTCCTTACTTGGCCGTCCAATTTCTTGAAGACTTCCTGGAAGGGAGGTTTCTCCGCAGTTTCCGACTTCTTTTCTTTTTTGGCAAACGCAGGATCTGGGGCAACAAACAAAAAGGACCCGAAAATGAGCCCGAAAAACAGACA
>JABGWD010000160.1 GCA_018645725.1 Opitutia bacterium
AAAGTGGACACTCGGGTTCGAACCCTGTCATTTTGAGGGCAACTTCGGGGCGTTTCGAGGAGTCGTTTTCGCTGGAGCTTTCCGTGCAGTCACCACTCGGGGGTTCATCCAGCAAGACGGAGTTCGGGAATTGGAGCGATAGTTGGTTCGGCGCATTGATCCTGTTCGAAAACTCCTGGGCTTACCACAAAGACTTGGGTTGGCTTTACGTTGAGTCGAGCAAGGGTGGAGGAGCCCTTTGGTTTTGGACCGAAAAATGGGGGTGGACTTGGACCAGTCAAGATCATTGGAATCCACAGTCAGGCGCGGGTTTTCTTTATTCTTACAAAACCGGAAACTGGCTTTACTTCAAAAAGGGCTTGGATGGAAGTGCCGATCTGGTGTTTCTTTACGAAACGAGCGAGTGGGATTATTACGAAAGTCGCTGAGGCTTTTTCCCATTGAAATCGAGGGGTACCTTCTCGACTAGGCGATGAGGGATGCTCCGCATCCGGAATCCAGCTTGAGAAATTCCTCGATTTCCGACAGAATCCGTTGGTCGTCCAATCCGTGGTTTTGCCTCAATGACGAAACGGAGTTTCCATGCTCGATAAATTGGTCGGGCCAACCGAACCTTTTTACGGGTAACAAGAGATCTTTCTGACCAAGGGTCTCAAGGATTGCCGAGCCAAAGCCACCCGTCAGGACGTTGTCCTCCAAGGTAATGATGGTATCATGACTGCGGGCATGCGCAAAGAGGAGGTTTTCGTCCAGGGGTTTTGCGAATCGGGCATTTGTCACGGTGACGCTCAATCCATGTTTCGAATAAAGTTGGTCGGCAATTCTTTCTGCGACGGGAACAAAGTTACCCAAAGCCCAAATTGCGCTCGTCCGCCCTTCCCTCAAAACCTCGGCTTTTCCGATCGGGAGAGCTTCGGGTTTTTCCTTTCGCTCGACGCCCACACCCGCACCGCGGGGATAACGGACAAAGGACGGCAGACCGCTTTCGATCCCCGTCGCCATCATGTCTTGCAATTCGTCCTCGTCCTTCGGTTGCATCACGATTGCATTCGGGATGCAGCGAAGGTAGGAAAGGTCGAACAACCCATGGTGCGTGGGTCCGTCATTGGGCGAAAGCCCAGCCCGGTCCAAGCAAAAGGTAACGGGGAGCTTTTGTAGGCAGACGTCGTGGATGATCGGGTCGTAGGCCCGCTGGAGAAAGGTCGAGTAGATCGCGCAGACCGGGAGCATTCCCTCGGTTGCCATTCCGGCTGCCATCAGGACGGCGTGCTCTTCTGCGATCCCCACGTCGAAGAAGCGGTCGGGGATTTCGTTTTGCAGGAAATCCAACCCTGTTCCGCTTGGCATGGCTGCGGTAATGCCGACGATTTTCGGGTTGGAGCTCGCCATCTTCGAGAGGCATTCGCCGAATACGTCTTGATATTTCGGTGGAGTTCCTGGTTTGGGAGCGGGAGGTTCTCCGGTCTTGATGTCAAAGGGGCCGGCTCCATGCCATTTTTCAGGTTCTTCCAGAGCGATGGGGAATCCCTTGCCCTTCTGGGTAAGCAGGTGGAGGACGATGGGCTCGTCGGAAGTCTTGGCAAACTCGAAGAAGCTTGCCATGGCATTTACGTCATGGCCGTCAATCGGTCCGACGTAGCGAATTCCAAGTTTCTCAAAAATACTCGAGGGGGCCAATAATTCCTTCGTGTCTCTTTTGGCCTTGGATATGAATCTTTTCAAGGATTCTCCACCGGGGATGAGGGAGAGGAACTTGCCGGCGTCCTTGTGCAGCCTACTGTAAACGGAGTTGGTGATGAGTTCGTTGAAGTATTTGGAAAAGGCTCCGACGTTTTTGGCGATAGACCATTCGTTGTCGTTCAAAACGAGAATGAATTTCTTGGTCGAGCAGGCGATGTTGTTGAGAGCCTCGAGGGTAATTCCGCATGTAAAGGCGGCATCTCCGGCAATGGCGACCACATGTTCGTTTCCTCCTTTGAGGTCCCGAGCCATGCACCTGCCCAAGGCTGCCGAGAGGGCGGTTCCGGCATGCCCCGCGCCAAAGGCATCATGCGGACTTTCTTCCCTCGAAAGGAAACCGCTCAAACCTTCTGATTGCCGGATTTTGTCAAAGCGTTCGTCGTTCCGTCCGGTCAGGAGTTTGTGAACGTATCCTTGGTGGGATACGTCCCAAAAAAAGGAATCATTCGGTGTGTCGAATACGAGGTGAAGGGCAATGCTCAATTCGACCACTCCGAGGTTGGGGCCCACGTGCCCCCCGTTTTCGGAAGTCGTTTCTATGATCCGCGTTCTGATCTCCCCGCAAAGCTGGCCGATCTCGTCTTCATCCAATTCCTTCAAGTCGGCAGGACTCGAAATGCCTGACAATATTTCCATCTTCTTCATTCTTCTGCCTGGGTAAAATCCCGTGATTCCAATTTCCCGTCTTTGTCGGTGACTTCCTTGACTTTCATTTCAGCCAACTCGATCTTCGAGCGACACAGCTTGAGCAAACGGACGCCCGATTGGTAGTTCTCGACCAAAGACTCGAGGGGACTCTCCCCCGTTTCCATCCGATGAATGACGTCTTCCAATTGGGAAAGCGCATCCTCGAAAGAAACTTCGGTGTCTTCTTCCGTTCCGGTTTCGTCCGTTTTTTCCTCAACCATCCGATTCATGATAGTTTTTCGTGAAAAATTCGCAACCTTGTAAATCTTCATTGTCTCAACACAGTCGACAAAGAAAAATCCTTACGTTAGGAAGGCTCCGAATGATCGAACCAACTCAAATTCAGATACTCGTTCTTTGCGCCGCTCTTGCTCAAGTTGTCTTCGAGTATTTTCTCAAAAGAGCCAATGAAAGACATTTGTGGGCAATGAGGAATGAGCCTCCTCCCGAGTCAGGCGATCTCATGAATCGGGAAACTTGGGCCAAGGCCACCGATTATTCGTTGGCAAAAAGCAGGTTCGCTTCCGTTGAGGATGCCTTCGGCTTTGTTCTTTTCGTCGGTGTTTTTCTTTATCTTTTCCCTTTCGCTTTCTCAGAAGCAAACTGGAAAACCGAGGTTTCGATGGAAGCATCCCCTTGGCTATGCGCCTTCGTGGTAACTGTCTTTCTCACGGCGCTTCAAATTCCAAGTCTTTTTTTCGATTGGAGAAAGCAGTTTTCCCTCGAAGAAAAATTTGGCTTCAACAAATCGACCAAGGGCCTCTGGGTTGTGGACAAAATCAAAGGCTCGATATTGGGCTTTGCCTTCTCTTTGCTTTTGCTCGCCCTGATGATTTGGCTTTATCGTGAGGTTTCGTCCGCCTTTCCTGACACTTGGTGGGTTTTGGTCTTCGTCGTCTTTTTTGGAATCCAACTCTTGCTTATGATTCTTTGGCCCAAGTTCATCATTCCACTCTTTAACAAACTCTCCCCGCTCGAAGAGGGAGAACTGAGGGACAGACTTATGGCTCTCTCCGAGAAAACCGGGTTCAAGGCGCAGGCGATCGAGGTCATTGACGGAAGCAAGCGATCGGGGCATTCGAATGCCTATTTCACTGGCTTTGGAAAGTTCAGGCGAATCGTCTTGTACGATACCTTGATCGAACAGATGGAGACGGAGGAAATCGAGGCAGTCCTGGCCCACGAGGTCGGTCACTACAAGTTGGGTCACATACCCAAGAGGCTTGCGATATCCTTCTTCCTTGGCTTGGGCGGTTTTTTTCTCCTTTCCTATTTTCTGAAAAGCTCTTGGTTTTACGAAGGGTTTGCCTTGGACGATGACCTTACCAATTCCTTTGCTCCCGCGTTGGTGGTCTTTTCCCTTGCCCTGGGCTTTTTCACTTATTGGCTGAGTCCGATCAGCAACCACTTTTCACGCAAGCACGAGTTCGAGGCCGATCATTTCGCCAAAGAAGCCGTCGGTAGTCCCGAACCCTTGGTTTCCGCCCTGCGGAAATTGTACGTTGAGAATTTGTCTCACCCTCTTCCGCATCCCTTGATGACCACCTTCCACTATTCACACCCGACTTTGCTTGAGCGCGAAAAGGCTCTTCGGGAAGATACTTAGTCACGAGAGATAGTTCAATGCCCAGGCTGGTGAGAATAGAGCCTGTCGGTCATTTTGCAAAGGAGTGAATGAAGATATGCTCCAAGCGCTACGCCACAGGTATTCATGACCAAATCTCCCACGGAGGGGAATCTTTGCGGAATGAATGCCTGGATGAGTTCGTTGAAGAAGGCGTAGCCGAGAGAAAGCAGGAAGGCTTTGTTTGCGATGGCGGAGGCAAGACTGCTCGGCGGTCCCAGATACCATGACCAAAGCCAAGCCAAGCCGAAGAACAAGGGAAGATGACTTAAGTCCTGAAGCCAGAACGGGTAGTCGAACAGTTCCTCGGAGAACCGGACGATGAATTCGTTCGTGTCGAATTCCCTCAGGCTTTCGGGCTTGGGCAAGCCCGTCAATACCTGAAGAATGATCATGTAACCGATCGGCAGAGCAACCCACGCCTTGCTCGAAGGCTTTCTGCCCCAAAATGAAATGAGTTCGCGTAGAGTTGTTGTGATTGGCATGCCGGAACGTACTTTTGCTTGAAACCGAGGCCTTACTCTTACAAAAGATTCTAACAATGCCAATCTATGAGTTTTATTCCCCTGGTACGAGAAAGATCTATTCCTTCTTTGCCCGTTCTCCATCCTATGCCGAGAAGACGCCCTTTTGCCCGGATGGCAAAAAGCACTTGATGAAAAAACTGCTTTCCGGGTTTTCCATTACCGGACGTAACGCGGATGCCCCCGAACTGCCGGAGACCGGTGACGATCCTGAAGATCCCTTTGCGGGGATGGACCCAAATCAAGCCGAGGGAGTGATGAAGGAACTGGAAGGAGCCATGAATGGCATGGATGAGGAAAACCCGGATCCCAAGCAAATGGGGCAGTTGATGAGAAAGATGTGTGAAATGACGGGCGAGCGAATGGACGAGCCCATGGAGGAAGTCGTGAGAAAGCTTGAGGAAGGGATGGATCCGGACGCACTGGAGGAAAGAATGGGTGACTTTCTGGGGGATGATGAGGGGAATGGTGGACTTGGCGTTGACCAAAGCGCAGGGGAAGAGGCGAAAACCAAATTGAGAAGCCTGATGAGGAAACGCCTTGTCCGTGATCCCGAGCTTTATGAATTTTCCGAATACCTACCCGGATAAGATGTCTTGCTCCGGATCAAGACCAGTCGGGAGTTTCGGGGCGACTATGCTCCTCCTGCTCGTTGTTTCTTGTGAGCCAGAGGATATTCGGGATCTCGAGGATGCTCCCGGTTTCTGGGAAGGCAATCAAACGGATTTCGAAAGCGGTTTTTCCTTTCAATCGAAAGGCAATGAGTCGGTTCTGCATTATGAAAAATCGGGCCAGCCCTACAGCGGGTCGATCGAAAGAAATTCCTCGGGTGTCTCGACCCGGCAGACTTTTTCTTCGGGCAGGCTCAACGGACTTAGCTCAAAGCGTTCGAAGGACGGTTCGCGAGTGGAAGCGACCTATCGGGACGGTCTTCTGCACGGGAAAATGACTTTTTACTCGGCGGACGGTTCCATTCGTTCCGTCATGCACTACGAGGAGGGGCGACTTGTTGTCGATCCTGACGATGCGGGCGGAGAAGCTAACGCTTCCTCGTTTTGATGAATTCCCGCGTGGCTCTTCTCATTCGCTTGGCCCGCAGGCCTTCATCATCCTCGTCGTCGATGGCCAAAGGCAAGAAAAGATAGAAAACACTTCCTTTTCCAATCTCGCTCGAAAACCCAATCTCGCCATTGTGGTCTTCGATGAAAAGCTTGGTGTTGTAGAGTCCGAACCCAGAGCCGGAGCTTGAATCCTTGGTCGTGAAAAACGGATCGAACAGTTTTTCTTCTATGTCATGGGGGATTCCCTTGCCGTTGTCCGAGAGGGAAATTTCAGCTCCATGGCTGGGGGCCTTTCTCATTTCCCCGGAGGCGCCGACCATAATGTCCTCTCCCTTTTTCACTTTCCTGAGACGGATTTTGATCCTGCCGTTCCTTTCGATTGCATCCCGAGCGTTTATAGCCAAGTTGAGAATGACTTGGCGAAAACCCGTCTCTTCCAAAAACGCAGGCAGGGATTCGGTTCCGAAATCGGTCTGCAACTTGGCGCTCCGCGGAATGATGATTCCAACCAAATCCATTTGGTCCTTCAATAGCAAGCGGAGATCGTGGATGGCCCGGGCAGCGGGTTTCTCTCTGTGCAGGTCGATTATGCGGCGAACCAATTTTTGAGCCTGCATGGCGCTCTTCTTGATCTGCCCCATCCCGTTTGCCATGGGGTCGTCATTCTCCATCATTCCGTGGTAAAGTTCACTGATCGAAAAGATCCCGGCCATAAGGTTGCTGAAGTCATGAACCAAGCCATTCGTCAAAGTTGCCAAGCCTTCCCTCCATACGGAATTGGACAATCGGTGTTCTGCGATCGCCTGACGGGTAATGTCTATAAATACGCCGTCGTAACCCAAAAGCTTTTGGGTGGCCGTAATGATTGGGGTTCGAACGTCCAGCAGGTAAACGATCTGTCCGGTTGGAGGCAGTTGGATGCGGTAGGTGAAACTGAAGGTTTCCGAACTCTTGGAGTTCGAGTTCAATGCGTTGAGGAAATGCTCACGGTCTTTCTCGAAGATTTTGTTCAGAAACAGCCCGCCGTTGCGTGAAAATTCTCCGTGTTCGTTGGGGAACATTCTCCTGATCCCTCTCGAGAGATAGCTGAAGGTCATGTCCGTCCGTTGGGTGAAAAAGATGCCCGGGAAGTTACTGACGTAGTCCGAAAGCCTGCTTTCGGCCTTCTGGAGCCTGATCAACGTGTTTGCCAGTGCTCGCGGGTCATTCATCAAATCGCCCATGAAGGCTTGCTTGAGGGAGTCGTGTGGCGCGAGGGCAGGGGACAGGGAAAGAACAACGTTTTCCTTATAGTTGACGCAATTGAAAAAGATGCCCATGGAGGATTGCCGGGAATCCGACGAGAGGGGAAGAAAGCATTCGAAGTCGCCCAAGTGAAAGTCTTGAGGTATCAGGAGTTCCCAGCTTCTTTCCAGTGACAAAAAGAAAGCTCGGAAATGCAACCCTGTCAACTCCTCTCGGCCATGACCGACCCATGAGACAAAGGTTTCGGAACTCTTCTGGATTGTTCCGTCTTTGTTAAGCTCGATTTGGCAATTTTCAAAATTTGGTGATTTCATTCGATTGTGAAGTTTTAGCAAACTACTTTTTTGGAATCATGAAAAG
>JABGWD010000161.1 GCA_018645725.1 Opitutia bacterium
AAAGGCGGAGGCATAGCCCGCTTCCTTCATCCTTTCCGCTATGGTAACGTGTTCGGTGTTGAGCTGAGGGGTGAGCTTGGCGGGGTGGGGGCGCCCGTCCTTGGGGAAGAAGCGACCGGGCAGGTGAGTGGTCAATCCGATGCGGGCGGGAGCTTGACCGGTCAACACGGCGCAACGGGTAGGCGAGCAGACGGGGGCCGCTGCGTACGCATCGGTGAACCGCATGCCTTGTTTGGCCAACCGGTCGAGGTTGGGGGTCTCGACCAAGGGATTCCCCTGGCAGGCCAAGTCCATCCATCCCAAGTCATCCGCCATGATGAAGAGTATGTTCGGTTTCTTTGCCCAGAGGGTGAAAACCTGCCCGGCAAGGAACAGGATAGCTAGCATGGATAAAGGTTTCATTCTACGGGACAAATCGGGTAAATCCTTGGTCAGCATGCTTGGGGAGAAAATTTTTTCCAGGGAAGAATTCAGCTAAGCCCGTCGAGGATGCCCGTGCTGTCTCCGAACTTGTCGGCCTTCACTCCCATGCGGTGGAGGAGTGAAAGGTGGAGGTTGCACAGGGGGGTTTCCTTGGGGGCCCGGATTCGGCGCCCGGGTCGCAGAGCGCCTTGGCCTTTGCCCGCGAGGACGAGGGGCAAGTCGCGTTCCGTGTGACGGTTGCCGTCCTTGATGGAAGAACCGAACAGAACCATGCTGTTGTCGAGCAGGGACGAACCTCCTTCGTCCAACCCCTTCATTTTACTGAGAAGGTAGGCGGCTTGCTCGACGTGCCAGAGGCAGATACGGCGGTAGGAATCCTTTTTGTCTTCTTTCTCCCGGTGGTGGGAATAGCCGTGGAAACTGGATCCGCTTACCCCGTCGAGGAAGTCGAAGGTGGCTCCCGACTGGGCGTCTCCCAACATCATGGTGGAAATGCGCGTGCTGTCCGTCCACAGGGCGAGCACTAGGACGTCGAGCATGAGCTTGACCTGCTGGGCATGCTGATCGGGCATCTTGTCGGCCGGTCGCTCCATGGTGAAGCCATCCTTGTTGATCCAGCGCTTGGGTGGTTTGAGGGTGGCTTCGATACGGCGTTCGACTGCCCGGACGGATTCCAAATACTCGTCCAGCTTCAAGCGGTCGTTGTTGCTGATGCGTTTTTGGAGTGACTTGGCATCGTCGAGGACGGCGTCGAGTACACTGGCATCATCTGCCTGCAGGGATTGCCGGGCGGCGGGTGAGTCAGGATCCATACCGGGCGCGTAGGGCGCGGCCCGGGTACGGAAGAGCCGGTCAAAGGCATGCTGCGGATGGATTTCCTTGGCTACGGGAGTGTGCGGGTCACGCCAGGAGATGAAGGATCCGAGGATACGGGGAAATCCGCCCCCGACGTTATCGACCCCGGTCCGGGGCTCGTCGATACCGAGTTCAAAAGAGGGGAGGGCCGTATGTTGTCCGAGTTCGCGGGCCATGACTTGATCGACCGTGGTGCCGCCGGTATCAAGTTCACTGCCCACGCCCCGTTCGACGTAGCCACCGGAGAGCCAGGCAGGCACCTTGGGCCAGTGGCCATTGCGGCCTTTGGTGCGTTTGTGCCAAAGGTTTTCGAGGAGGAGCAGGTCATCCTTGAGACCAAGCTTCTCAAAGGGTTTG
Source organism: Opitutia bacterium (assembly GCA_018645725.1). GTDB lineage: Bacteria > Verrucomicrobiota > Verrucomicrobiia > Opitutales > Seribacteraceae > Seribacter. The sequence goes on from JABGWD010000161.1 coordinate 1,636, forward strand.
AGCATGGGAGTGGTCTCGTACTGTTCGCCACTTCCCTTGGGCGTCCATTCGTCGGGGATAGTACCGTTGGGAGCGAAGAGAAAGGCGCAACGCAGGGGCGGGCCTTTGAGGGTGGCCGGCTTGGCGATGGCCCGGTTCATGGATTCGAACCACGGAAGGGCCAAGGCCGCCCCGATGCCACGGAGCATGGCTCGTCTGGGCAAAGGTTTGGAAAGCGCGAGATTCATTTGCCTATCTTTTTATCGAGGAAGCCTTTGCCAAGACAACCTCAGAGTTCCGATGCAAGCGGCTTTTGTTTATAGCGGAAGGGGGTACTTCGGATGATTGCGAGAATGAGGTCCCGTGCTCCGTACCCATCCTTTTCAAGTTTACGAGCGATCCGCTCAATGGTGCCTTCGTCCTGATCTACCAGGGCTCTTCCCAATGCGTAGCCAAAGGTCTTGCGGATGAGTTGACGCAGGAAGGCGTCCTTTCGCAGAAGAAGGGTTTGGCGGAGTTGCTCGGGCCCGTCGAATGATTCGCCCGTGGGCAGGGAGCCTCGGGTGTAGATTTTCTTGCCATTTGCGGTTTCGCGCCAACGTCCGAGGAAGTCGAAGTTTTCCAGGGCGAAACCCACCGGATCAATCAGGTTGTGACAGGCAGAG
>JABGWD010000162.1 GCA_018645725.1 Opitutia bacterium
ATCCGACCCCACTCATTGGTGCTGTAAAAATCTACAAAGGCTTCCATCTCAGTGATCGGTAGTTGGGCTCAAAGGTTCGATAGTCGGCTCATCCCCTTCGTTCGACGATGATTGGTTGGAATCTACACCACCTGGCTCGATCAAGCAGCAGGCAGGTGTGAATTGGGAAAGACCAACGTAATCTACGCGTTCGTAGCGAAGGCCGATCTCGTTGTCAATCCGGTCGGAAATCCCCCGGGGCCAAAGCCCAATGAAAAGCAAGGCAGCGAGGATCAAGCCGGCTGGCAAAACCTCGCCAAGCTCAAGGTCACGAATCGGGTTCTTGCTAGCGCGCTCGGTAAGCGCGTCGCTTGAGGAACCGAAGAATATACGGGCAACGGCTCGTAGACCAAAGATGGCCGATATGATTATCCCCAAAGCGGCCAAGCCAAGGAAGAAGTGATGATCGGGGTTTTGTCCAAGGGAAAGGAAAACCCCGAACTCACCCCAAAAGTTTCCGAAACCCGGCAAGCCGATGGTAGCGAGAGAAGCGGCTACGAAAAAACAGGCCAGAACGGGGGTCTTGCCGGCCAATCCTCCCATATCGTTCATTTCGAAAGTTCCGCTTCGTCGATAAATGAAAGTGGAAAGCAAAAACATCAGGGAAACGGACAAACCGTGAGCAACCATAAGCATGACCGCCGAACCCGCCCCAAGCGAGGAAATGGTTGCTATCCCAAGAAAACAATAGCCCATGTGCATGACCGAACCGTAGCCGACCATGCTTTTGAGGTTATTTTGAGCCACCGTGACCAGGCCGACAAACAGGACGTTGCCCAAAGCCAACCACATCAACCAGGGACTCCATTCGGCAGCCCCGGCAGGCAAAAGAGGAACCGCTATTTGCACGAGTCCGTAAAGCCCGAATTTCTTGAGTACCCCGGCATGAAGCATCGAGACGGAAGTCGGGGCTGCCTCATAACCCCGGGCCGCCCAGGTATGGAAAGGAAAAAGAGCAACCAAAATACCTAACCCGAGAAGCAGGAGGCCGAAGATTTTCGCCTCGGTTGATTCCAGTAGTCCGGCTTCGAGCAAAGCCTTCGAAAGCGTTGGGAAATCGAATTTGACCGCATCGACCATGACGTTGAGGGCAACCAGTCCACCGAGAGAAATCAAGGCTCCCAAAGTCAGATAGATCGTTATTTCCAAGGCAACGCTCCGCCTGTCCCGACCTCCCCACAAACCGATCATGATGAAAGTCGGGATAAGGGCAAACTCATGGAAGAGGTAATAGAAGAACAAATCGACGCTGGCAAAAAGCCCCATCAATCCGGATTGCATGAAGCAGAGCAGGGCAAGGTAAAGCTTGATCCGCTCGGCCCCCGAGCCAATGGCGGCCAAGCCCGCGGCAAAACCGACGATGCCCGCCATGGCAAAGAGCGGGGAAGAGACTCCGTTGAGCCCGAGGTGGAAAGTGATGCCAAGATCCTGGAGCCCCATTTCTTCGTACAGGAACTCAAAGGAATAGCCATCGGTCGATCCGTCGAAGTTGATGAAAAGCACGATCCCCGCGAGGCACGGAAAACCAAGTCCGAGGAAAGCGAGTTGCTTGGCCAATTCATCCTTGTCGATCAGTCCGGAAAACAAGAGGACCGACACCAAGGCAGGAACGACAATGGAGGCAAGAAGAAGAATCTGATCAAGGTTCATTACTCAGTGCTCCTTAGTTTCCGAAAAGTCCGACCGCATAAGCGAGAAAGCCCAAGGTTCCGAAAATGAACCAGAAGGCATAAGCGTGAATTTTCCCGAGGTAACAGGCTCTCCCCAGCAAGGCAAAGAGCCCGGCGATACCCGCTGAACCCCGAACCATCAAGCCGGAGATGAAGAGCATTTCCATCACCTCGACGAATCGGGCGAAGGGATCCTGTATGCGCCTGACGTAAAAATCGTAAATGTCATCAAAGAAAAGCTTGCTCCGGCAAAGGGCGAAAAAGGCAGGAGCTTTGGCCGCAAGAGGATCTGCCTGTCCGACTTTCCCATACAAATTCTTTGCCCCGACAATGCCGATAATCCAAGCGAGGGTCCCCAATACGATCATCCAGAGGTGGTTGTCCATCCCGGCCACTACGGTAAGGTCCGGAACGGCTGCTCCGACAATGGCCTCGGGGAAAAGAGCGTGGTAACCACCGATGACGGACAAAAAAGCCAAAACAAGCAAGGGAGCCGTCATGAGAGCCGGACTCTCATGAGCCTTCTTGGCGTTCTTGGAACGGGCTTCTCCCTCGAACGCAATGAAGTACAACCTGAACATGTAGAGGGCGGTAAGGATGGCCCCGGCGTAAAGCAGAACGAAGACCGGGACGTTGAGGTTGTAGGCACTGAGCAAGATCGCGTCTTTGCTGAAGTAACCGGAAAGAAAATTGACGCCCGATATGGCGAGCACGCCGATTAGAAACGTGTAGGCAGTCAAGGGCATCTTCTTGCGCAAACCACCGTAATTGAAAATGTCCTGCTCATGATGACAGGCATGAATGACCGAACCCGAACCAAGAAACATGAGAGCCTTGAAAAAAGCGTGCGTCATGAGATGAAACAAGGCCAACCCGGGCATGCCCAACCCAAAGGCCGCCGCCATATATCCAAGCTGCGACAAAGTCGAGTAAGCCAGGATTTTCTTGATATCCCTCTGGGCCAAGGCGCAGAACCCGGCGTACAAACCCATTCCGGCCCCAAGAACAGCAATCAGGGAAAGAGCTTGAGCAGTGAAAAGAAACTCGATGCGCACAAGAAGGAAGATCCCCGCCGCAACCATGGTGGCGGCATGGATCAAGGCGGACACGGGGGTGGGACCGGCCATGGCGTCGGGCAACCAGACGTGCAAGGGAAACTGGGCGGACTTGCCGATGAAACCGCATGCCAAGGCCAGGCAAAGGGCCGTGGTCACGGGGTTAAGAATTTGGTTTTGGGGATTCTCCAGATTCCAAGACACGATGTCCTTCAATTGATTTTCGATTTCGACCAGGTTCACGGTATCGAAGGCCCAATAAGTCAGAACGATTCCGATAAGGAAACCGAAGTCACCGATGCGGTTTACGATAAAAGCCTTCTTGGAAGCCTGAGCTGCCTCGTCGGTCGTATAATAATGGGCGATGAGCAAGTAGGAACTGAAACCGACCAACTCCCAGAAGACGAAAATCATGATCAGGTTATCCGCCAAAGTGATTCCCAGCATGGAGAACATGAATATGGAAAGTCCACCGAAGTAACGGGCTTTCGCATCGTCATCCGCCATATAGCCCAAGCTGAAGACATGAATGAGAAAGCCCACGAAGGATACCACGAAGAGAAGAAGGCGGGCAGAACCATCCACAAGAAAGCCAAAGCGCAGTTCCCAACCGGACATTCTTATCCAAGTTGCCTCCCAGGCAAAGGTCTCTCCATCACCGGCAAAGATCAGAAAAAGAGAAAAGGCGAGGATTCCCCCCGCCGTTGCGACGGAAAGCAAGGCGGCCACGTTTCCATGTTTCCGCAGGAAAAGAAGAGTTACGCATGCCGAAAGGAGAGGCAAAAGAAGGACAATGAAAGCTACTGTTTCCATATCGTCAGTTTCCGAGAAGGTTCATGTCCTCGGTAAAAATGCTTTTTCTCTTTTTGTACAAGGCGACCAACAAAGCCAATCCGACCGAAACTTCCGCAGCCGCCACCGTCATGATGAAAAAGACGAAAATGCTTCCGTCAAGGTTCGCCCCGGCCCTCGAAAAGGCGACCAATGCGACGTTGATTCCATTGAGCATCAATTCCAGGGACATCAGGACAAGCAAAACGTTACGGCGAATGACGACGCCCAAAAAACCCACTCCGAAAAGAAGGAACGCCAAGATTAGAAAATGATGAGGAGTGATCGTGTTCATCCGTTCAGCCTTCCCCCTCTGCAGTAGATTTCTTGCTCAAAATGATTACCCCGACCATAGCGGCAAGAAGAAGAAAGCCGGCAACCTGAAGAGGAAGCATATATTTGGCAAGCAGGCCGAAACCGAAAGCCTTTACGGATGGAGAGAAGATCAAACTGTTGCCATTGGCTGCCGTTTCGTCACGGATCTCAGGCCATGCAAAAGCCGCGGACTCTCCGCAAGCATCACAATTTTCAGCCGAGCACTCGGAACAATCCATGGATCCCAGACCAAGATCGAGCAGAAGGACCACCAGCAAGCCAACCGAAATCAGCCCGGCTACTCCGGAAAGCAGTTTGACCTTTGATGCCTTCGCTCCACTGGGACCGACGTCGAGCAACATGATGATAAACAGAAAGAGCACCATCACCGCACCCGCGTAGACCAGTACCTGCAGGATGGCCAAGAAGAATGCATCGAGAAGAACGAACAAGGAGGCTACGCCAACCAGTGAAACGATCATGAAAAGGGCAGCCGATACGGGATGACGGGAAAAAACCATCAGCAACCCTCCGCCGAGGGAAAGGGTGGCGAAAAAATAGAAAAGCAAATCAGGTCCGCTCATGCAAAAACACCTCCCGTGGGCGCGACCGGACGAATTAGACTCGGGAACGAACCGAGAATCAATGAAAGATCAGCATTAATGGGCATTCCCCTCCTCTTCGGCGTCTTTCTTCTTGTCCCATTTGTAATGCTTGTCGGGCAAGGTTCCGCCTAGTTCGTAAAGCTTGGCTTTGTTGTTGATCATTTCCTCACGCGTGTACCCCGAAGAGGAGTATTCATCGAGAAGAAAAATGGCTTCCTCCGGACAGACCTCTTGGCAGTATCCGCAGTAAATGCATCGGAGCATGTTGATTTCGAATTCTTGAGGAGCCTTTTCGACATGCTCTCGATCCTCCTCGTCTTCGGGAACCGAACCGGGTGTAATCCGGATGGCTTTCGGAGGACAAACGAATTCGCACAGCTGACAAGAAACGCATTTTTCACGACCATTGGGATCTTTGACCAAGGTCGGTACACCGCGATAATTTTGAGGAAGTTGTGGCTTTTCCTCGGGATACTGAAGGGTAACCTTTTCCTTGAACATGTTGGAGAAGGTCGTTTTCAGGCCCGTCACGATCTGGGGCAAATAGGTCCTCTCGGAAAGGGACAATGGCTTGCGTTCAAGAACTACTGTTTTGGCCATGATTCGTCAGGGGGTTACGGAAGGTGGTTGATCAAGCCAAGTCACGAGCAGGACGTACACGATCAAGTTGACCAAGGCCAAAGGAAGAAGTTTCGTCCAGCCGAGATTCATGACTTGGTCATAACGGAAACGAGGAATCGTCCAGCGGATCCAAATGAAGAAAAAGATCAAACAGACGGTTTTGGCAAGAAACCAACCGATTCCGAGCAAGGTTCCGATCCAGGTCGCCGGCCAAGGATCGGCAATCCAAGGCAGGAAATGCCACCCACCGAGGAAGATGGTGGTGAAGATTGCCGAACCCACGACGATGTGCGCATACTCCGCGACAAAGAAGATACCGAACTTGAAGCTCCCGTACTCGGTATGAAAACCGCCCACCAAATCGGTCTCGGATTCGGGCATATCAAAGGGCAAGCGGTTCGTCTCGGCAAAAAGCGCGACGAGAAAGATCAAGGCTGAAACCGGTTGAACGATGAGCAACCAGGCTCCGTCATTTTGCGAATTCACGATCCCGACCAGACTCAGGGCCGAATCCTCCGAACCCGGAACACTGACCCAAAGGAAAATGGGAAGGAGGGAAAGCCCCATGGCCAATTCGTAGGAAATCATCTGGGCGGACGAACGGATTCCGCCCAGGAAGGGATATTTGCTGTTCGAAGACCACCCCGCCAAAACGATCCCGTAGACGCCAAGGGAAGAAACGGCAAAGATGAACAGAATGCCCACTTCCAAGTTGGCCAAAATCAAGGGTGAACTGTTACCCGCTTCATCGAAGTACTCGCCAAAAGGAAGAACGGTCATCGTCGTAAGGGCCGGAACAAGAGCGACGAGCGGAGCCATGTAGTAATAGACCTTGTTGACGTGCCCGGGCACGATTTCCTCCTTGAAAAGGAATTTCAATCCGTCGGCAAGAGGTTGAAAGATTCCCAAACCCTTGAGAAAAGGCCCGATAAACGGAATGTGCTCGACAAAAGGCAAAACCGTCCGGTTCGGACCTACCCTACCCTGCATCCAAGCGCTGACCTTTCGCTCGGCCAAAACGGAATACCCCGCCATGGTCATGACGGCACTCACCATGAGCAAGGCAAAGAGAGCCTTGAGACCCAATTGTTGAAGCATTTCCGAATCAAATTCCATGATCAACCGTCCTTGGGCTTCGCATTGGGTTGGTAGTGAAGAGCCTTTTTTTCGACAAAGGCAAGATCAGCCCACTTGGAACCGTCCAGTTGGATTCCATCCTTCTTGCAATCGGAAAAAGAAAGTCCTTTGAGAGGAGACGTCGAGGATCGGGCCATGTCCTTCCAGATCGAATCGATATCGGAGCTCGATTCGCCCTCACCGGTCAGTTCGTTGATCAATCGGGCAAGAACACTGACGTCGGGCAACAAACCCGCCGGGCCCGGAACAGCTTGTTGGAACCCCTGCAAAAAGAAGCCCCGGTTGACGAAAGATCCGCTCTTCTCGAAGGAAGTGAGGGTCGGAATGACCACCCGGGCCAAATTACTCGTGGCGTTCTCGTGAGTCCCGAGATAAATGATTTGAACGCCGGACAAAAGCTCGGCGTCTACCTTCGAGTCAATCAAATCCTCTCCCACTACGATCAAAGTTTCCAATCGATCTTTCTTGAGGGCTTGGGCAAGAGAACTCAAGTGCTCGGTCGGATAAGAGGAAGCAAGGCCCGTAATCAGAGCGCCTCTCAAATTTGGCGTCCGGTCGGCAGACAACAAAATCCCATCATCCTCTCCAAAATGTCCGCGCAGATACTTCTTGGCCTTGGCTTCCTTGGCCAATCGGTTGAGGAGATATTGCTCCTCGACGGTGGAGTTGCAGGAACCGACGACACCGACGCTCTTTCCTTGCAATGCATTGACAGTCGAGTGAAGGGCGTCCTCCATGGTGGACTCTTCGCGATCGACAAGTGGGGTCTTCAAACGATCATCGGATTTGACCTGTTTGTAAAGAGCCCGGCCACTATCGGTCATCCAACTGTCGTTCACGGCATCATTCCTTCGAGGCGCAATCCGATGAATTTCACCCTCTCGACTGGATACCAAAGTGTTGCAACCGGCACTGCTTTCCGGACAAATGCTCAACGTTTCCTTGAGAAACCAAACGCGCATCTTGAACCTGAAATCCGTACTGGTCAAAGCTCCGACAGGGCAAATGTCCACCGTATTGAGGGAGTAATTGTTGGCCAATTCCTTCCCCGGGAAACAAGTCAACGTGGAAAAGCTTCCTCGATCAACGAAACCCAAAACGTCGTCCTTGGCTACCTCTTGGCTGAAGCGGATACAACGGGAACAAAGGATGCACCGTTCATCGTCGAGCGTAACGCGCGGCCCAAGGCGGGTGCGCTTGGGTTTTACGTTCTTGCGCTCTTTGTAACGACTGTATCCCCGACCGTAGTCAGTGGCAAATTCCTGAAGCCTGCATTCCCCCGCCTGATCGCATATCGGACAGTCCAAGGGATGGTTGACCAAAAGAAATTCCATTATGCCCTCCCGGCAACCGGTCACCATCTCCGACTCCGTCTTGACGTGCATTCCCGGGGAAACGTTCGTTCCGCAACCGATGACGGGCTTGGGAACCCAACCGATTTTCGGGGAACCGTCCTCTTCGAGAATGGCTTCCCCCGTACCCCGGTCTCTCATCGGCGTTCCCATTTCGATCAGACACATCCGGCAATTGCCTGCCACGCTGAGTTGCGGATGATAGCAATAGTGGGGAATCTCCTTGCCGTGAAGAGCAACGGCATCAACCAAATTCATGCCGGCAGGCACCTCTACGTCCTGTCCATCCAGATTGATGGTTACTTGATCGGTCTTTCCTTTTGAAATCATGGCCTTCAGATCAGTTGCAGGGAATTCTTGCTCCTTTTCGAATGTTTGGCCTTCTTGACGAATTCATCCCGGAATTTCGTGACAAAGCTTTGGGTTGGCCAAGCGGCGGCCTCGCCAAAGGCGCAAATGGTTCTTCCCTCGATTTGATTGGCGATGGAAAGAAGCATTTCGGGATCTTCCTCCCGGGCATCTCCATCGCACATCCGCGTGGTTATCTTTTTCATCCAAAGACAACCTTCTCGGCAAGGAGTGCATTGTCCGCAAGACTCATGGGCATAAAAAGCATTGATGTTCGCCATGGCCTCCACGATGTCGACGGTGTCGTCCATCACGATGATACCACCCGAACCGGACATGCTTCCGGCAGCCATCGGACCATCGAAATCAAGGGGAACGTCCTCAATTCCCCAATCAAAATCCGTTCCGTCCTTGTGTTTTCCGACAAACCTTTCGTCCGCACGGAGAATCTTGGCCGATGAACCGCCTGGGATGACCGCTTTCAGGCTCCGGCCCGGAAGCAAACCACCGCATACGTCGAAAATCATCTCCCCCAAGGTCAAGGCCCCGCATTCGAATTCATAATAACCGGGTTTCTTCACTTGTCCGGAAACACACCAGATACGGGTGCCCGTGTTGTTGGGCTTTCCGATCTTCGCAAATTCGTCCCCCCCCATTTCCAGAATATGCTTAACGTTACAGAGCGTTTCCACGTTGTTGACGATGGTCGGACACTGATAAAGACCGAGAACGGCAGGAAAGAAGGGTGGCTTGATCCGCGGATTGGGCCTTTTTCCTTCCAAGGATTCGATCAATCCGGTTTCTTCGCCGCAAATGTAGGCTCCTGCTCCACGATGAACGACCAAATCGCAGGAATAATCCGAACCCAAGATCTTTTCCCCGCAGAAGCCCTTTTCCTTGGCTTCGGCAATGGCTCGCTCCAAAATCCGGGCTCCCTCGAAAAACTCGGCCCGGATGTAGATGAAAGCCTGCTTGGCTTGGATCGCATAAGCTGCGATCATCATTCCCTCGATGAGCTGATGAGGATCCTTGTACATGATCTGACGATCCTTGAAAGTTCCCGGTTCCGACTCGTCGGCATTACAGATCAAATAGATCGGCTTGCCTGATTTGCGGTCGAGAAACTTCCATTTCATGCCTGCCGGAAAACCCGCTCCTCCACGACCGCGCACTCCGGACTTCAAAACTTCCGCCCCAATTTCCTCGGGTTTCATTTTGAGTGCCTTGCTCAGCATTTCGTAACCGCCTTCGCGAAGATAACAGCCCAACCTGTTGGAATAATTCGGATCATCCGCATGCTTGAGGATTATCCGGCGTTCCTTTGGCGAGTTCTTGGCAGTCATTTCTTGGCTTTGGAAGATGATTTCTTGGCTTTTTTGGGAGAGTCCGAGAGCAAACCCTGTTCATAACTCACGAATTCGGCAGATTTTTCCAGTTTTCCTTTGAGCATCTGATCGGCCAACTTTTCGGCCTTCTTCTCGTCAATGTTCTCAAAGGTCTCTTCGCCCACCATGACGACCGGACCCTCTCCGCAATCTGCGAGGCATTCCATGAATTCGATTGAGTATTCTCCATCCTCCCGAACATGCCCTTCCTTCACGCCGAGTTTTTTCTCTAGCTTCTGACAGGTGGCATAAGACCCTCTCAGCGCACAGGGAAGAGTCCGGCAGACCCGGACGTGGGTCTTCCCCCAAGGGGTTTCGCGGAGCATGGGATAAAAAGTGATGAGTTCCTTCACGTTGATGGGTTGAAGGTCGAGCTTCTCGGCAATCCATTCGCAGGTCTCGTCGCTGATCGAACCCAGTTCGTCCTGAATCAAATGTATGACCATCAGAACCGCACTGCGCTTATCCGGATAACGCGGGATGACGTCATCGATCTTTCGGAGGGTTTCCTTAGTTAGTTTCATGGGTCAATCGTATCAGCGGTCGCATTCCCCCATGACGAAATCCAAGCTACCGAGAATTACGGTTATGTCGGCAAGCATGTGTCCCGGGACAAATTTCTCGAGTATGCTCAAATTGCAAAAACTGGGGGCCCGAATCTTCAGACGGTATGGTACTCCCCCACCCTTCGAAACAAGATAAAAGCCCAAGGCTCCCTTGGGGTTTTCGGCCTCAAAATAAACCTCGCCCGGGGGAACTTGCGGGCCTTCCGTAACGATCATGAAATTCTGGATCAATTCCTCCATGCTGGTCATGATCTTTTCCTTGGGCGGAGCGAATATCTTCCTCGCATCCTCGGCATACCAAAGTCCGGAAGGAAAATCGGAGATCACCTGATCGATGATCCTCAGACTCTGCCTGACTTCCTCGATCCGGATCAAATAACGATCATAACAATCTCCACGGGTTCCGATCGGCACGTCGAAATCGTATTTCTCATAACCGGAATAAGGCTTGTCCTTTCGCAAATCAAGATCGACCCCCGATGCCCGCAGGTTGGGTCCGGTCAAACCATAAGCCAATGCATCCTCTTTCGCGATCACTCCGATTCCTTCCGTCCGGTCGAGAAAAATCCGGTTGCGGGTAAGTAGCTTTTCCACCTCGTCGGTA
>JABGWD010000163.1 GCA_018645725.1 Opitutia bacterium
GAAGGGAATGGGCAAGACTGAGCTCGGGCCCGAAGCTATCATAGTAGTCCACGATCCCGAAAGGTTCCCAGCCATCCGATTTCTTGTATCCGCCCCCGAGGGAATATTTGTAGGCAATGGAATGGTTGTCCTTCAGGAGGTCTCCCCTACCCTTGATTTGCTTCAGGTCCTGAACAAAGGCCCGTTCGCCTTCCATGTTCCGATGCCCGGCAAGGACGAACAGTTTGACCTTCTTGCCCTTCGAATAGGGCCACTTCTTGAGTTTGCGGACAGGGGTCTTGAGCTTGCCAATCGTCCGAAGATAAGCATCGGCATAGTTTTCCCCGTGCTGCAATTGCCCGAGGGTCCCGTAATGATAGTGCAGACCGACGGGATTCCCGATCTCCACCCCGACGTGAGAGGTAGGAACGTATTCGACCAATGGGTCGGCTCGGGAAACTTCCTTTTGGCCTTGGCTGATGGCATACATTCTCGGACGCAGGTCCATCCCCCAAATAGTCTTCGTGCAAAGCTCGCCCAGATAAAACTTGAGCGTGGGAGACTCGAGATCGTCTCGCCACTTGGCTATGAAGTTCTTCAGGTTCTTCCCATAGTTCGGCATGTAGTCCTTGTTGAACATATCGTTCTCCCCTTGGTGCCACATGAAACCCTCGATCCGATACTTTTTGTTTTGCTTGTCCAACTCGGCCAGGGAGTCCCGCACGAGCTCGAGGGCAAGCGGATACATCTTGAACCCGATCGGGTCATCGGGATTCCAGTCCCCACCCAGATGAGTCCCTCCCGCAGCGCACTTGACAATGGCAATGGGCGCTTTGGTTATCCTTCTCACCTTTTGCCCGAAACTGAGCTCGGGACCGATGACGTTGTTGACGGGTTGCAGATCGGTCCAACCTTCCGAGCGCATCTTGTTCTGCCGACCGATGCAGTAGGAGAATCGAATTCCGGACTGTGGTTTTTCCAGACCAAGGTAGCGCGGAAAACGCCGAACGTCCCGGGCCTTGGAATCGGAACCCACCATATTGGATTGTCCGGCAAAAATGAATACGCGGACTACGGATTCTCTTTCCGGGGATTCCGCGAGGAGGGAAATCGTGAAAAGAAAAACGAATGGCGAGATCAAAACGAATCGACGGACGAAAGGCAGGGAACGGAACTTCATCCGCATACGAAACCACCCCCGACCCGTGCAGTCAAGCAGGGGGATGGGCAGAGCGGACGGAATTCTATTTGAGCGAATCAATCCACCTTTGGATGTTTTTCGTTTCGGGGTGTTGCGGACCGAGCTTGTTGAGATGGATCACTTCCGCCTTGAGCAGGTAGTCCATCGCCTTCCCCTTCATCCCTTTCTTTGCGTACAAGGAACCGAGGTTTCCGTAGCTCATTCCCACATAGGGATGTTCGGGACCAAAAGCCTTCAATCTGATCGCCAATGCCCTCTCGTTGCATTCGACCGCCCGATCGTATTCTCCCGTTTTGAAGTAGGCAAGACCCAGTTGATTGTAGGTAGTGGCGACCTCCGGATGATCGGTCCCCAGAGTCTTGAAATAAATGTTCAAGGTTTTCTCAAAATATCCGACCGCCTTGTCGTATTCTTCCTTTTGGACGTAGGCCAAACCAATATTGTTGTAATTCATCCCGACTTTGGGATGCTCCGGTCCGCGCGCGTGCAGATAGATAGCCAACGATTTCTCGTTGCACCCGATCGCCTTCTCGTACTCTCCCTTCTTGGCGTAGACCGTGCCAAGGTTGATATAGGTGGTTGCGACTTCCGGATGATCGGGGCCAAGAATCTTGAAATAGATGGCCAAGGTTTTTTCAAAATAACCGACAGCCTTGTCGCATTCTCCCTTTTGAACGTATGCCAAGCCGAGATTATTGTAGTTCAATGCAACGTTCGGGTCATCCGGGCCACCCGCTTCCAAGTAGATCGCCAAGGATTTCTCGTCGTATTCGATCGCCTGGTCGTATTCTCCCTTGTTGAAGCAAGCCAATCCGATCCGGTTGTAAGCAAAACCCTTGTCTTCATCGGCAAGCGCGAGGTTGGCAACCTCGCCAGCGTATTCGAGAACCTCATCGTTTTCCTGCATTTCGCCCGAGACGTCCACCAAGACCTTCAGGCATTGAATAAGCTTGGAGTGTTCCTTGTCCTCCAGTTGCCGGAGTATCGACAGGGCCCGTATCATGCTGGCCTTTGCTTCGGGATACTTTCCTTGGTCACGCAAGTCGCCCGTCTGCTTGAGCAACCTGTCGACTTCCGTCGCGAGTGATCCTTCTTCGTTTTCAACTTCCCCGACCGAGGCATTGCCATCATTCATCGCAAACAACCCTTCCCCGGTTTCAGTTCCTTCAGTTTCCTCCCGGTTTTCCTGTGGATTCTGCTTTTCGCACCCAGCCAGCAGCAGGGCAATGAAAGAAGCGAATAGGGTACGTCGCATGACGTCACCAAAACATCTTCGCCACTTTCAGTCAAGCGCGAGGATTACTTGAGGTTTTGCTTTGCCTGCATGGCTTGATCACCTACTCTGAGCAAGAACCAGAGTAATTGTTCATCCCATGAAAAAAACCTTCTTTCTTCTCAGCCTGATCATTCTTTACCCCGTTGTTCACGACCTCCGGGCGGAACACAAGCACGGCTTGCAATGCAGGCACTGGAGCCAATTCAATGGAATTGGCGATAACTCGACCCAACGGTATGCCCCCGAGCGTACCGTGGATTTGCTCGACCTTTCTCTGGACGTAACCCCCGACTTCAAAAACCGGAGGGTATCGGGGACCGCAACCCTAACCTTCCAAACCATGCTCCAACCTGTGGAGACTCTGAGGCTTGATGCCTATGATTTGGAAATCAGCAAAGTCTCTTCCGGACCGAAAATCGCTTCTTGGGAAAATACCGACAGGGCTTTGCTCATTCATTTCGAAAAGCCAATTCCCCCCATGAGAAAGGGAAAAATATCCATTGCGTATGAAGCCGAACCCGTCAAGGGGCTCTATTTCCGGACGCCCGAACTGGGTTATAAAAAAACCGACATGCATATTTGGACTCAGGGAGAAACCATCGAAGCTCGGCATTGGTTCCCTTGTTTTGATGCCCCGAATGAATTTTTCACTTCCTCCATCACTTGTAGGGTCCCCAAGGATATGACGGTTCTCTCCAACGGAAGAAAGACGAAGGATTCCATTGATCCGGAAAGCGGATTGAAAATCGTTACGTGGAAACAGGAAAAGCCTCACGTCAACTACCTCATTTCCCTGGTCGCAGGCCATTTCAGGAAGATTACGGAAAAACATGGGGATCTTTCCATGTCCTTTTGGCCCCCCCCGTCCGAGTTTGCCCAGGCCGCCAATTCATTCCGCGAGACCAAGCAATGCATGGAGTATTTGGAGAAGGAAATCGGGGTCCCCTACCCTTGGGCCAAGTACGATCAGGTATGCGTTCAGGATTTCAATTGGGGAGGGATGGAAAACACCAGCCTCTCCACCCTCAACGCCTCCACGCTCTTCAGCTTGGAAACCGAAAACATTCGCAGTAGTCAGGGTCTGGTCGCCCACGAACTGGTCCACCAATGGTTCGGGGACCTCGTGACCTGCAAGGACTGGAGCCATATCTGGCTTAACGAAGGATTCGCCACCTACTACACTCATCTTTTCGCCGGACACAAAGACGGACGGGACCATATGCTCTACGGCCTCTACCGCGACATGAAAAGCATCACCGGGCGTTCCAACGACGTCGTGCCCATGGTCAACCGGAAGTATGACCGGCCTTCCGACATGTTCCGCAAATACGGATACATGTCTTATTCGAAAGGAAGTTGGGTTTTGCACATGATCCGGTCACGGATCGGTCCCGAGCTTTTCCGCAAGGCGGTCAAGACATATCTGAACAGGCACCGCCATGGGAGCGTGGTAACGGAAAACCTGAGAGTCGCTTTGGAGGAAACTTCGGGCAAAAACTTCGACCGTCACTTCGACCAGTACGTGTACCACGCCCACCACCCCGAACTCAAAATCAGTTACTCCTGGGACTCCAAGGCCAAACTTGCCAAGCTCAACGTGAAACAGGAACAAAAGGTCGAGGGTGACGTCATGCTCTTCCAACTCGATCTTCCCATCCGGCTCAAAGTCGGCGACCGTACGATCAACCGGACCATTCCTCTCGGCAAAGCCTCCGAGGACTTTTATTTTTCTCTCCCCGCCAATCCGCAAATCGTTCGCATCGACCCGGACCTGACCATCCTCGCCAAGACCGATTTTTCACCGCCCGTCGCGATGCTTCATGCCCAACTGGCTGATCCGGACGACGTCGTCGGACGGCTCCTTGCCGTGGAGGCTCTTGGCAAGCGCAAGGACAAGACTTCGGTTGAGAAACTCAAGGACGCACTAACCAAAGACACCTTTTACGGAGTAAGACTGGCTGCATCCAAGGCACTCCGTGGAATCGATTCCGAACATGCCTTCGATGCCCTTGAGTCATCCATGAGGCAGCCTGACGCCCGGGTGCGCCGCCAAGTCGTGAGCGACCTCGGCAGCTTTTACAAACCAGCCGCGTTGACCGCTCTCAAGAAATCCCTCCAAGGGGAGAAAAACCCAGCCATCCGGGGCTCGGTCATCCGGGCACTGGCCGGATTCGGGGACCCGGGATCGGCCGGACTGATCCGAAAGGCTTTGGATTCGAAATCGTACCGCCACCAACTGGC
>JABGWD010000164.1 GCA_018645725.1 Opitutia bacterium
ACCCAGCTCAACACGGTAAAGCAGGGCTTGAGCAAATTGAAAAATGGGGTTTCCAAAACCCCGGTCATGCGTGAACTTCCTGCCAACCGGCATCGGGCGAATCGCATACACAACCGTGGGAACTTTCTCGATCAAGGGGACAAGGTCTCACCAGGCGTTCTCGAATTGTTAGGCAAATTGCCTGACAGCGCCCAAGCAGATCGTTTGAGCGTTTCCCGCTGGCTCATGGAGCCTGACAATCCGTTGACCGCAAGGGTCATGGTCAACCGGGTTTGGGCCCGCTTGTTCGGAAGAGGTTTCGTGGAAACCGAGGAGGACTTCGGATCCCAAGGCCTCATGCCTTCGCATCCCGAACTCCTCGATTGGCTTGCCGTCGATTACCGGGAAAACGGGTGGTCTTTCAAGAAACTGCTCAGGACAATCGTTCTTTCCAGAACTTATCGCCAGAGCTCATCAATTAGCTCCAAATCACTTGCGGCGGATCCAACCAATCGATTGCTCGGAAGGGGTCCGAGATTCCGGTTGTCCGCAGAAGTCGTGCGCGATCAATCCCTAGTCGCATCCGGATTGCTTACCCGGAAAATCGGCGGTCCGTCAGTGATGCCTCCACAGCCACCCGGCGTTTGGAAATCTACCTACAGCGGAGAGAAATGGAAAAACGCCACCGGCCCGGACCGGTATCGACGGGCACTCTACACCTACCTCAAGCGCACCAGCCCACATCCCGCAATGATCACCTTCGACGCTGGGTCGGGCGAAGTTTGTCAAATCAGGAGGATTCGTACAAACACTCCCCTGCAAGCCCTCATTACCTTAAATGACGAAGCCTACCTGGAAGCTGCTGGGGCATTGGCTAACCTTATGCAAAAATCTTCCGACAAGCTTGATCAACAAATCACCTTTGGCTTCCGGAGGATTCTGACCCGTCCACCAAACCCCGATGAGCTCAAGAGGCTGAACGAACTTTACCATCAACTGAAACCGGAAATCTCCAACCAATCCGACTTCCTGTCTGCAGCCAACCTTAAGGACGGAGATTCTTCTTTGGTCGCCCTTGCCAGTGTGCTTCTCAACTTGGACGAAACCCTTATGAAACCTTGATTTTATGGACCTCCCCTTAAACCTGCAAAATACCCAAGCGATCACCCGGCGTCACTTTTTCGGACAAGCCGGACTGGGATTTGGCTCCATCGCCTTAAACCATCTTTTGTCCAACAACGGCTATGCGGCGAAGCAAAAAGGATTTCGGATCCCGGCCAAGGCCAAATCGATCATTTATCTCCACATGGCGGGTTCTCCGTCGCAAATCGACCTCTTCGAAAACAAGCCCGCCCTGACCAAGTTTCACGGCAAGGATTGCCCCAAGGAATACCTGGAGGGCAAGCGCTTTGCCTTCATCAAGGGCACCCCCAAGATGATGGGTCCGGTTTTTGACTACAAGAAACATGGGCAGAGCGGACAATGGGTGAGCGAACTCCTACCCGGCCTAAGCTCGGTGATCGATGACGTGTGCATGATCCGCTCCATGCACACCGAACAATTCAATCATTCCCCCGCCCAGCTCCTCCTCCAAACGGGCAATTCCCTCCTGGGCTATCCCTCGATGGGCTCATGGGTCACCTACGGTCTGGGCAGCGCCAATGAAAACCTACCGGGTTTCGTAGTCCTCGCCTCCGGCGGCAAGACGCCCAGCGCAGGCAAGTCCCTCTGGGGATCGGGCTTCCTCCCTACCCTCTATCAAGGCGTGCAGTGCCGCACGGACGGAGGGGATCCGATCCTTTATCTTTCCGACCCCAAGGGACTGAGTCGCAAGGCGCGTCGAAAAACGCTCGATGCCATCAATGACTTAAACGAGTACCAGCACGAGCACGTCGGTGATCCGGAAACCCTCACGCGAATTTCCCAATACGAACTGGCCTTCCGGATGCAGATGTCGGTCCCCGAAGTGATGGACTTAAAAAAGGAACCCGACCATGTCCTTAAAATGTACGGGGCCAAGCCCGGTCACGTCTCGGAATCCGAATCGGCGGTCGACCCGCGCCAACTCTACAAAGCCAACGACCCCACCTTTGCAAACAACTGTCTTCTGGCCCGACGCTTGGTCGAGAATGGCGTGCGCTTCGTCCAGCTCTACGACTGGGGTTGGGATCATCACGGTTCCTCTCTAGGCGAATCGATCGACGAAACCCTCCCCATCAAGTGCCAGCAGATCGACCGGGCCATTGCCGGTCTGATCACCGACCTCAAGCAACGCGGCTTGTTTGAGGAAACCCTGATTGTCTGGGGTGGGGAATTCGGCCGTACGCCGATGATGCAAAACAACGTTCGCAATGAATTGAAGAAAGGATTCTACGGTAGAGATCATCACCCACACGCCTTTACCATGTGGATGGCTGGGGCCGGGATCAAACCGGGCGTTTACGGCCAAACCGACGACATCGGTTACTACATTGCCGAGAACCCGGTCGGAATCCGCGATCTTCAATCTACCATCCTTCATCAAATAGGACTCGATCCTCATCGGTTCAGCTTTGCCTA
>JABGWD010000165.1 GCA_018645725.1 Opitutia bacterium
CAAGGCGACTGGAGGGCGGGTTCTCCGATTTATCACGTGAAACCGGACTCCTTTTCCGGGCACCCTTCGAGCTTGGTCTGGGACGAACGTATGTCTTCCTTTGGCAACGTTCTGTATTTGCCCCGAGTTCTCCTCGACGATTTGTGGAACAAGCCGGCCTTTCACCTTCCTCACGGAATGATCCGATCCTGCGCCGAACCGGTTTTCGATACGACAAAC
Organism: Opitutia bacterium; assembly: GCA_018645725.1. Classification (GTDB taxonomy): domain Bacteria; phylum Verrucomicrobiota; class Verrucomicrobiia; order Opitutales; family Seribacteraceae; genus Seribacter. The sequence continues at coordinate 220 of JABGWD010000165.1, forward strand.
GGAAAGTTCGGGCCTTTTGCCGGTCAAATGCTGATGGCTGATCAATCGGGCGACCAGATTATTCGGTGCATGCCGGAAAAGGTGGACGGAGCTTTTCAAGGTGCCGCTACCTTCTTCTTCAAGGGGAATGGTTTGAGACGGGGGAACAATCGATTGGCGTTTTCTCCCGAGGGCGACGTTTTGTATATTGGACAAACCGGACGCGGTTGGGGAAGCTTGTCCGAAGGGATACAGCGAATCCGCTTTACCGGAGAAACTCCCTTTTCCTTGCTCAATTGCAGCCTGACTGAAGTTGGTTTTGACCTGACTTTCACCAAGCCCGTTGATCCGGCCAGCGTCTTGCCCGATCAGTTCGGCTCGGGACGGTATCGCTATCCGTACGGCTACAAGTATGGAGGCGGAGCGATCGAAAAAGTATCCGTTGGAATGTCGAGGGCTCAGGTCGACGAGGACGATCCCAGGATCATTCATTTGACTCTCGACGATCTGACCCCGAATCACCTGTACGACCTCAGTTTCGGGAAGGTTAAGTCCGATCAAGGCGAATCAGTACGGTACGGATCGCTTGTTTACACCCTCAATCGGTTACGACGACCCGAATCGAAGCAACCGGTCACGATCGAAACAAAAGACGACCGCATCCGTGTCGAGGCGAGCGGAAAGCTTCTCACGGAGATCCGCACCAAGGGCTTCAGCAATCCGATCTTGTATCCGATCAACAATCCATCGGGTCAAAGCCTGGTGCGGGATTGGCCGGTCATCGAGAACGGACGAAACGGCGAACAGGCGGATCATCCGCATCACAAGTCCTTGTTCATCGGCCATCAGCGAATCAATGGCGTGGATTTCTGGCACGAGGGAGGTAGTTGCGGGATCACCGAACAAGTGCGGGTCATCGAAAAGCGCAGCGGAGGCGACCGGGCCCTGCTCCGCACCTTGAACTTATGGAAGGATAGCTCAGGGGAGGTGCTTTGCAGCGATACGCGCGAGCTCCAGTTCAGCGTAGTCGACGATGCGACCTGCATCGATTTGGAATTGAACATGCACGCCAGTCACGGCGATTTGACCTTCTCGGAATACAAGGACGGTTTCGTCGGTCTGCGGACCCATCCGCATTTGCGTCTAAGCGCAAACCCCGGCAAAGGCGTGAAAGAGGTTTTCGGCAAGGCTGTCAACAGCGAGGGGGTCGAGGGGAAAGGAATTTGGGGCCAACGGGCCAATTGGCTGCATTATTGGGGGAAAGTCGAGGGCAAGGATGCAGGGGTCGCCATTCTTTCGCATCCTTCCAATCCACGGAACCCTTCCTGGTGGCACGCCCGTGATTACGGCTTGATCGCAGTCAATCCGTTTGGTCCGAAACGGAGCAAGGGTGATGGCAAATTGATTTTGCCTGCCGGCCAAACCCTGACTCTTCGCTACCGGTTTGTCTTTCATGGCTTGCCGGAGAAAGATGCGGACGTTGCCAAAAGGTATCTCGCTTATTCGAAACGCAAGCTCGTGCCCCGTACCGTGGTCCTGCCCATTCCCACCGGGGTACTGGAAAGTTCCGTCCGGGACGAATTGGTCAAAAATGCCAAGAAACTAGGCGGGGCGGTCGAATCCGTGACCCGCTACGTTGACGGCAAGAAATCCAAGCCGGTGAAGGTAATGCCTCATGGTTTGATCGAGGGCAAATTGATTTACGTCGACCGGGGCTTCCTTTTCTCCCGCATTCCGGATTCCCTGCGGGGTGCGGATTTGATCATGACCTACAACAACGACAAGAAGTTGGACCGTTCGAACGCCCGCTACGACGTAACCGTAAAGCACCCTTCCACCTTGCTTGCGTTGGTTGACACGCGCATCGAGAATGAGGTCGGGTGGTTGAAGAAAGGTCCCCTTGCATTCAAAAAGACCTCGGACCTCGTCCAGACCGACAGCGATTTTGCCTTTCGCGTTTACAAGGTCGACCTAGCCCCCGGCACCTACAGTCTCGGTCCCCAGACGGGCGGAAGTTTTTACTCGATCGCAGTGCTCAAGAAGTAATTGCCTGCAAAAGGAAGACTACCCTTCGGGGAGCTTCAGGAATTTTGCGGTCTGGGCAAGTTCGCCCAATGCCCGCTTGCATCCTTGCCGCTGACCAAAATCCCTTTTTGTTCCCAACCCAAGTAGGCCTTTACCTCGGCCGCCGCGTAACGCATGGTCAATCCGCTCCGCCGCTTCGGAGAATCGTTCGCCTCCGATCCATGAAGAAGAAGATCGCAATGGATGGAGAACTGTCCGGCCTTCAGGGTTACGTCGACCGGCTTCCCGAATTCACCGGCATTTCTCACCTCTCTGCGAAGCACGTCGTCCGGAGAGTCGCTCATTTCGTAATCAATGACACCGTCCAGGTGAGAGCCCGGAATGAAACGCATGTTTGCGTTTTCCGGGGTCGCGTCGTCAATGGCCAACCAGACGGTTGCGGTGCGGGTCGGAGTAAGTGGCCAATAGGGACAATCCTGATGCCACGGGACCCGTTTCCCGTCGTTTGGCATTTTGCAAAAGAAGTGAGCTCCCCACGCCACGAGGTCTTCCCCAAGAAGATCCTTGACCGGTTCAATGATCGCCGGGTGGCTCATCAGATCGTAAATCTTTCCGAACTTGAGATGGGCCGTGCTGATGGAATAACTTGAGTTCCCCGCCGCAAGCGTTTCCTTGAGAACCTGATCGAAAAAGATTCTGACTTCATTAATTTCGTCCGCAGGCAAACCACGCAACGGCATGAGGTAACCCAGTTCGTTGTATTGGTTGATTTGCAAAAGGGAAAGGGATTGCGGGTTGTCGTTCCTTGTCTTTTCGAAGTTCAAGTCCCGAGCAACCTGACTCAGTTCCTCTTCGGTCGGTTCGCTTATGAGGTTAAGGTCAGTCATTTTTGTTTTTCTTGTTCAAGGTATGATGGCTCAAGATACGTTTACAATCTTTCGTTTTGCCACTCATCATGTAATTGTTTTCGTATGCGCATCACTGATAGCTTGCTATAAGCAGGGCTTATTCCTTCTTTTCATCTTCGTTTTATCAATATGGGTCAGGTTGTTTTCTGGTGCGCTTGCGCTATTTTAACTTAATGAGTATATGGAGTACATATTATAAAGGAGGGAGAAACAAACAGTGTTCAAGATAGAACCAGAGAACAAGATAGGTGAGTTAGTTGCCCGGTGCGGAGGGATTGCTCGGTTGTTTGAGGAAGAAGGCATTGATTATTGCTGTGACGGTCGAGAGTCTTTACGTGAGGCATGTGAGGAAAAAGGGATAGACGTAAAGAAGTTTCTCCATCGCGTGAAAGAATTGGATGAGGAGGGAATTGCGGAAGACACCTTTTCCACTCTAACCGAATTGATTGATCATATCGTATCGACCCATCACGCGTTCTTGCGCTCCGAGTTTCCACGACTGAACAATTTGACCCAAAAGGTATTGAACGCTCACGGAGACAAGGATCCCCGGTTTCTTTCCTTGAGAGAAACGTTTCTGGAATTGTCCGATGAATTGACCCAACACATGTTGAAAGAGGAGCAAATCCTGTTCCCCATGATCAGAAAACTGGAAGAGAGTAAATCCGTTCCTGAATTTCATTGTGGATCCATTGCCTACCCTATCCGGCAAATGGAATTCGAGCACGAGCAGGCAGGTTCCGCCTTGTATGCCTTGCGTGAGTTAACGGACGAATACTTGGTGCCGGACTGGGCATGCAATACCCATAAAGTCATGTTAGCGTCGTTGGCGGATCTCGAGAGAGATCTTCACCAACATATTCACAAGGAAAACAACGTTTTGTTTCCTCGTGCCATTGGATTGGAAAACGAGAAGTGCCCTTGAGCGCTGTCTCTTCTTTCAGAATAGGCCATAGTTTTTCACCTGAGATGGATCATGTGTAAACTTTCGGATAGTTTTGCCGGATCCGTCGCGCTCTCTTTCAGTCTATGCATGGGAGTGTATGCCTGTTCATTGGCATTAAGCACGAAGAAGCGCCACGACCCTCCTGACCCTGTAGAATCAACCCGCACTGCAGAACCGGTTCAAGTGGTTGAAAAGAAACGCAACGCAACCCCAGTCAACCATTCCGAACCTCCCAAGCTCATTGTTCGCCCAACCCCCAAAAGCATGCCGTCGAATGTCAAAAATACGGTGACGGAGGGAGCCGGGCTTTTTGCGATTAACTGCGCGCCCTGCCATCAGGCGGACGGTGCGGGCTTGCCTGGGTTTGCCCCGAGCATCCGTAATCGTGACTTCCTTGCTCTTTCTTCGGATGCGCTCATTTTGGAAACGGTACGCAAGGGCCGTCTCGGCACGGCAATGGCGCCTCGCCCCGATCTTTCGGAGGAAACGGTAAGGAAGATCATTGCCTACATGCGCTCCATGACGGTGGAGAATGCCATTACGGTGAAAGTCGACGATTCGCTCAAATTCTCGGGCAACGCCGAGGCAGGAAGCGAGAAATACGCGAGGTATTGCTCGAGTTGCCATGGCCCCGCGGGCGAAGGTTATTCGGTCGGGGTACCTGGTACCGGCATAGGCCTTCCCGGATTTTTGCAGGCTGTTTCCGATGACTACATTCTGCAGACACTGAAACTGGGACGGATCGGTACTCCAATGCAACCTTTCGTGGGATCCCGCGGCCTGGCAAACTTGTCCGTATCCGATGCCCATGATATTATTGCTCACCTTCGCGAACTCGGAAAAAGGAACTCGCCTGGCGCAACTGATCCGGTTTCCGAGAAAGGAGATCCCGCCCGGGGCAAGTTGAGCTATGACGTCAATTGCATGGCTTGTCACCAGCCCGAAGGCACGGGGCGCGTGGGTTTTGCTCCGAGCATTCGGAATCGTGATTTTCTCGCCATTGCAACAGATGATTTCATTCGGACGACGATCAAGAAGGGGCGTTTGGGCACGGCGATGGTCGGCAGACCCGATTTGTCCGATTCGGCAATTGACGACCTCATTGCATACTTGCGCTCTTTGCCAGTGGCCAATCCGGTCAAATTGAAAATCGATCACACCTTGTCTTTTCAAGGAGATTCGAAAAAGGGCTTGCTCAAATACAACAGTTATTGCGCCTCTTGTCACGGCCCTCGCGGGGAAGGATATGCGGCTGGGGTTCCCGGACCAGGCATTGGGCTGGCAGGTTTCCTAAACACCGTTTCCGATGACTACATCCTACAAACCATCCGGCATGGTCGAGTGGGAACGCCCATGAGATCATTTGTCGGAGCCAGGGGCGTTGCCAATTTGAGCACCGAGGACGTGCATGACATCATCGCTCATTTGCGCGCAATGGGAAAGGAAAGCGGAACATCTCAATGAACGACAGGAACAAAAAATATCATCCATCATGAGAAGAAGAAGATTCATCAAGAGCACGGCTGTATCGGCGGCGTTGGGGAATGTCTCCGCGAAAGCCTGGGCGGTTCCGCATGGCGAAACCTATCAGTTGAACAAGAACGCGGCCCCCAATGACATCCTGGCCGCCTGTCCCTACTGCGGCGTTGGTTGCGGTACGATCATCAAGACGAAGAACGGACGGATAACGCAGATCGTACCGGACAAGGATCACCCCACGAACCGCGGATTGCAGTGCATCAAGGGATTGACTTCCGCCGAGGCCATTTACGTCAACCGCCTGACCAAACCGCTGATTCGAAAGGATATGTCCGACCCTTTACGCGGGAAGGTTTCAAAGACCAAGGGCAATTACGACTTGTCCCTTTTTCGCGAAGCGACGTGGGACGAGGCCGAGGAATTGATCGCCGAACAGATCGCAGAGATCATCAAGACTTCGGGAGGAAACTCGGTGGGCCTGTACGGCTCCGGCCAACTGACGTTGGAAGGGCAATACTTGGAGAATGTCTTCATGAAAGGCATCATCGGATCAAATACCATTGAAGCCAATGCCCGGATGTGCATGACCTCTGCGGTAACGGGCTACTTCAAATCACTTGGCTCGGACACTCCGCCGACTTGTTACGAAGACGTCGAATTGGCTGACATGATTTGCTTTTGGGGGCACAATCCAAGAGGAGCCCACCCCATCCTTTACTGGCGGGTAGCGGACCACAAGTCCA
>JABGWD010000166.1 GCA_018645725.1 Opitutia bacterium
GGATCTCCTTCCAACCTTCCACGACCTGAGCGGTAGCAAAGGCGCTATGCCACCGAATGTGGATGGGGGAAGCTTGCGCCAGGTTTTCGAGAAGGGGAACAAGGGAAAGGTCAAGCGGGTCGCCCCGGGGATCATTCATCACTACACCTGTCATTATCACCCGCCGATCAGTTCAATTATCATGGGCGACTACAAACTCATGCGACATTTGAACTCCGGAGAGTTAAAGCTTTTTAATCTCAAGACCGATTATCGGGAGGAAAACAATCTTGCCTCCGATATGCCGGAGAAGGTCGCTGCCATGGATTCGAGTCGCCGCAATTACGTCGAGGATGTCGATGGCGGAACGGCCGAGCAGGTTCGCCAAGCCCATTATAAACTCATGGATCTTTTCAGCGAAAAGTCCAAGGAAGGGTACAAAAAGAAATTGGCGGCGCTCAAAGAACAGGAAGTTCCGGACTTCGAAGCCCGCAAGGCGGTCATGTTAAAGGAGCTGAACCAGAAATTGTTCAAGAACGTCGTCAGCAAGGAGAAATCAAAATTGCATGCCAAACTCCATTCCTGGAGAGACGGCCCGGAAAAGAAGGAAGCGGAAAAAAACGCCCGGGCCAACTGGGTGGACTACTCCGAATAGAAGTTCGAAAATCTAAACTTTTTAACAAATGAAACTTACCATCAGCCTTCTTTTCGGTTTTGCAACCTCCTTGGTTCATGCCGCTAAAGCTCCCAACTTCATCATCATCTACGCGGATGATTTGGGCTACACCCAGACCAGCGTGCCAATGATGAAGGACCGCCCGGAACTCGGACATTCCCTGCATCAGACGCCCCATCTGGAGAGACTTGCGGCCCGGGGCATGCGGTTCTCAAACGCCTATTGTCCTTCGCCGGTTTGCACGTCTTCGCGGGCAAGCATACAGTTCGGAATGACCACCGCCCGGGTCGGATGCATTTCCATTCATGACGTTGTGATGAACAAAAGGAAGGTCGATTTCGAAAAGAATCTTTCCTTGGCCGAAATGCTCAAGGAAGCGGACAAGGGCTACCACAGCGCATTTTTCGGGAAGGGTTGCACCCCTCTTGGCTGGTTCAAGGATCATGGCTACGACGAGACAGACTTCATTCACAAGCATCCCAATGGCAACGCTCATGGTGACTGGTGGGAGCCGGCTGAAAAGACTCTTATCCCACTAGACGATCCGAAGCGTCTTTTTAGCTTGGCGAGAAATTCGATTGGCTATCTTGAAAGACGCGCTTCGGACAAGAAACCTTTCTTTCTCACGATTTCACATTATGCCTTGCACGTGCGAAACATGTCCCTGAAAAGTACCCGCCGCAAGTACTTGGACATCGTCGCGGAAAGGGCGGGCCTCGAGGAGGAAATCCCCGATATCTCCAAGTTCGACGACAACGCCGATGAGATGCCCGTAAAGTTGAGAAGCCATTGGGAACGTGCCAACTATGCCGCGATGATGGAAGACATGGACACTTCCATCGGGATGGTTCTGGATAAGCTGAATGAATTGGGTTTGCAGGAAAACACCTACGTTATTTTTTCGTCCGATAATGGAGGAGGAGCCAGCAACAAGCCCTTGCAGGGAGGGAAAGCCAGAATGTGGGAGGGTGGCATCCGGGTTCCGATGATCGTGGCGGGCCCGAACGTGGAAGCCAATTCCCAATGCGACATTCCGGTTGCCCAATGGGATTATTTGTCGACCATGCATGATCTGTCCGGAAGTTCGGCTCCCTTGCCCGAAAACCTAGATGGGGTGAGCCTGCGTCCGGTTTTGGAAAAGGGGAACAAGGGTAAGTTGGCCAAGCGTGATACCGGTTTCGTTTTTCATTTCCCTGCTTTTTACACCATTCCCATAACGTCCTATCGGGATGGGGACTTTAAGTTGATGCGTCACTTGAACACCGGAGAAACCAAGCTTTTTAACGTTGCCAAGGACATGGGGGAAACCAACGACCTGTCCAAGAGCATGCCGGAGATAAAAGCATCTATGGTACGCAAATTGGATGCCTACTTGAAGAAGGTCGGAGCCTGGACCATGGAAGAAGTGTACGAAACCCGTCTCGAGGAACTTGAAAAATGGATCGCAAAGCACCACGAAGATATCGCGGAGTTCAATCGCCAGCTTAAGGACAATCCAAAAGACAAGAAATCCCAATCTGGCTTGAGAAAAGCTAAAGATGATTTGGTCAGGCATCAAAGGACATTCAGGCAGGTGACTGAAAACAAGACTTCCGATCGTTGGTTTTGATCGTGAAGGACGAGGAAATCGATCGGTTTGTTTTGGAGCTGACCCAAGCGGAGGGGTTGAAGAACCTTGGTGTGGTGCAAAGCCTCTGGAGCGGATACGGGAGCATTGATCGAATGGGCTTGGAAGGAACGCAAGCGCCTAGCGTAATCGTCAAGCATGTGCAGCCAGGGAATGGAAAGCATCCACGTGGATGGAATACGGACTTGTCCCACCAGAGAAAACTCAAGTCCTATCAGGTGGAAACCCATTGGTATGGGCGGCAGAAAGAAAGAGGGGAGCCTGGTCTCGCCCGGATTCCCGAATGCCTGGGGGTAAAGACTGACGGTGATGAGGTCTTGCTGGTGCTGGAAGATCTCGATGCGGTCGGATTTGCGGGTCGGCGAAGTTCGGTCAACCAGATCGAATGGCAGTCTTGCGTGCGCTGGTTGGCCGCTTTTCATGCCGAGCATTTGGGGGCGCCAAGCGAAGGCCTTTGGGAAAGCGGGACCTATTGGCATCTCGAAACCCGTCCGGACGAACTGAATAAATTGGAAGATTTGCCCTTGAAAAACGCGGCTTCGGCGATCGATGCCAAGCTCAAGGAGACGACTTTTCAAACACTGGTCCATGGGGATGCCAAGTTGGCCAATTTCTGTTTTAGGGCCGATGGCGCGGAAGTGGCCGCAGTGGACTTTCAATACGTTGGCGGCGGATGCGGGATGAAGGATTTGGCCTATTTCGTGGGAAGTTGTTTCCGTGACGAGGAAGCCGAAAGCCGGGAGAGTGAGGTTTTGAACTTTTACTTCAAGGAGTTGCGTGGTTTTCTTGAAAGAATTGGACGTGATGTCTCTGCGGACGAACTGGAGGCGGATTGGCGACCTTTGTACCGGGTGGCTTGGGCCGACTTCCATCGATTTATGAAAGGTTGGAGCCCCGGGCATTGGAAGCTCAGCGACTATAGCGAACGGGTCACCCGCGAAGTGATCGAATCCTTGCAGGAGGAAAGGGTCTGATGAACCTGAAGGAATTGACCAAGCATGCGGTGCAAGCTGCCCTCGAGGCCGGTGAGCTCATTCGTTCCTATCAGGATCGTGAGGTTGAAGTTCTCCATAAGGAGGGTGGGGATACCTATGCGTCGCAAGTCGTGACCGAGGTCGACCGCAAAGCACAAGATGCCATTTTGCAGATTCTCGGTCCGTCTTGCGAAGAGTTCGATCTCGCGGTGCTCACCGAAGAGAACGAGGATGACGGCAGCCGTTTCGAAAAGGAATGTTTCTGGTGCATCGATCCGATGGACGGCACTTTGCCCTTCATTCGCAAGGAACCCGGGTATTCCGTTTCCATTGCCTTGGTGGCCAA
>JABGWD010000167.1 GCA_018645725.1 Opitutia bacterium
AGCCAAAGCTTCAACGTCGTCGAGGCCGATGGCGATGATCTCGTACACTCGGACGGCAAGACGGCGCAAAAGGCCGTCGAGCTCCTCCACAAATACAAGACTATGGAAAAGCCCTTCTTTTTGGCAGTTGGGTTCGTACGGCCCCACGTTCCTTTGGTGGCTCCGAAAAAATATTTTGCTCCTTACCCGCTCGGCAAAATGGCACTGCCGCCCAAAATTCCGGGGGATCAGGACGATATCCCCCAGAATCCGGGTAATCGGCGAACGACCGCCAATTACAAAATGGACTTGAACCAACAGAAAGGCACGCTCCGCGCCTACTACGCATCGGTCAGCTTCGTCGATGCCTTGGTTGGCAAGATTCTCACCGCGCTGGAGAAAACCGGCCAGCGAGACAACACCATCGTCATCTTCACCAGCGACCACGGTTACCACCTTGGCGAACACGACATGTGGCAAAAGGTAAGCATACACGAAGAGTCCGCCAAAGTGCCTCTGATCATCAGCGTCCCCGGCAAAAAGCCGGCCGTTTGTCATTCCCTGTCGGAATTGATCGACCTCTATCCCACGGTCTCCAAGTTGTGCGGGTTGAAAATACCTGGCAATATTCAGGGCAAGGACATATCGGGCATGCTGGACAACCCAACCGTCAAGGTCCGCGATGCCGCCCTGTCCAGTGGCAAAGGCCGTCTGCTCCGCACGGAAAAATGGGCCTTGCTCGACTACGGAAAAAAGGGGGAACTCTATGACATGGAGAATGACCCCAAACAATACGACAACCTCTTCGACCAATCCGAATACGCCGATACCTTGGCCGACCTCAAAGCGAAGCTGAAAGCAAAGCTTGTCGAAATAGGCAAAAACGACCTAAATTTAAATAAATTATGAGAAAAACAACCCTGTTCCCCTTTGTCCTGCTGGTCATTGCATCCCTTTGGCAAGCAAACGCCGAAGCCGCCAAGCGGCCCAACGTTTTGTTTATCATAGCCGATGACCAATCGCCCTTTGACTTCAAGGCCTACGATCCGTCATCGCCCTTGGACGCGCCAGCCATTGGCAAGTTGGCGACCGAAGGCATGACCCTGGACCAAGCCTACCACATGGGTTCGATGTCGGGAGCAGTTTGTTCGCCCTCGAGGAAAATGATCATGACCGGACGAACGGTCTGGCACTTGCAGGGCACCGGTGGAAAGAAGAACAAGAAAAAGGAGGAGAAGTCCGGCATCTCGAATCCGATCGAGAATTGCCTGCCCGCCATTTTCAACAAGGCTGGCTACGACACCATGCGCACCTGTAAGAACGGTAATAGTCACAGTGGAGCCAACGCCCAGTTCACGGTGCGCCACGACGCGTCCAAACGGGGAGGAACTAGAGAATCCGGGAGCCATTGGCACGGGCAACAGGTGATGAACTACTTGAACGACCGGGAAAAGGCCAAGGACGAGGATCCTTTCTTCATCTACTTCGGGTTCTCCCATCCTCACGACGTGCGCGACGGCACGCCCGATCTGCTCAAGAAATACGGCGCGGTGAACCATCGGGACAAGAAATCCTTGCCACCTGCCAACCCGAAAGCCCCCAAGCTACCGCTGAACTGGTTGCCCAAGCATCCCTTTCACCACGGGCATCCGGGCCTACGAGACGAGGTATCGGTCAGTGGGGTATGGACACGGCGCGACGAGGTAACCATACGCAACGAGATTGGCCGCCAGTTGGCTTGCGCCGAGAACATCGATCATCAGGTGGCCCGTGTGTTGAAGAAACTGGAGGCGATGGGCGAGCTCGAGAACACCTATGTTTTCTACACTGCGGACCATGGGATGGCGATCGGTCGGCACGGGTTGCAGGGAAAACAAAACCTCTACGAGCATACCTGGAGGGTTCCCTTTTTTGCCATGGGGCCGGGCATCAAGCCAGGTACCCGTGCCTTGGGTAACGTCTACCTTTTGGACGTCATGGCCACCTTTTGCGACATCGCCGGTTTCAAAGCGCCGGACACTTGTGAAGGCATTAGCTTCAAGCCCGTTCTCATGGGCAAGAAGGAAACTGTGCGCGACGTATTGTACGGGGTCTACTGCGGCGGAACCAAGCCGGGCATGCGTTCGGTCCGCAAGGGGGATTGGAAGTTGATCAAATACGACGTTC
>JABGWD010000168.1 GCA_018645725.1 Opitutia bacterium
AAATGGAGGAACGCACCCCCCCCTTGGTCGGACAAATGGACCCCGTTCCCGGAAAAAAGGAACTCAGGTGGCATCACAGGTTCGGACCACCTCCCCAGATCGAAGAATTGCAGGACGGCTCTGCCGTATACGTCCCTGCCCCGGACGAACGATTGGATCAAGTGGAAGAAATGGTCTCGGAATTCAAGGAACTCAAGGAAGAGGTCGAAGCCCTTCGCTATCAACTGCGCGAGCTTTCCGATCAATTCAAGGAATTCCGCAAGGAATTCGAATAAAAACCATTCCTCTCTAAATCCTCAGGGTACCGTCTTCCAACCGCTCCCTGAAATCAGCGTAGGTCCTCGTAATTCCATCCAGGAAAGGAATGTTCGCTTTCCATCCGAGGGAAGCCATGACCCTGACGTCCATCCTTTTGATTGGCATACCATCGGGTTTGCTCAGGTCATGAGTGATCTCGCCAGTATATCCAACCACGTCCTTGACCACGTTTGCCAACTCGAGAATGGTTTGATCCTCCCCCGAGCCCAAGTTTACCCAATCGGGCGGATCCTCTACTTCGAGCAAATGCAGCAAACCTACGGCCAAGTCATCGGCGTGGAGCAATTCGCGTCTCGGCTTGCCTGTCCCCCAAATGCAAACTTCGTTTAGGTTCCTTTCTTTAGCCTCATGAAAACGGCGGATCAAGGCGGGAAGAACATGGGAATTATCGGGGTGATAATTGTCACCCGGACCATAAAGATTGGTCGGCATGGCCGAGTGAAAGAGAACTCCATATTGGGCCCTGTAGTGCCGACACATTTCAAGGCCTGCGATTTTTGCGAGGGCATAGGCCGAATTGGTCGGCTCCAGCGGGCCACTGAGCAAGCATTCTTCCCTCAAGGGTTGTTCTGCATCCCTGGGATATATGCACGAGCTGCCCAAGTTGAGAAAGCGGGCGACGTCATGCTTCCATGCCGAATGTATCAAGTTTGCATTGATCAACAGGTTTTCGCGGATGAATTCCGCCGGGTAAGTGTTGTTGGCATGAATCCCTCCGACCTTTCCGGCGGCATTGACAATGAACTCCGGCCTTTCGTTCCGGATGAAATCATCCACTGCGACCTGATCGCAAAGATCGAGATCGGCCCGCGATTTCGTGACAACCTGCCAATCTTTGCCCGACGATGACAAGGCCCGCAGAATGGCCGAGCCAACCATTCCCCCATGACCACTGACAAAGATCCGAGTCATCAGCCAAGATCGACGTCGGCCAAGGCTTTTTCCCTCTCGGCCAGCTTCATGTCAGACTCGACCATGATGGAAACCAATTCCTTGAAAGTGACCTGGGGCTCCCAATTCAACTTTTCCTTGGCTTTGGATGCGTTGCCGATCAAAAGGTCCACCTCGGCAGGACGTTCGTATTTCTTGTCGAACCCGACGTATTCCTGCCAATCCAAATCAAGACAAGAAAAGGATTCCTCCAAGAACTCACGGACCGTGTGCGTTTCATTGGTGGCTATGACGTAATCATCCGGTTTCTCCTGCTGAAGCATGAGCCACATGGCCTCGACGTATTCCTTGGCATAACCCCAATCCCTCTTGGAATCAAGGTTGCCCAGGATAAGCTTTTTCTGCAGACCGAGCTTTATCCGGGTGGCAGCCCGAGTGATTTTGCGGGTTACGAAAGTCTGCCCCCTTCGAGGCGACTCGTGGTTAAAGAGAATTCCGCTGCTCGCATGCAAGCCATAGGATTCCCGGTAATTTACGGTCAACCAATGGGCATAAAGCTTGGCGCACGCATAGGGTGAACGGGGCCAGAAGGGCGTGGTCTCGACTTGAGGCACTTCCTGAACCTTGCCATACATTTCGGAGGAAGATGCTTGATAATATCGGACTTTTTCAACCAAGCCGGCTTCGCGAACCGCCTCAAGAATGCGAACGGCGCCTACTCCGGTTACGTCACCCGTATATTCCGGAATATCGAAAGATACGCGGACATGGCTTTGGGCTCCCAAATTGTAAATTTCATCCGGTTGCAAATCGTACAACAACTTTACCAACTGCACCGCATCCGCGAGATCTCCGTAATGAAGATACAAATTGGTATCGTCAACCAATGGATCCTTGTAAAGATGATCCAAACGAGCGGTATTGAAAGTCGAAGCTCTACGAACGATTCCATGAACCTCATAGCCTTTTTCAAGCAACAGTTCCGCCAAATAAGAACCATCCTGTCCGGTTATTCCGGTAACGAGCGCTTTTTTCATATGGGTCGAACAATATTTAAAAAAAACGATCTCGTAAAGAATGCATATTGGGGTATCACAGCATGCTCAACGGCATTGACACGAAGGACGCTCTCTTGCATTCTGTTGTGTTCAGTCGGGGGATTAGCTCAGTTGGTTAGAGCGCATGCATGACACGCATGAGGTCACTGGTTCGACTCCAGTATCTCCCACCACTTCTCAGTGCATTTCATAAATGCTTTGGGAAACGGGACCTCGAAAGCAGATAACCCAAAAAAACATTCGTTACGGTCGAACTGCTTACCATGTTTGGGAGTTTGGAATTCATGAGGTTTTGAGCCAACGGCACCTGGACATTTCTCGGAAAAAAAGGGTTCTCCATCACGCCATTTGCTCACGCGTATCATCGGCGTCGAGTTATTTGGAACCTCACCTCATGGCTATGACAATAGTCATCGAAAAATAGAGGTTTCATTCAGTCCATAGACCTATTTTGTCAATGATACGAAATAAGTCATTCGTATGGCGTTTACCCTTACGCCACAAAACAACAAATATAGCAAAACTTTCTTAGGGGAACTTGTAAATCGGGTGAGAAGTTCAATTCCTATGTTTTACTGGATCCAAATCGATACGTAAGGCATTCCGGCTAACGTTAATACATCGTTAAAACTCATTGAGGAAGTAAGGTGTTTCACCTTGCGTTTCTTTGTTTTATTTTCAAAATCCAGCACTATGAACAATTTTTCAAGGTCGCTTTCAAGGTATGCCAAAGCTTACCCAGGTGGTATTACCGAACTGGCATCAAAGGCCCGCTTGAGCCGGCCGTCCCTTTATGATGCGATGACGGCAAAATCGATCCCTCGCCCGGAGACTCTTGAGAGAATCCTGAAGGCCTTGGACTTGCCGGAAAAGGCTTCAGACGAGCTCAAAAAACAGCATCAGGTCAGCGCATCCCTATCAACGAGAAAGAAGAGGATGGAGTTTAGGCAACTGAAAGAAGATTTCGCCCAACAAGTCGGAACCTATTTATTGGGCAAGGGTCTCGAGGTATCCTATGTTTCCTCGCGGGAAGAGGCTGACCTTGTCGTTCGAAGCGGAAAACAACGCCTTCCGCTTCTTGCCTTGCCCTTGATTCACGACTACCCAAGAGTGCTCGGCACTTTGCTGACCGCCATGCACGAGTATTCTTCTTCGAAAGGTTTCGTTTGCCTTCCCAGGGTAACCCCGACCGACCGAAGAAAAAGCCCGACCTTTGATCAATACGGCATCAGGATCATTGCCTACAAGAGCCTCCCCAAAATCCTTGCCCGGAACTAAACGCGGCGACGAGCCATGACAATCACTTAGGGCATTTTTTTACTTTTTCAGGACACGCCCTACCCTATCGTTCGACAACATTCAGTAGGTATTTTTTGGAAATACCGTGGATTATGACTCGTATCAGTGCGTGAGATGAATAAATAACTCCAAAGGCTGTCGCGTTCCATCACGTGCAAGCCATGCGTGCTGCTCATTTTAAATTATCCGAGCATTTTATGAGCTTTTAAAATTTGACATGAATTCCGATATTCTGCCTCATAATGTCCTCGTGTATTTTGTACAAAAAGAAAACGGATCGTTCCCATGAGAATCGCAGCTGGAGTTTTTCTCATCGTAGCGGCGATTTTAAACGTCATGGGAGGTTGCAGTTGGGCGGGGGCAGGCGCTTGCGCGGGTTGCGTCGGCGAAGTGTTGGAACAAGAGCAACGCCACCAGGAGAACCAATGGAGCGAAGCGGATGATCCGGTTGCCGTTAATTCTTACGCAGACGAAGAGGGGGATAATGAGACGGATGTGAACGGTGCCGAAACAAATGACACCGCTTGGAAAGAAGGAGCGACGGACTACGACGAATTCGAGGAGTTCGAACCTCCGAGTCAAGAAACCATTGATGAATGGAAAACCTCCGGGGCCGGAATGGCGCTATATGGGTTTGCCATTATGATTCTTGCAGGAGTCATGATCGGAGCGGCCATTTGCGCATTCAAGGCCAAGAAGGCAAAATTTGTTTTGATTACCGGCATCTTGTCAATTGTAGCCGAGGTAATGGGCGTTTTGCTTGTATACTTCATTTTACCGGAACAAGAAGCCAACGATATTTTGTCCAGTGCGGCTCTTGTTTTCAAGCTTCCAGGAGTTTTGGCAGGTATTTTCTCCATCATCGCGGTGCGTTCCTTCCCTCACCCACTGTTGAGCTCGTAAATGGACAAAAGCTTCAGTCAGATCAGAACCGTTTTCCTCAATGAGCTAGCTTTTACGCCTCGTAAAATAGCAGTCTCCGTGACTTTCGTCTTTTTCTGCCTTTTGTGGGGATTTACCTTCAAGGGATTGATTGAATTGGACGGATACCTAAAAGGAGCCAACTCAGAGAAAGGCTTGTTTCTTGATTTTTTAACGTGGATTTTGGGTCTTGAGCCGCGGGAATTTGAGCGATTCGAGAAAACCGGGATATTTTTTGTCTCTTTCGGTATCCTTTCGCTTCTGACAACTCATTTTTTCGTTATCATCATGACAAGCGATCAAACGGCTTCGGAGATCGGAAACCGCTATTTCAGGTACTTGGTCACGAGGTGTGGCAGAACGGAAATTTTCATGGGCCGGTTGCTTTCGGCCCTGACAATAAGCTTGGCCGCCATTGCCTTGACGGGAATCGCCGCCTTCGGAGCAGATTGCTACCTGAACGGAACAACTTCATTCGATTCGGTGCTCTTTGTGATCAAGACCTGCTTCTGGGTCTTCTTGTTTTGCCTTCCTTTCGTATGCCTATGCTCAATGATCTCGGCATGGAGTGGGTCCGTCGCCACTTCAATGCTTTGCTCCATGAGTTTGGCTTTCCTTCTTCCAAAAGTTTTCAACGTAATAGAGTTAAAATGGAAGAAGGTGGAAGGGATCAAAGACATAAGGGAATATTTCCCGGGAAATTTCACGCATTCGGTTCTGCTGGATAATGCAAATGCCAGTAACGTTATCGTTCCACTCGTCTATTCCGCCGTATTCGTTTGGATCGGTTGCTCCATTTTCAGGAGAAGGGAGTTTCCGTGAACCCGGTCGTTGAGACCAAAGATCTCGGAAAGGCGTTCGGGGCAACCGTCGCCTTGAAGGGCGTAAACCTGGAAATTCCACCCGACCAGGTCATCGGATTGGTTGGTCCGAATGGCGCTGGCAAAACTACCCTTTTCTCCATCGTTTCAGGTTTTCTAAAGCCAGGGGTTGGTTCCGTTCGGGTCTTGGGTCACTCGCCTTTGTCTCCCGAATTGCAGGGTCGGGTCTCAATCCTACCTCAAGATGCTTCTCTCAGGAGGGGGGTCAGCATAATAAAACAGTTTGAGTTCTTTGCCAAACTACAGGGACTTTCTCCGAAAGAGGCTTCGGCAGAAGCCGAAAAAGCGCTCGGCGAGGTGGATCTGCTGGAAAAGGCCGACGAAGGACCGGATTCCCTGAGTCACGGCATGAGAAAAAGGGCTTCCTTGGCTCAAGCCTTTATCGGTAACCCCGAGTTGATTCTACTGGATGAACCGACCGCTGGCCTGGATCCGGTCACGACTCAAAAAGTACGGAAATTGGTTCTTCGAAAAGCAGAAGGACGCACGATCATCATAAGCTCACACAATTTGGCCGAACTGCAGGAGGCTTGTGACAGCGTGGCCATTCTCAACTTGGGAAAGTTGGTCGATTTCCGACCGGTCTCGGAGATCGTCGGTCGGAGCAAAACCATGATCATCCGCTTGGAGAATCCACCCGACGATCAACTGACAAAGGCAGTATGCGAACTTCCCCAAGTGGTCTCGGTCAATAGCGGCGACCGGGGAAACCCACGGATGATCATAACGGTAGACGGATCCATCGACGATTCGGAGGTCGATCTTGCCATTCTCGGTGTGTTCAAGGAACAAAAAGCGCGCTATCGCGAAATCAGGCGCGGGGAATCCCTTGAAGAAAAAGTCGTGCAAATTACCAATGAGGATCTAGCCAATGAGAACTCCGACCCGGATCCAAGCTCGAAGCAATAGGTGATTGATCCATTGCCCCAAGGCTCATTCGGCCTGGGTTCCTTAAAGTCGGCAAAAAATGCATTGGGACGAAGCACCTCTGTTGACCTTCGAATCAACAACCCCTTTGCCGGGTCTTGGATCCGCTAGGCCAAGGTTCTCGCATTTGAGGGAAGGAAACAAATTGAATACGATCAACGTTCGGCTATGTTGTGATGATCGTGAGCAGGAAAAAAAAACATCCCTTGGAAATCATCATCATCGTGGGACTGACTTTGGCCTTTGCCTCAATTTGGCTTTGGGCGCATTGGAACTTGTCCCGGGAACCGCCTCACCACAAAGGCCCGGGGAGTGTCGGTTACCCGGAACCCAATGCCTCGGCCAATGAATAAGCTCCTATGCGTTTCGGGATGTTCACGCGGGCTCGGGCGGGCCTTGGCCATTGAGTTCTCGACCCGCGAATGGCGGGTGGCGGGGGGTGCCAGGGACACTCACTCCCTTGATCAACTCAGGCAAACCCTTGGCACCGACAACCACCTGCAAACCCTTGACGTGACAAACCCCGGGGAAGTCGATTCTTTCTCGAGGAACGTTATCGAAAAACTCGGGTGCCCCGACTTGTTGGTCAACAATGCCGGAATGATCAATGCCAATGCCAAGTTGAAGGACGTTGGGCCCGAAGAATTTGCCCAAGTTCTTTCCACCAACCTGGGAGGCACCCACAACATGATCCGGGCGTTCCTGCCTTTTATGGAGAAGGAGGGTAAGGGTGTAATCGTGAATTTCAGTTCATACTGGGGGAAATCAGCGGCACCGGAAGTTGGTCCTTACTGCGCCAGCAAGTGGGGAGTGGAGGGACTCACGCAATCCCTTGCCCAAGAACTCCCCTCTGGATTAAGCGCAGTTGCCCTGAACCCCGGAATTATCGATACGGACATGCTCCGCTCTTGCTTCGGCGAACAAGCGGCTAGTTACGAAACCCCCGCTGCCTGGGCAGCAAAAGCGGCCGATTGCCTGATTGGACTGGGAGTGAGCGACAACGGGGAAACCGTAATTCCCTGAGCTTTTAAATTGGTATTCCTTGCAAATCGGCTTTCTTTTGACGGCTACAGTCTGTATAACCCCGTACATGCTCACACACACGGTTATTTTTTGGCTCAAGGAGGGGTTAACGCAGGAGGACAGGGATTTGTTCTTCGAGGGAGCAAAGACTCTTGGGACCATCGGGTCAGTAGAGCAAAGCTTCATGGGCACTCCGGCTGACACGCCAAAGCGCCCTGTCGTTGACGATAGTTACGATTGCGCCCTGAGCGTAAGCTTGCGGGACCTCGATGCTCACGATCTTTATCAGGCTGACCCGATTCACTTGGCCTTCATCGAAAAATGCGGGCATTTGTGGGAACGTGTCGTAATCTACGATGCAAGTTAATCCAAGTCCGGTCCCAACAGTTTGTTATTGGATTGAGTGGCTAAAAAACGGGTCAAGCCGTAGGCAAGTACGACCGCCATCGGACCAATGACGAATCCTTGGGGACCGTAGGCAAGGATCCCTCCTATGATTCCAAGAAAAAGCAAGAAGCTCAACCAAGCTCCCTGCTCGTGAAGCTTACGACCCATTTTGGCTCGGGCCCGGCTTATCAAGTAGTTCAAAAACAGGCACAGACCAGCCATCACCAAGGCCGTGACAGGCTCCCCTCTGGACCAAACGAGCGAGGACAGGGGCAACCAGACCATGGCGCTGCCGACCACGGGTACCAACCCGATGAAAGCCCCGAGGAAAAAGACCGGAAGAAAGAAAATTCCGCCTACGAAATGGGCGACCAAGGCAAGCATGACTCCCCTAAGCAAGGACGTGAGAACCGTATCGCTCAGCAAACGAAGGGTGATCTTTCGATGCAACTGGAACCACGAACTGACTTCCTCCTGATTAAAACCTCCCATTTTCATGGCTTTGGTCAAAAAGCCCCCCCCGTGAGCATAGAGAAAGGACAAGGCAATGAGAGCCAGGGTCAATTCGGCTACGAAACCACGGGTACCGTTAAAGAGAAACTCCAAAAAAGTACCCGAAAATTCGCGCGTATCCCCAATCAGGTTGGTCACGAACTGAACCGTCTTCTCCCGGTCGATGGGGAGACGGGGATAAATGGACTGGATTTCGCTCACGCCGTTGGAAACGCTTTCGACAAGGGCATCACGCCCCTCCTCTTTGCCCATGGCGAGAGACCATATGGTCTCGGTGATACCTTGAGCGCTACCCGATCCCGAGGCTTGAAGCAGAAGAAGGAGGAAAGGAGAAAGCAAAACCAACAACAATGTCAGGGTGGAAAGAACAGCGCAAAGTTCCGCTCGTCTTTGTTCATGCAAGCGCGGAAGGATGATTCTTCCCAAACGCTCGATTGGACGGAAAAAGACCGGATAGGTAAGGGCGGCCAAAGAAACGGCAAAGAGAATGAATTCGAAAAGCGGACGGAACGTTCCGTAAAGGGGGATGAGCAAAATCAGGAGAGCGAGAATCAACAAGGTTCGCCTCCTCCAAATCTTCCAAAAGGCCTTTCTCTTGTTGGACAAGAGATTCTCGGGATCACTATCTGGCTGGTCGCTTTCGGCCATTCTCAATTTCTAGTCAAGGTGGCGTGTCTTCGCAAGGTGGTTTCTCAGGAATTTTCCCGTATGGGTTTCTTGACGGGCAAGTTTTTGCGGGGATCCTTCGAAGATTAGTTTTCCACCCGCTTCACCTCCTCCGGGTCCGATTTCGATCAAATGATCAGCCAAACGAATGACGTCGAGGTTGTGTTCGACCACGACAAGCGTGTTACCGGCATCCCGGAGCTTGAAAAGGAGATCCATCAGACGTTGCACGTCGAGCCAATGCAAACCGGTAGTCGGCTCATCGAGCAAATACAAGGCTTTCCCCGACTGTTTCCGACTAAGCTCAAGGGATAATTTCAACCTCTGCGCTTCCCCACCCGAAAGCGTGTTGGCCGCCTGTCCGAGTTGCAGATAGCCCAACCCGACGGCATCCAGGGTTTCCAACTTGGAGAGGACGGAAGGATGCTTGCCAAAGACGTCGATGGCTTCGGAAACAGTCATCTCCAGAACTTCCGCTATATTCCTTCCCCGAAAACTCACTTCGAGAGTTTCGCGATTGTAGCGTCGACCCTTGCAGCTCTCGCACTCGACAAAGACGTCGGCCAGGAACTGCATGTCCAGTTTGACCATTCCGTCTCCCTTGCATCGTTCGCAGCGCCCCCCGGGAAGGTTGAAACTAAAGCGACCCGGACCGTACCCTCGGACGCGGCTCAGGGAACACTGGGAAAAGAGTTTGCGCAACAAATCGAAAAGCTTGACGAAGGTGGCCGGGTTGGAACGGGGACTTTTTCCAATGGGCGATTGATCTACCCGCACGGCTTGCTCGAAATGCTCCAACCCTTCGATCCCCGAATGAGCCCCGGGGAGTTGCTTGGCCCGGTGCAAAACGTTGGCAGCGGATTTGGCAAGGACTTCATTGACGAGCGTGCTCTTGCCTGAACCAGAAACCCCGCATACTACGGTGAGGAGTCCCACGGGAAAGGAAACGTCAATCTTCTTCAGGTTGTTCGCCCGGGCCGAACGAACGATGAGTTCCGCTTTGCCCGGCTTCTTGTCCTTGGCATCCTTTTCGATTTCCTCCTTTCCGGAAAGAAAGGAACCGCTCCGGCTCGACGAAGACGAAAGGCAATCTTTCAGGTTTCCCGCAAAGATCAACTCCCCTCCGTCCACCCCCGGGCCGGGACCGATTTCAAGCAGGTGATCGCATGCCAGCAAGGTATCGGCATCATGCTCAACCACAATCACGGTATTTCCACAATCCCTCAGCCCGCGCAGAACCGTTAGCAACCGATCGTGATCGGCCGGATGAAGGCCGACCGTAGGCTCGTCGAGAACGTAGGTGACTCCGACCAACCCCATTCCCAATTGAGTTGCAAGACGGGCCCGTTGGGCCTCCCCTCCGCTCAGGGTACGATAGGGTCTGTCCAGCGAAAGATACCCAAGGCCAACTTGATTGAGAAAACCCAACCTTTGGCGCAATCCGTTTACCGCATCCATGACTTGCTCGCATTGTTCGTTTTCCGAAAGATCATTCTCGACGAAAGACCAAGCCGAGGACGCACTCCGAGAGAGCAAGGAATCAAAGGATGCCCCGGCCAAGGTAACGGAGCGGGCATAGGAAGAAAGCCTGCCCCCTTCGCATGAAGAGCAAAGCGTTCCGACTTGATAAGTCAGAAGCTTGGCCCGCAAACCTTCGCTGGAAGTATTCCGCATGGTTTCCGAGAGATCCTGCATAACCCCGGGATAAGGCTGTTTCTTCGCCCTGCCCCGACCGACCTGAAGCTTGAGTTCATAGGTTTTTTGATCGTCGCCTTGGAGAACGAAACGGCGGACGGCGGAAGAAAGTTCGCTCCATGGGGTTTTCAGATCCAGGGATGCCTGGTCGGCAAGTGCCTTGAGGATGTTCTTTCGGAGCGTGATCATCTTGCGCGAACCCAACCGCCAAGGCTTGATGGCTCCCTTGGCAAGGGAAAGAGATGGATCGGGAACGACAAGATCCTCGCGAAAGCTAAGGACTTGACCAAGGCCGCCACAGGTTTCGCAAGCGCCGTCGGGGTGATTCCAGGAAAAATGGCGGGGGGTCACGGTCGGATAAGTTTTGCCACATTCCTCGCAGGCATAACTTTGGGATAGAAAAATTTCCTGAAAGGATCCTTCGGCCGGATCCTCGATCAGCACAATGGCTCGTTCATCTCCTTCCTTGAAGGCAAGTTCCAGCGAATCGGCAATTCGGCTCCGCGCCTTTTCGTTGATGGACAGGCGATCGACCACGATCTCGACGTTCAGTTCTCGACCCCGTGTCTTTTCGGGAATCAGTTCATGGTCATCAAGCCTCTTGATTTGTCCCTCGATCCGTACGCGCTGAAAGCCTCTCCTCTCCAAGGCCGGTAATTCCTCCCGCAAAACAGCCGCCTTGGCCGATGTGAAAGGAGCAAGTAAAATCGCCCGCTTGTCCATGCCTTCCGTTAGAATCTGGTGAACGCAGTCATCCAGACTTCTCCGCGAAACGATGGCTCCGTCAACCGGACAATGAGGTTGACCGACGGTAGCCCAGAGAAGACGGGCATAGTCGGCAACCTCCGTTGCGGTCGCAACGGTACTCCTCGGGCCGGCGGATCGAACTGCCGCCTGCTCGATCGCCAGAACGGGGGACAAACCCTCGACGTAATCGACGTCCGGTCGACGAACTTTTTCCAGGGCTTGCCGAGCCTTCGGCGAAAGGCTCTCCACGTACTTGCGGTGACCCTCGGCGGCCAAGACGTCAAAAACCAGGGATGACTTGCCCGAACCACTGACCCCGGTGACGCCGATCAGTTTGCCCCGGGGAAATTCTGCGACCACCCCCTTGAGGTTGTTTTCCCGGGCTCCCTTGACAAGTATCCGGGGAGCTACCGGTTTCCGCCTTTTTTTCTCCACGCCCATATCGAATCTTAGCATGATCCCGAAAGGATCTCCTGCCAAGCAGGATAAATAATTCTTCTCATCCGTTCAATTCGCGACTATGAAAGGGATGTGAGCAATCCCATACTCTACGTGAAGCAAGGTTGTCCTTGGTGCATAGACGCCTTGGCCTACTTCAAGCAAAAGAACGTCGAACTTGAAATCGTCGACGTTCGGACCGACCCGTCCCGAATGAGGGATTTGGAGCAAATCAGCGGTCAAACCATGACCCCGACCTTGAAACATGGTGATTTTTTGGTCAAGGACTTCGATTTGGACGAACTTGAACAAGCCTTGGCGGAAAACCCGCAGGCAGCCAAGAAGCTCGGTTTGCTCTGATTGACGGTCTTGCTACGGAAATTCCGAGCAAGGCTTTCCGACTACCCTTGTGCAATCAGCGGTTCAGGGCGTCCAACCGACGATTCAATTCCCCCATCTTTTGCCGAAGGTCTTCGAGGGAGTTTGATTCGTCATTTGCAGGCATGTCCAAATCCAATGTCTTTACCCCGGCGGAGGTGTCGTAAACCTTGGCGGTTTCCGTGACGTGAGAGGTGATGTTGCCCGAGGTTACGATCTTGGTCGCTTCCTTGCCATTGCGAAAAACAGTGTAAGTTTGGGGAGATCTTCCCAATTCAAGGGTTTCGGTCTCATCGGAATTGAACCTCTTGACCTGACGATAGTTTTTGTTCGAGGCTCTTCTTCCGACCACTTTGGCCTTGGACGTCTTGAAGACAAAGAAATTGTGCTCCACGACGTGAAAATGGGGATCGACTATGAATTGATCGGCTTTTCCGTCCAAAGCCTTGTAAACGGCTGACTGCATGGATTGCTTGACGACTGCTCCTCCCAATTCATGCTCTTGGGGATGAGCGCGAAAGGAGGCGCGTCCGGGATCTCCCCAACGAATAAAGCCCAACAATTCGGCCCTTGTTCCCTCCCCTGAAATCTGCTCACCAATGTCGATGTCGGAAGTAATCGGTGGATAAGGCTCAAGAGGACCCGTGCGGTTGGCCGTTCTCGTGCAACTGGAAAAAAGAAAAAGGGTGAAGGCGATTGCCAGTGGAAGTATCTCTCGTTTCATAATCAAAAATTTTATCGGGTTAATGGAATCAGAAGTTCTTCTTGGTCGAGAAATAGAATTCCATCCCTTCCTCGATCACGTCATGTCCGCCTACCCCGGCAATGCCGAGGCTGAAATTCCACGGGGCGTTCGGCATGAGAATGAATTCCGTGCCATAGTCGACCCACAGGGAGTCGGTCAGGACGTCCCCGTTGGAATAATTGAGCCTGACGAAAGGCAACAAGGTGAAATTCTCGTGCAAGTGGTAATGCAGGGCCAAGGCGCCACGGAACAACCAAAACGAATCGTCGTTCGCATCATTGCTCGGATAGTATTGACCGATCGAGAGTCGACCCGACCAATTCATGCCGTATGCGGTGCTGGATTCCGCCATGGCTTCGAAGGAGATGTTGGTCATGGACTCATCGAAAATGGGGAAGTCGCTCGATGAGTTGATATATCCGATATTCACACCCCATGAAACGTAGTCGTTAATTCGATAATTCGGGAACAATTCGATACCCGTGGTAAAGCCCCGGTCATCCAAATCCCCTACTTCAAAGCGTGAGATCGAGAGAGGAATTCTAACTTGCAAGTTCGGGTTGCCCCCCAAGCCCAAGCCCAAAGTCAAGCCGTACAGATCGTTTTCAATCGGTTCGTCGTAACCGGACGTATCAACTTCGTCTGCGTTGAAAAATTTTCCATTGAACTCTTGATTCATGTAATGAACGTCAATGTACAAAGTCTTGAGAAAACCACTTGTCACGGGAATATTGGAGGGTCGGCGCAGGTCACGCATCTCGTCCGCGAGGCTTCGGAAACCCAAATAGTAGCCTTGGGTTACTCCCTTGCGGTAACTTCCCTTCAAATCAGCAGGACCGTGGTTGTAGGGATGTCCATGATGGCCGGGACTGGTCAATGCTTGCAGATCGGCCTTCCCTGAAGAATCGTGGGAACCTGGACTGCCCGAAACCGCAAGGAAGGAAGACAACAATAACGATACGAATAGGAATGAATATTTCATAGTTTGTGTTTACTATGGTATCCTTGAGTTGGTTGATTTTTTCGTCAACCAATAAATTTACCATTCCTTTTCGAGCAGATAGATCAAATTTTCGAACAAAATTCAGCGAATCTATCCAATCCTTTTTCAATGATTTCATCCGACGTTGCATAACTCAGCCTGACGTAACCTTCGGCTCCGAAGGCATGCCCCGAAACCACCGCCACTTTTTGATCATCGAGCAGACGGGTTGAGAACTCTTCCGAACTCAAACCAAAGGAGGAAACGTTGGGGAAGAGATAAAAGGCTCCCTGGGCGCGCTGACAGGTGACCCCTTCGATCGATTCGAGACCTTCGAGCAATTTGAGGCGCCGGCGGTCGAAATGAACGAGCATCTCGCGAACGGCTCCAATGGCCCGGTCCCAATTCCGGATGGCTGCCAAAGCTCCGTACTGGGCAAAAGTCGTGGCGTTGGAGGTGGTTTGGCTTTGCAGGTCGGCAACGGCCTTGGCGATCGTCGGGTTGGCCACAAGCGTTCCAAGCCGCCAACCGGTCATGGAAAAGGTCTTGCTGAAACCGGAAACGGTAATGACACGCTCGGCGGCCTCGGGGCCAAAGGAGGCCGGCCGGTGATGATCGACCCCGTCGTAAAGAAGATACTCGTAAATCTCGTCCGACATGATCAGAAAGTCGTGCTTGCAGGCAAGCTCGACGATTGCTTCCATTTCCCGGCGTTCGTAAAGGCATCCCGTTGGGTTGGAGGGACTATTGAGAATGAGCAAGCGGGTGGAGGGGCTCAAGGCCTCCTCAATTTGATCTGGGCTGACCTTGAATCCTTGGTCATCCCCGGCAAAAACGATTTTCGACGAGGCGCCGGCCAGTTTGACCATTTCGGGATAACTGACCCAATAAGGGGCCGGAATGATGACCTCGTCCCCGGGACCGCAAGTTGCCAAAATGGCGAGGTAACAGGAATATTTCCCTCCCGGACTGACCACGACTTGAGAAGGCGATGCTTCGGCAAGAACTCCATGACCGGCATATTGTTCGGCCAAGCTCGCCCGCAGGTCAGGCAAGCCGGCGGCAGGCGCGTACTTGGTCTTTCCCTCTGCCAAGGCTTCGGCACAGGCGTCTTTGAGGAAGGAAGGGGTATCGAAGTCGGGTTCGCCGGCCCCGAAACCGCAAACGTCCTCCCCTGCTGCCTTGAGAGCCTTGGCTTTGGCATCCACCGCCAAGGTGGGGGAAGGAGAGACGTTTTGAGCCCATTTGGAGAGGTATCCGTTTTTCATGATTGTGGAGGCAGAATGTAGGGAATTGGCCGCTGCGAGCAAGTCCATTTAGGGAAAGATTTTTTCTATTCCGTGGAAAGGTAAGATTCCTCGGGCACCGGCAGTTCCCGGTCCAAGCCTTCGGGTTTGAAAAGAACAGGGTCCAGATCCAACTGCAAGGCGGCGGAAAGAACTTCGAACCGGGTGTTCGAACGGTCATTCCGGTTCTTGCAGTCGAAAGTCTTGGGTATCCAAGTCGAACCGATCTTCTTGAGACTGTTGAGAAGGTAGGTCTTGTGGGCAACGGAACGATTCGAAAAAGTCTCGACACGCAGGGGAGCTTCGTAGTCGTCATCCAAGGCCAAAGTGATGCGGTTCCATGATGGCCGGGCTTTTTTTACCCACGGGGGACATTCGAAACCGTAGACGTGAGCGGGTCTCCCCGCTACCTTGCCCGACTTTTCATAGGTAGCTCCCCAAAAGACGAAAGGCATGAGCAGCTCGAAAGAAGATTGATTCATTCCCCGAACCAAGGGGGCGAGCAAACCATCGCTGTCCAATTGTTGGGTTTTCCCTCCCTCGACCGAATGGCGCCAAGCTTTGGGTTTCTCGGAATTCAAGAGAAGAAACGAAACTCTGGAACCACCAAGCTCCACGGACTCGAAATCAATTCTGGAGGTCCCATGACCGAGAGACTGACCGGAAAGAATGCCCGAGCATTGGGACTCCTCTCCCCTTCTTGGCATATGGCGCAAGCGGAAGCGCATGGCATAAGCGTTGTGATGAGAAGTTTTGTTCAAGTCCCGCGTAAGGAAACCGCGGTATCGATTCAGGCGCAGGTCAGCTTCCTCATCCGTCAAGATCTTGGCAAAACCTCGAGCGGGAAACGGACCCTTGGAAAAAAGAGGTTCGTTCGCCCAAAGAAGCAATAAAACGAAACCAAGAAAAAGAACCTTGGGCATCAATGATTTGCCGATGGTACTATTGGGAAGAATTGTCTTCCGGAACAGGAGGGGCAAGTTGCAAGGGTGCTTGAGGTGCTTGCTGAATTGGCTGAGGTTGACCATCCGCCGGCTCAACGGGTGGTGCGGGAGCAACGTCTTGCGAGGGAGCGGGGGGCGGCGCCTGAGGGACGTCGCTCAAGTCAGGGGAAGGTGTGCCCAAATCACCTGGCGAGGATGAATCGGGATCGGATTTGACCTCGGGGTCTTCCGCCCGAATGGGGGTAGCCCGTTCGCCCGCTTCGTTTTGGTAAAGCGCGTAGAGGGAAAAGGACAAGATAAAGAATCCGAAGATGCACCAAACCGTCATCTTGGTCAACTGAGCGGCTGAGCCTGCGCCGAGAACCTGATCGGCGGCGCCTCCGCCAAGAGCGGACCCCATGCCTCCGGAAGTACGCTGAATCATGATCAGCATCACTACGACGATACAGAGAAAAATCAGGAGGAGAGTTAATACGGTAATAATCATTGGACGCTAAAAAGGGAGGTATCATGCCTTTTTTGAAAACAAAAGGCAATCCTCTTTACGAAAACTTACACTCCGAGTGTTGCGAGCAGACTTTCCAAGTCTTCTTGGTCCTCGAATGCAAGGCTTAGCTTGCCCTTTCCCGAAGGTCCGGCCTTGATCGATACTTTCCGGTCCAATGAAGTTTGGGCTTGCTTGGCAAGGGACGAAAATTTACCGGACTCGAAACTTTTTTCTGAGTACGACCCACTGGAAGCCGGGGGATTCCGAATGTCTTCGACCGCTTGTTCGCATTGCCGAACGGTCCAATTTTCCCGAA
The DNA here is from genome assembly GCA_018645725.1 of Opitutia bacterium. GTDB lineage: Bacteria > Verrucomicrobiota > Verrucomicrobiia > Opitutales > Seribacteraceae > Seribacter. The sequence goes on from JABGWD010000168.1 coordinate 16,903, forward strand.
CGGCGCTCCTTCCCAATTCGAGGCGCTTGCCTTCGTCCGGAATTCCAAGCAAAACCTTGGCGTGACCGGTAGAAAGCTTGCCCGTTGCCAAAAAACCCCTCAATTCCTCATCCAGTTGCAACAAGCGGAGAAGATTGGTTACGTAAGCCCTGCTTTTGCCAACGCGTTCGGCAACTTTTGCCTGAGTCAGGCTAAAGTCATGAACAAGGGAGTGATAACCCATGGCTTCATCGATCGGGTTAAGTCCTTCCCGCTGAAGATTTTCGATCAAGGAAAGACTGGCTGAGGAGAGATCGCTAGCCGAAAGGACCCGGGCCAAGATCGTTTTCCGACCCAGGTGTTCGTGGGCGCGCCATCTCCTCTCCCCGGCGATCATTTCGTATGAGTTTTCCGATTTCCTGACCGTGACTGGCTGCAAAAGCCCTTCCGACTCAATGCTCGCCGCCAATTCCCGGATAGCTTCGGGATCGATCACCTTGCGCGGTTGGTGAGGATTGGGAACGAGGTCGCCAAGCAAAATCTCTATGAGGCTTTCGACCTCTCCTTTCGCTTCGGAAATTCCGGGAGAGGAAGGAAGGGCGTTTTTTTCCTGAACGACAAGAGTTGGCTTGGCGTCCTCAACCGAATCGGATGAAGGGACCAAGTCCGCAGTGGGCGGTGCTCCCGCACCACCTGCAATCAAGCTCCCCAAGCCTCTTCCCAGTCTCGATGAAGGTTTGGACATAATAAAAATTTATTGCTGAGGAACAAACAATTCCTTGCCCACGAAAACCTTCGTCGGATCACCAATTTGGTTGGCATCGATGATCCACTTGATCTTCGACTTGTATTTCAGGGCAACGCTACTGACCGTTTCACCTCTTTCGACTTTGTGCACGAATCCCTTTTGGGGGTAATCCGAGGAAAAGGTCTTGGACGGAGCGGATGACGCAGAGGAAGAGGATTTGTTGACTTGGGAAATCGCCTTGTTCATATCCGCAATGAGATCCTTGAGCTTTTGGTCGATATTTTTCTGCAGGGCGATCTGTTCTTTTTCGCCCTGCGATGCACGCCTTTCCAGTTCCTGCAGTCGAGTATCCACCTGTTGCGTCAGGCTTCCGGATGCTGAATTTTGGCGTCGCGAGAGCTGCTCTACGGAAACCCGGAGTTGGGCGTTTTCACGACGAAGAAGCTCGACTTCTGACCGAAGACCAACCACTTGGCGGGAAACAAGTTCCATATCCTGTTTGAGGTTGGCCAGTTGAACGTTCACGTTCCCAAATACCACGGAGGGGGAAACACAAAGACCAAAACAAGACACAAAGAGGGCTACGCGCCCTATCTTTTTCGACACCAATCCACTCATAATCATAAAACGATTAAACCACATCATTACCACCACTTCTCGAAAGGTAGGGAAATCCCGCAAGGAAGCAAGAAATCTTTTACGCTTTCGAATTACTTTTTCCGCAAACTAGCAAATCAGGCATGGGCTCCGACTCCAAAATCGTTCCATCCGGAATCGCGAAGCCCCGGAGAAAATCCCGGGCAGGCAACGTTTTTCCTCCTGGTTTTTGAAGTTCGTGAACGACCAAAGCCCCTTGCCCGGTACCGATCGAGAAGTTCCCTTCCCGGTCACAGGCAACTTCTCCCGGAAGCAAGGCAAGATCCCCAACCGATGATTTGCCCACTCTGATTCTGAGCTCACCAAATGGAAAGGAGACTCCGGGCCAGGAACGGAAGGCCTGAATCCGATGAACCAGAAGTTGGGCGGGAACCCTGAAATCCATAAGGCCATCCGCCTTGGTCAACTTTCGGCAATAGGTGACTTGTGTTTCGTCTTGAGGCTTTTCGACAGAACGACCCGCAAGAAGAGAATCCAAGTTTCTTTCAATCAGGGGCACGCATGAAAGACCGATTTTCCCACGAAGGGTCGGGCCGGTGTCTTCCCCTGCAATGAGGACTCGCTCGGCATCGACCATGGGGCCCGCATCCATTCGGGGAACGACGCGCATGAGCGTAACGCCGGTCTCCCTCTCTCCCGAGGCAAGGGCGGTTTCTATGGGCGATGCCCCCCGATAGGCCGGCAGGAGAGAGGCATGAAGATTGAAGCATCCGAGTGAAGCGACCTCCAGCAGATCCCGTTGCAATATATGGCCGTAAGCCATTACGATGATCAGCTCGATCTCGAGTGATTTCAACCATTCCGTTTCTTCGCTTGATGGCTTTTGTGGATCGCGACAAGGAATGCCGCTCTCAATGGCCCACTGCTTGATGGGGTTGGACTTGAGTTTGCGACCCCGACCCGAACGACGGTCCGGTTGAGTCAGAGCTGCCGAAACCTCCACGCCGGCCTCGCGCAAACCGCCAAGAAAAGGCAGGGCGATTTCATCCGAGCCAAAGAAGGCAATCCTGTGCTTTTTTGCGTTCATGAATACAGTTCAATCATTAGCCTTAAGATGGAGGAACGCACAACGAAAATGACGCAAAAAAAGCCGCATGCGCGGCTTTGAAAAAGAAATGCCAAGGATGAACTAGGTTTTTTCCTCCTTGTATCTGGCCTCCTTGCCCGCCAGTGAAAACTTGAGCGGACAGCCGGACAGGCCGAACTTTTGTTGAATTCCCTTTTCCAAGTAACGTTTGTACTGATCGTTGAGTTTTTCCTCCCGGTTACAGAAGAGCTTGATCCGAAAAGGACGATTTTCAACTTGGACGGCATAAAAGACCTTGAACCGCTTGCCTTTGATTTTGGCCGGCGGACGATGCTCCCACATGTCTCCGATCAGCTTGTTCAAGGCCGAGGTCGACAGCGCTTTGTCCATGCGGGTGTTCAAATCCTGCGCGACTTGAAGAAAATCCTTGATTGAATATCCGGTCTTCGCGGAAACGAAGGAAACCGGGGAGTCGGGCAAGAAGTAAAGCTCCTTGCGGATCGACTTCAGGTAGCTTTTGCGAAAATCCTTTTCGTCCTCGTATCCGGGAAGCGGATCCTTGCGAAAACTCTCCAAGGCAAGATCCCATTTGTTGACCAGGATGGACAGCGCCCTCCCCTCCTCCAAAACGTGATGGGCCATGACTTTGTCCTGTTTCGTCACGCCCTCCCGGGCATCCAGAACAAGAAAGACGATATCAACCGATTCAACGGCATGCTTGGTGCGGACTGCGGAAAAATAATCCAAGGACGAATCAATCCGTTTCTTGCGCTTGAGCCCTGCCGTGTCGAACAAGCGATACTTCCAGGGTTCGTCCTGCCCCTCCACTTCGTAGTCCAAATCCAGTTCGACGGTTTCGCGGGTCGTTCCGGGGACATCGCTCACAATCAGGCGTTCCGTGTCAAGAAGACGGTTACAGAGAGAGGATTTGCCCACGTTTGGTCGTCCGATGAAAGCGATCCTCGTCCGGATCTCAGACTCTTTCGGTGAGGGTGGCGGAGCAGGAGGAAGCCTATCTTTTATCGTCGAAAGCAGTTGATCGATTCCCAATCCATGCTCCGCTGAGATTGCCACCGTTTGTTCAAAACCCAAGCGGGCGAATTCGGAGATGGAATAACCTTTTTCCGCCTCGTCCATCTTGTTCACTACGAGAACGGGCTTCTTGCCCATTTTCCTGAACTTTGTGGCAAGCGTTTCGTCCAAAGGAACAAGGCCCTCGCGACCATCTGCCACGAAAAGCAAAAGGTCAGCGGCCCGAATGGCAAAATCCGCCTGATCTTCGGTCGCATGTTGGATCTCGACCGGTGTCATTTCGGGAAGCATACCAATGCCTCCGGTATCCATCAGGGCATACCCTTCCGGACTATCTGCCACAACCACGTCTCGAGTCACCCCGGGACGGTCGTGAACGATCGATATTCTGCGCCCCGCCAAGCGGTTGAACAAACGGCTTTTTCCAACGTTGGGTCGTCCGACGATGGCAACGCTTTGAGTAACACTCATGGTTTGGTGGAGGGTGGGAATGAAGGGAAAACGACGCGGATCCTAGCTGGCTTCCCGGCACTTGCTTTCGGAAGCGAGAATTTCAAGAAACAATTCCATCCGGTCCGTGGCCTCGACGAGCTTTTCGTAAGAAGTCGAAAAACTTGCCCTGACGTGATTTTTGCCATGGGGGCCGAAAGCGGTTCCGGGAACAACGGCCACTTCCTTTTCGCGAAGGAGTCGATGACAGAAGTCAACCTCGTTCAAACCGGTTTCCTCAACACAGGGAAAGGCATAGAAAGAACCACGAGGGAGGTGACAAGAAAGGCCCATTTCGTTGAACCTGCGGATGACGAAGTTCCGGCGGCGAAAATATTGCTCCTTCATCCGCTCCATGTCGTCGGAACCGTTAGCAAGAGCCTCGATGGCCGCTTCCTGACTGAGGATGGGAGCGCACATCATGCAATACTGGTGAATCTTCATCATCGCATCGATCAACCAATCGGGACCGCAGGCAAAACCGACCCGAAAGCCGGTCATGGCAAAGGCTTTGGAAAACCCGTGCAGCAAAAGAGTCCGCTCCTTCATTCCGGGGAGCGAAGCCAAGCTGACGTGCTCCCCTTCGTAAGTGAGTTCGGCGTAGATCTCGTCACTAATGACGATCAGGTCCTTTTCCACGGCAAATTTAGCCAGGCGTTCGAGTTTTTCAAGATCCGCCGTACCACCGGTCGGATTGGTGGGGAAGTTGAGCATGAGAACCTTGCAACCAGGTACCCAGGCCTTCTCAAAGGCATCGGGGTCAAGGGCAAAGGAATTTTCAGGAGAAGTGGCGACCGGGATTGCCTCGCCGAAGGCCAAGGTCACGCTGGGGGCATACGAAACATAACAAGGTTCGTGATAGAGAACTTTGTCTCCCGGGTTCAGGATCGAGCGCAAGGCAACGTCTATTGCCTCGGATACCCCGACCGTTACCAAAATCTCGCTGGATGGATCGTACTCGGGTCCGAAGAAGGAGGAAACGTATCTCGAGATTTCCTTCCTGAGGGAAAGCAGACCACGGTTGTCGGTGTAGGAAGTCTTTCCCTTTTCAAGGGCAAAGATGGAAGCCTCCCGGATTTTCCACGGGGTAACGAAATCAGGTTCCCCAATGCCCAGCGAAATGGCTTGGGGCATTTCCGAAACGATTGCAAAAAAATCGCGGATGCCCGATCGGGGCAACCCCTTTACATGGTTGGCAACGTAGGAGTCCGGGTTCACGAGTATCTAGGCACTGACGGGGGGTTTTTCCTCAACCGAACCTTCCTGAACGAGAAGATGGCTTTGTTCCTTGTAGGGACGAAGGAGAAAATGGGTGGCAGTGGACAACACGCCTTCGATCGTAGCCAGTCTCTCGGAAATGAACAAGGCTACGGAATTCAGGGTCTTGCCGGAGACAAAGACCAACAAGTCGTATCCCCCGGACATCAGGTAGCAGGATTCGACTTCCTCGAACTTGGAGATGCGCAAGGCCATGCGATCAAACCCACCTTCGCGTTCCGGGCTAATCTTAACCTCGATCACGGCACGGACCTTTTCCGCATCGGTCTTCTCGGGGTTGAGGATAGGCATCCAACCGAGAATGGTCTTGTCCCGCCTCAGTTCCTCGAGTTCACGCTCCACTTCCTCCTTGTCCTTGCCAAGAATCTTGGCAAGGCGCTCCGGACAAGGGTCGGCGGTTTCGAGAAGCAATGGTATCAGACTGCTCATAATCCGGTTTATTCTACAAAAGAGAGGGGGTGGGGTAAAGAATCAAAGCTAAATCCGGCGCCTCGGGTCAAAAGGAGGGATATGGGTCATAATCCAAGGTGGAGGAGCAAGTGAAAAATTCCGTTCAAGGCGATGGAATGGGTAATTTCTTCCTTTTTGACCAAGTTCTTTAGTTCCGACAAAGGAATGAGAACGGTTTCCAACTCCTCATGGGGGTCGAAGGAAGTGGCGGAAGTTTCTTCGACCTCCTCGACAAGCAGGAAATGACAGCGGTTGGACATGATGGCGGAGTTTGGAAAAACGCTCCCAATCACTTTGGCTCTCTTTCCCGCAAACCCGGTTTCTTCCTGCAACTCGCGTTCTCCGGCCAAAACGGGGCTTTCTCCCTTCTCGATCACTCCCCCCGGAGGCTCCAGGGAAAACTCCTCCGTTCCAAAACGAAATTGTCGAACCAAGACGAGTTCTTCGTTCTTGGTCACGGCAAGCACGTTTACCCAATCGTTGGTATCCAAAACGAAGAAGTCACCTTCTTTTTGATCAGACCGACGGTGAAACCTGCTTTTGCGCACGTCGAATATTCGACAGTCCGCATGCAAATCGTCGCTCAACCTCTTCCATTCGCTCAAAACCCGGGAATTCATTTTTCCAACTTCAAGGTTCTTTCCGCAAATTCAAGCAAATCCAGGTGAATGGGAACCATCGAATCAATCGCTTTGGAAGCAAGCTCACTATCTATCGGTTTACCCGTTTTCACCAAAGCCGACCGCATACCTGCAGACAAACCCGTTTGCGCATCGATCCACTTGTCACCCACCATCCAGCATTCCATTGGAGTCAAATCGTACTTGGCGATCGTTTCCCGTTCGAATCGCTCGGACGGCTTGCGGTATCCATTTTCTTTTTCCGGCCACTCGGGAGCGATACAGGTATCGTCAAAGAAATCTTCGGCCAGTCCGAGCAATTCGAGCATCTTGAGGTTGCACGCATGAACGTCGTCCCAATCGTAATATCCGCGCTCAATCCCCGATTGATTGGTGTGCATGAAAATCAGATATCCCGCTGCCCGCATGCGACTGAGGGCATCCCCCACCCCATCGATAATTTCCACTTCGGTGGGGTCCTTGAGGTAATGGGCGTCCTTGATCAGGGTTCCATCCCGATCGAGAAAAACAGCTCGGTTCATCCGTTTACAAATGACTCAGGATTTCGTCTGGTGATGCCGTAGCCGTTCCCACCTTCGCCACGACGATCCCCGCGGCAACGTTGGCCAGTTCGGCCGCTTGCTCGAGGTTGGCCCCCGCTACAAGCGCCAAGGTAAGGCTGGAAATGACGGTGTCACCCGCACCCGACACGTCGAAGACCTCGCGGGCTGCAGTCGGCATGATTTTTTCGACTTTTCCATTCTTTGCCAAAAGCATGCCATCCGCACCCAAAGTAATGGTGAGAAGACCCGGTTCGAATTTTTCGAAGATCGTGCCCACAATCTCCTCTTGGGAGAGCGAGTCACGGGACAGCCGCGATCTGCCGGCCATTTCCAAGGCCTCATGACGATTCGGGGTGAGCAAGTCGGGCTTCGAATAGTCAAGCAAGCGGCTTGGCTTGGGATCCACGGACAAGAAGGGCGAAACTTCCCGGACGAGGGAGATCAACTCATTTGTCACGAAACCTTTTCCGTAATCGGAAAGAATGACTGCATCCGCTTTTGCGGCTTTTGAGCGCAAAGCTTCGCTCAAATGATTGAGATCGGGTTCGTAGGCATCGGTTCCTTGCTCCCGGTCAACGCGACAAATTTGTTGATTGGATGCCATGACACGGGTCTTGCTGATAGTGGGAGCTCCTTCAAAGCGGAGGGTTGGGTCGACCTCTATGCCCTTGTCGCCAAGGAGGCTTCTCAAGTGGTTGCCTTGATCATCCGGACCGAACCAACCGACCGACTCCACTTGGGCTCCTAGCTCAGCGGCATTCAAGGCCACGTTTGCAGCCCCCCCCGCAACCGCTCTCTCGGACTCGACGGTAAGAACGGGGACAGGCGCTTCGGGTGAAATACGATTGACCTCCCCGATCACGTAACGATCGAGCATGACGTCTCCTACCACGAGAAGGCGAAGGCTCTTGATTCGCTCGAGAATTTCTTTCATGTAATGTACCTATGAATCAAGGGAACAGGATTCTCAATTGTCATTTGATTGCTTTTTTGGCTTTGCTTTTGACTTCATGCAAGGAAGAAACCACTCGAGTCGCCACGCGACAAGCGGTCTCAAAGGATACCTTGTTTGTCTTCGGGGTTGGGGAAAAGGAGGTCTGGGCCGAACTTGCAGCCAAGCCTCACGAGCGGGAAAAAGGTCTTATGAACAGGGATTCCCTGCCTGATGGGAAAGGGATGCTTTTTGTCTTCGAAAAGCCCGGCCCCCAAAGATTTTGGATGAAGAACACGAGAATCCCACTGGACATCGGCTATTTTTCTCCGACCGGAAAATTATTGGAAATCCATGCCGCCAAGCCCTACGACCTTGGCGGTGAACCCTCTCATTCGAAGAAAGTGCAATTTGTTTTGGAACTTAACTTGAATGGGTTCCGGAAGATGGGAATTCGAATTGGAGACCGGCTCGACCTGAAGGCGCTGTCGAAGGCTTTGCGGGCAAGAGGGCTTGAGCCAAAAGAATACGGTCTACCCTAACCCGAATCATATCCGTTCGGGTTTTTTTCCTGCCAACGCCAGGCGTCCACAAGCATTTCTTCCAAGGAATGCTTGCTCTCCCAACCGAGCAGTTCACGAGCGAGAGAAGGCTCGGCCCAAGCCTCGATGACGTCCCCGGACCTTCTGCCGGCAAGCTCGTAAGGAATGGTCTTTCCGGTTGCCCGCTCGAAGGCCGCGATCACTTCCATGACCGAGGATCCTCTTCCCGTTCCCAAGTTGCAGGTGAAGCCCTCGTCCCTGGCAGACAAGGCTTTCAAAGACCGGACATGGGCATCCGCCAAGTCAACCACGTGAAGATAATCACGAATAGCCGTTCCGTCTGGAGTCGGATAATCACTCCCGAAGACCCTGAGCTTTTCCAGCTTTCCTTTTGCAACTTGGCAGACGAAAGGAACCAGATTGTCGGGAATTCCATTGGGGTCTTCCCCAATCTCTCCACTTGAATGAGCCCCTGCCGGGTTGAAGTACCGCAAGACGGCTGCCTTGAATTCAGGGCGGGCCGCTGCGTAATCCTCAATAATTCCTTCCATCACGTGTTTTGTCCGGCCATAGGGACTGGACACCCCCCCGGTCGGGTGGTTCTCAAGAATCGGAACTTCTTCCGGTTCCCCATATACCGTGCAGGAAGAACTGAACACGATGTTCCTTACTTCTGCTTTTTCCATTGCATCAAACAACGAAACGGATCCGGACACGTTGTTTCGATAGTACCGAAGGGGTTCCCTCGTTGATTCGCCGACCGCTTTCAAGGCAGCGAAATGGATGACCGCACCGATATCGGAATGATCGTCGAATATCTTATCCAGCAAGGCAGCATCGAGTAGATCGCCTTCGTACAACTCGAGTGATTTGCCCGAAAGTTTTTCCACCCGGGCCAAGGCAACGGGAGAGGAATTTGAGAAATTATCAAGGACCACCACCTCGTGACCATCCTCCAGCAAGGCCAAAACCGTGTGACTCCCGATATAACCCGCCCCTCCCGTGACCAATGTCTTCATCTGCTTCCTCGAGCGATTGAACGAAGGGTGGAAAGCATGATTTGAAGATCCATCAGGAGCGAGGCATGCTTGACGTAATACAGGTCGAAAGACAGTTTTTCCTCGGAATCGTCCGTGTCCGCGGCATATCGAAAGCGAATTTGAGCCCATCCGGTCAAACCGGGCTTGACCAGGTGGCGGCAATTCCAGTGCGGAACCTTTTTGATCAGTTCCTCCTGAAACTCAGGCCTCTCGGGACGGGGACCGACAATGGACATCTCTCCCTTGACGACGTTCCAAAACTGGGGAATTTCGTCGATTCTCCATTTGCGCAGAAATTTTCCGCACCTGGTGACCCGTTGGTCTTTCTCCCTCGCCCATTCGGCCCCTTTTTTTTCGGCATCCCTTTTCATCGTCCGGAGCTTGTAAAGGGTATAGGGGCGTCCCATGAAACCGGTTCTCGTCTGTTTGAAAAAGAGAGGGAAGCCGGAATCGATGGCAATAATCACAAGTACGGGCAAGACAAGAGGGAGGGAGAGCAAAAGACCGAAGACTGCCAAAACAAGATCAGCAAGTCGCTTCAGCTTATGAGAAAAAGGATCCCGCAGCGCAGGTCCAGTTTTGCCAACCAGGATTGATCAACTT